>NZ_DAMBYD010000009.1:0-202770 GCF_032051575.1 Aminipila sp. | reverse complement strand
TTTTACAGAACTTTTATATCTTACTATCTTTTGGCAAGCTTGTCAATATCTTTTTTTACTTTTCTTCATTTTTTAATTAAGAAGTTAAGTTTGCAGCTTATCCTAGATATTGTTCACTTCCGTGTCTTATCTTAATCTAAACCGCGAGATATTGTATATCACCTTTGCAGATGTAATCACTTGTGTCACGAGACAGCTTAAATATAATATCAAATTACACGCATGCTGTCAATAGTTTTTTTAATTTTTTCTTTTGTGTTTTTTCTCTCTTATTTTCTTGTCCAAATCCATATGTAAAATAATAAAATTTGCCCTATTTGACACACCCCCTTCCTATAGAAAAAGCGGCTCTCATCTGAGAACCGCCTTTAAATTGACTTTATTAACCTTTTTATAGCATTCTGCTAAAGCTACTCAGCCGCTTTTTCTTCAGCTTTGGGAGCTTCCTGGGCAGAAACTTTAGTTTCTTCTACTTTTACTGCTGACGCAGCTGGGGCCGTTTTCTTTACTCTGAAGTTTGTAATTGCTTTTGTTGGACATTCTTTCTCACAAAGTCCACAATTCTTACATTTGTCAAAGTCAACTTTAGCAAGATTGTTTTCTACTGTAATAGCATCAAACTTACAAACCTTTTCGCATTTCTTACAGCCAATACAAGCAACGCTGCAAGCTTTCCTTGCTTTTGCTCCAGGTGCAGTTGAATTACATGCAACATATACAAGCTTCTTCTTTTCTGCAATTGTGATAACGTTGTTTGGACATGCCTTTTCACACATACCACAACCAACACAAGCTTCTCTGTCTACGACTGCCAAGCCGTCACAGACTTTGATTGCACCGTATTGACAAGCTGAAACGCAGTCGCCAAGTCCCATACAACCATAAGAACAAGCCCAGTTACCACCGTAGAAATTTTTAGCTGCGGCACAAGTCTGTACGCCTTGATATTCCATAATTTTCTTGGTATTTTCACTGTTTCCTTTGCATTTAACAAAAGCAACCTTCGGTTCAGCCGCTGTAGCCTCTACACCAAGAACCGTAGCGATAGCCGCTGCGCATTCTGCTCCACCAACTGGGCAAAGACTTGGACTTAAAGAATGATCTGCTCCTATTGCTGCGGCATAATCATCGCAACCTGCAAATCCACAAGCACCACAGTTTGCACCAGGTAGTGCTTCACGAACCTGAGCTACAGTCTCGTCAACGGGAACGAAAAATACTTTAGAAGCGATTGTAAGGATAATACCTGCGATCAAACCTACCGCTACAACTAGTATTACTGGCATCATATTATTTTTCCCCCTTTTCTAACCAAATATACCTTCAACAACACCACTGAATCCCATGAATGCCATGGAGAGAATGGATGCGCCGATAAGTACCATAGGAACGCCCTTGAAAGCCTCAGGGACATTACATGTTTCCATCTTCTGTCTCATACCTGCAAATAGTGCCATAGCTAGCAAGAATCCTATGCCTGCACCAAATGCATTAAAGATTGACTGGACATATGTCAAATCATCGTCAATATTCATAATTGTAACACCAAGAACAGCACAGTTTGTAGTAATTAGTGGAAGATATACGCCAAGAGACTTATGAAGTGAAGGCACAAATTTCTTCAAGATCATTTCTACTAACTGAACAAGAGCTGCTATAACCAAAATAAATACTACAGTCTGCAAATATCCAATGTTGTATTTTTCAAGTAATAATATCTGTATTGGCCATGTAACAGCTGTTGCAAGTACCATTACAAAAGTAACTGCAATACCCATACCAGCGGCGGAATCAAGTTTCTTTGATACACCTAGGAAAGGACAAATACCTAAGAATTGTGATAATACAAAGTTATCTACTAAAATAACACTCATCATAATTACTATAAGTTCTTTCATTATTCGCAACCCCCTTCCTTACCAGCTGATTGACAAGTACCATGCATAGCACAACCTGCACAACCAAATTCTTTTTTCTTAATAGCTTTACCCTTAGAGAAGTAGTTTACTGCTGCAACCAAAACTGCAAATACAAAGAACCCACCCGGAGCAAGCATAAAGATTGACATTGGTGTAAAATGATCTCCAAAAATAGCAACGTCAAATACGGTTCCTGAACCAAGTAATTCTCTGATTAGTCCCATGCATCCAAGAGCCAGCGTAAAACCAATACCCATTCCTATGCCATCAAGCGCAGAATCAACAATTGAGTTCTTATTTGCAAACATTTCAGCTCTTCCTAAAATGATACAGTTTACTACAATCAAAGGAATAAATAATCCCAAGGAAGCATTTAAAGCAGGTACATATGCCTGAAGCATAAACTGTACTAATGTTACAAAACCTGCGATTACTACTATATAGCAAGGGATTCTAACTTTATCTGGAATAATATTCTTTAATATAGAAATAACGATATTTGAGCAGATTAATACTGCCATAGTGGAAACTCCCATACCAACACCGTTTATCGCTCCTGTTGTAGTTGCAAGAGTAGGACAAGTACCAAGTAAAAGCACTAATACTGGATTTTCCTTAATTATACCTTTAGTTACAAGGCCTAATTTATTCATTACTTTACACCTCCTGCAGCTTTAAATTGTGCTAAAGCACCCTGAACAGAATGATATACGCCGTTAGAGGAAATGGTTGCACCTGTGATGGCATCCATGTTAGGATTCTTCTTAATGTTATCCTCTCCGATTGCTCCCATATCAGGGATGACATCAGCAGCGGTCTTTCCATTATACTGACTTAAATATTCTACAGTCATAGCTTTTGTTCCAAGACCTGGTGTATCTGCGTGATTTGTTACAGTTACACCGGTAATGGCGCCACTTGCATCAATACCAACCATCACTGTTATAGTACCGCCAAAGCTCTTAGCTGTTGATGTACAAGCAACTCCTGCACCATTATCTGCAATATAATAATCCACAACACCTTCGTTTAGCTGTCCGTCATAAGCTGTAAAAGAGTCTCCTTTAGGAAGAACCAAAGATCTAGCCTCATCTGCGGCCTTTGCCGCATTCTGTTCAATGATAGGTTTTGTTATTGCATACGTTTGTGACAGTGCAAAGGATACAATTAAGCATATAATTACTAACACCAATGCAGGTTTTATGTATTCTTTAAATGTTGAATTTCCCATTATTTTTTGCCACCTCCATACAATCTTTTCTCACAGATAGTATTAATATGTGGAGTAAGTATGTTCATAAGAAGTATTGCAAATGATACGCCTTCTGGGTATGACCCAAATAGTCTGATTACCATTGTCAAGACACCACAACCAATACCAAAGATAACCTTTCCTAATGGAAGAATAGGTGTAGTTGCATAATCTGTTGCCATGAAGAATGCACCAAGCATTACTCCCCCTGCAACAATATGGAAAATTGGATCCTGTCCTGCTGCAAATGCAAAAACACCAACTGTAGCAATGAAGCATACAGGCGTAATTGGAGAAATAATACCTCTCCAAATAAGGAACAATCCACCAATTAATAGCGCAATTGCGCTAACTTCACCTATAGACCCACCGATAAATCCAAGAAAAATATCTGTATTGGACGGCATTGCTCCACTATGTTCAGCTAAAACACCAAGTGGTGTAGGGCCTGTAACTGCATCTGCAGTCTGAAGGCTTCTTGGCAGTGGCCAAGTTGTCATCTGTGTGGTAAATGAAACAAGAAGAACAATTCTAGCTGTAATAGCTGGGTTTGCAACGTTCTGACCAAGTCCACCAAATAAACACTTTACAATAACGATTGCAACAAAGCAACCAATAATAGCGATTATATATGAAAGATTTGAAGGTACATTAAATGCAAGAAGCACGCCTGTTAATACCGCACTCAAATCTCCAATAGTTTGTTGTCTTTTTGTCATCTTATTGAAAAGATATTCAAAAGCTACGCAAGCTACAACACAAACTAAAGTAAGTGTAATAACTCGGAAACCGAAAACGTACGTACTTACAAGAAATGCAGGTACTAAAGCTAAAAGTACGGCTCCCATGATTCTAGATGTATCAACCTCGCTGACAAAGTGAGGCGCTGATGATACGATTAAATTATCATATGCTTTGTTTTCCATTATTTACTCTGTGCCTCCTTTAATATTGCTTTTCCAAGCTTATTGTTAAAGCCCAAAGGTCTTCTTGCAGGGCAAATATATGAACAGCTTCCGCATTCCATACACTGCATAACCTTATATTTTTCTAATGCATCTGCATCTTTTCTTTCAACTGCAGCAGAAAGAGCTGTCGGCATTAATTTAAATGGACAGGCCTTATGGCATCTGCCACAATTAATACAAGCTGTCTCTTCCTTAATCCAAGCCTGATCTCCTGCAAATGCAAGAAGTGCATTGTTGTTCTTTATAACTGGAAGCTGGTCAGTAAAGATTGCTTTACCCATCATAGGTCCACCCATTAGAATTTTTTTTGGCTCTTCTTTATAACCACCGCAGAACGCCATAACGTCTGCAACTTTAGTTCCAATTGGGCATATAACATTTGTTGGTCTTGCAACTGCATTTCCATCAATAGTCATTCTCTTATTTATAAGAGGAATACCATCCTTAAAATACTGTCCGACAAATGCAACAGATGTAATATTTGACAGAATGATTCCGAGTTCAGCAGGAAGTACTCCAGCATTCATGGTTTTGCCAGTTACTTCATATACCATAACTCTTTCTGCACCCTGTGGATATCTTGATCTTAAAGGCACAACCTTAATATTTGGGTTACCCTTTTGTGCAATCATCTTATTTAAGGCCTCGATTGCATCTGGTTTGTTATCCTCTACACCAATGAAGCCTTCCTTAAGTTCAAGATACTTCATTACTAATAACATACCATCAATAATGTTCTCAGTATCTTCAACCATAAGCCTATGGTCAGAAGTAATAAATGGTTCACATTCTGCACCATTTATAATAAGTGTAGTTACTTCATCAATGTTCTTAGGGTTGTACTTGATATGAGTTGGGAATGACGCTCCTCCTAATCCTACAAGTCCACTGGCTCTTACAGCTTTAACAAATTCCTCTCTGCTACTAATCTGAGGAACCTGAATTCCATCCCATAATTCTTGTTTCTTATCTGTTTCGATAACAACAACAGTATCATCTCCGCCGTTACCAGAACGTAATCCCTCAATTCCTATAACTGTACCTGAAACACTTGAATGAATAGGTGCACTTACAAAAGCATCGGTATCACCTATAAGCTGGCCTACTTTTACATAGTCGCCTTTTGCCACAAGTGGCTTACATGGTGCTCCGATATGCTGGGACATAGAAATATAAACAAAATCAGGAATAGGCATTACTTCTGTTTCACATCCCGCAGTGTGCTTATTATGCTGCACATGGATGCTTTGTAAATGCTTTTTCTGCTCGGTCATATTACTCTTCCTTCCTTCCTACAAATATGAAAGTGTTATTTTTTAACAACACTTTTTTAACAATTCACTCTACTCTGCCACGTTTTAGGCTATCATATTCCAACGTGTTTCTCCAATAGAAAACATTTATCGTCATATAACTTTTTTTGATACTTGTGCGTAAAACTATTGAATTTACAAGGAACTTATGATAAAGTAGAGAAAGTTACACTAAAACT
The DNA here is from genome assembly GCF_032051575.1 of Aminipila sp. Taxonomy (NCBI): domain Bacteria; kingdom Bacillati; phylum Bacillota; class Clostridia; order Peptostreptococcales; family Anaerovoracaceae; genus Aminipila; species Aminipila sp. Next base: position 197,139 of record NZ_DAMBYD010000009.1, on the reverse strand, counting down.
TTCCACTAATATTGCCAATTTAACTTTGTGCAGTAAATTAATGGAAAATAGAAAATATAAAAAAATCATTGGATTTAAACTCCATTGATTTCTACCTTAAAATATATATGATGGAGAAATTTTATGAATATAAACCATTTAAGATACTTCCAAGAAGTATGCAAATACAATAACATTACAAAAGCTTCAGAGGCCGTCCATGTATCACAGCCTTCGATTACAGCAGCCATAAAAGAATTAGAAAATGAATTGGGTTATCAGCTTTTTAACAGAGTTAACAACAGAATATCTTTAACGGATGATGGGACCTGCTTCTTGACAAAAGCAAAGAATTTTGTCAATGCATATGATAATTTTCATAAAGAGGCACTAGATATAGGAGACAAAACACATGTGGTTCTTAAAGTGGGTATTCCACCGGTGCTTGGAACTTTTATGTTTAAAAAGTTTTTCCCTGCTTTTGAGCAGCAGCATCCCAATATTAGATTGCAGATGTTTGAAATTGGCACTATATCAGGGTTGAAAAGATTAAATGAGGGTGGCCTAGACTTCCTTATTGGGGCTATGGACGATACCGCCTATCCTCAATGCGATTCCAGATTGATATTCAGAACGAAATTTGGACTTGCTGTAGGAGCTCAGAGTCCCTTGGCTAAAGAACGCTTTGCAAGCAAAGAGATGATTTGCCGCCAGCCTTTCATTATATTCCCTAAGGGTTCCTACCATTATACTGCTATAACGGAGCACTTTAAAGAACATCCTTTAAATATAATTATGGAGGCAAGTCAAATCTCTACTATTAAATATATAGTAGAAAACAACTTTGCTGTAACCATTACCTATCAGGAAAGTTTCGATGCAACTGCAAAGATTGTTCACGTGCCATTGCAAGAACCTATCAATGCAAACGTAAGTGTTCTTTGGAGAAAGAATGCCTACGTTTCCAACGCAATGAAAGCCTTTATCGCTTATACCTCAACAATTGAAAATGAATCTGAACCAAAAGTCGAATCTTTTTGGGACTAGAATTTTAGCAAAACCCCCTGGCAATTGATATCTATATAACATATATCAATGCCAGAGGGTTTTTTCGTCAAGAATAAAATAGATAGATTTTTTTATTTCTTATACAAAATTCTAACGGAATTCATCACACAGAGCATAGCCACACCAGAGTCTGCAAAAACTGCCATCCACATAGAGGCAAGCCCTGCTAAACCTAATACCATAACTAATGCTTTTACCAGCAAAGCAAACACTACATTTTGCATCGCTATCTTATTAGTTATCTTAGCAATGGCTATAGCCTGTGGTACAGCTTCTACACTAGAGGTCATAAACACAATATCCGCGGCTTCTATGGCTGCATCTGCTCCACTTCCCATAGCCGCCCCTACATCTGCTCCTGCCAATACTGGTGCATCATTAATTCCATCGCCTATAAACATTACCTGCCCGTATTCTTTTCTAAGTTCCTGTAATATTCTTAATTTATCATCTGGAAGTAGTTTAGAAAACACCTTATCTATACCAGTTGCTTTTGCCACTGCATTGGCACTTTCTTCTCCATCACCAGTAAGCATAGCCGTAGCAATGTTTTGTTTTTTTAGTTTTGTAATGGCAGTGAACGAGTCTTTTTTTATTGTATCAGCTATAGTTAAAGAACCTATAAACTGACTATTTAGTGCCAATAACACTTCACTCCCTAAAGTAGGATTTTGATATCCTGTAATATCTACCCCTGCATCTAATAGGAGTTTCTGATTTCCACATAATACAATTCCTGCATTGCAAGTAGCTTTTATCCCTTTTCCCGCTATTTCCTCTATGGCCTTAGGCTGCTCCAGTGTAAGACCATATTTTTTAGCTTCATTTACGATACTTACTCCTATAGGATGTGTAGAATTTAATTCACAACTCGCTGCCATTGCTAGAAGGTATTCTTCTATATCTTTTTTTGAAACCCCCATTGGTCTGTTTTGAATGCCTTCCAATACTCTGGAGTTATCTTCGCCTGTATCTTTTCCTGGATTACCTGAAGTAACTCCAGACGTCATGTATGCGATTAGGTTTCCAGAACAGATTACGTTTTGTACTACAAATTCACCCTTTGTTAAAGTCCCTGTTTTATCCATTATAACAGCTTTAATACTCTTTAATGCTTCCAGAGCGACACCGCCCTTAAACAGAATCCCCTTCTTAGAACCGGAGCCGATTCCAGAGAAAAATGCTAATGGAACACTAAGGACCAGTGCACATGGACAACTAATAACGAGGAAAGTTAACGCAGTATATATCCAATGCTGCCAGTCGCCAGTAATAAGAGAGGGAATAATAGCGGTCAATGTAGCAAGCACCACTACAAAAGGAGTGTATACTCTGGCAAACCTAGTAATAAATTTATCAATATGCGGTTTGCTTGCTGCTGCATTTTCTACAGAATCAAGAATCCTTGTAACCATTGAATTTTCTAAGGTCTTTTCAACTTTTATCTTTAAAACTCCTGATGTATTGATGCAGCCGGAAATCACTTGTTCTTCTAATCCCACCTTTACTGGTACAGGTTCCCCTGTAATAGGTGAGGTATCAACCCGGCTTTCCCCTTCTACTACAATACCATCTAAAGGGATTCTATCCCCTGGCTTTACCAATAAAATATCGCCTAATTGTGCCTCTGCTGGTGAAATTTCAATTATATTATTTCCCCTGATTAAGGATACTACTTCCGGTCTCAGATCAACAGCCTCCATTATCTGGCTTCGGCTACGCTCAACTGCTTTCTCTTCAAAGAATTCTCCAATTCTAAAAAATAGCATAACTCCTACCGCTTCAGGATATTCCTGTATAGCAAAGGCTCCTACGGTAGCTATACTCATGAGAAAATTCTCATCGAATATTTGGCCTTTTCCTATATTTTTTATGGCTTTTAATAAGATTTCTCCACCTAATACTATATAAGCTAAAGTAAAGCATCCTATCCACCATTCTTGTGATACTTCAATTTGATCAAGCGTTACTCCTAATACAAACAATATAGCGCCTATACCTATGAAATGTAAGTCTGTGAGCTTTGTAAATACGCTTTTTTTGTCGGCATGGTGATTGTGATTATCAACACAATCACATCCATGATGCTCATGACACTGGTGATGTTCATGACTCTCGTGGGGTTCATGATGTTCACCACATTCACAATCCTGATGTTCATGTGCACAATTGAACTTATCCCTTGATAAATTTGCAGTTGATCGCTTTAAATTCCCCTTTATTCTTTCAGTAATAATAACGCCATTTTCTACAGTGTTTGCCAATCTTTCCATTTCAGATAAAAGCTTATCTGGATTATCTGCCGTAACCCTTAGCTGCTTTGTGGCAAAAGTTATAGTAGCTTCCTGAACTTCAGGCAAATTGGAAATCAGCCGCTCAATTTTAGCTGCACAATTTGCACAATCAATATTTTCTATATTATAAATTTTATTCATAAATTAGTCACCCCTTTCTTGGTCGTTTCGGTTATCAATACTTATCTGCATTTTATATTAAAAGTTCTATCTACTATATCATGTACTAATGCAGCTTCTTCCGTATCTGCTAGTGTGTAATACGTTTCTTTTCCGTCTTTTCTACTAACAATCAACCCCGACTGTTTTAACAATCGTAAATGATGAGAAACCGCTGGAGAGCTCATCTCTATAGCCGCAGCAATGTTTGCAACACAGTCTTCACTATGACACAACAGCCATAATATCTTCAATCGGGTACTATCACTTATCATTTGAAAAGTGCTTGCCGTCTGCTCAAAAACAATAGGTTCAGGTTTATGCTCAATAAGCTTTGCTGTCTTACTGCCATGATCATGTGGTAATTCAATATGTATAGGGCATTGTAAGCACTTGCAAGCTCTGATTTCTTGATTATCCATTTATTTAACTCCTTATCAATATTAATAATTAAACGATTAAGCAATTGTTTAATCGTATTATAAATAAAATTCCCTACTGTGTCAATAGGGAATTTTTATTTTTATTATCTGATTTTAAATTTAGCAATCAATTCTTTTAACAGATTTGCCTGGCTAGATAGTTCTTCACTTGCTGCCGCTGTCTCCTCTGCTGTAGCAGAATTTGTTTGTACAACAGTAGAAATTTGGTCTACTCCTACAGTTACTTGATTCATAAACTCAGCCTGCTGATTCCCAGCCTCAGAGATTTCATCTATTACTGTTGCTGAATGTTTTGTATTTACTACGATTTTCTCTAAAGAAGCAGCAGTCTCATCCACTATTTTTGTTCCATTTTCTACTGCTGCGATAGCAGTTTCAATTAGGGAAGTCGTATCCTTCGCAGCATTTCCACTCTTTGCTGCTAAGTTTCTAACCTCATCAGCAACAACAGCGAAACCCTTTCCGGCTTCACCTGCTCTTGCCGCTTCTACCGCTGCATTAAGTGCAAGAATATTAGTCTGGAAGGCAATATCATCTATGGCTTTAATAATATTGCTGATCTGATTGGAGGCGCTCTTTATCTCCTCCATAGCACTTATCATTTTCGTCATTTGCTGATTACCATGCTCAACTTCGATTTCTGATTCGGATGAAATGTTACTTGCTTCATTGGCATTTTGTGCACTCTTTTTAATTCCTTCTGAAATTTCCATTATTGTCGCAGACAATTCTTCAACTGAGCTGGCCTGTTGCATCGAACCCTGAGATAACTGCTGCGCACCCTGTGCTAATTGCTCAGACCCAGTAGCAACTTGATCTGCAGAAACTGCAATTTCTGAGAAAGTCTGAATAAAGGTCCTCTGGATATCTAACAAAGCGTCTTTTATTTTAGCAAACTCTCCTACATAATCCTGTTTTAATTCAAAAACTAAATTCCCAGAAGCCATTTCTCCCAGTATAAAGGAAACCTCATCAATATATTTTATGTATTCTCTTAGTCTTACAACTGTTCTATCCAGGCCCTCAGCAACCTGACCAGTTTCATCAATAGCCCTTGTGTCTACTATTACTTCTAAGTCCCCATCCGCAATCTGATTTGCATTTTCAGCCAAACGTTTCAACGGCTTTACAATTCCTTTTGCAATAACGACGATAACTAATGAAAGGATGAGCAGCGCAGCTACAAAAATCCCCAGGCTTACTTTCATTAAAACACTGTAATCCTGATAAAATTCTTCTTCTGGCAAAGAGGACAACACACTCCATCCTGTATCACCAATCATGCTATAGTAACCATAAACTGGTTCCTTGTCTTTTTCATAAGCAAAATATTTTTCTGTCTTTTTTTCAAATGCATTAATAAGTTCTTCAGACAATCCGATATCTTTCACATTTTTCATAATATTATCAGCGTTCTTATCGTAAATTACTGAACCATCAGCTGATAAAAATACGAAGAATCCAGTGTCTCCTAAGGTATAACTTGCCATAATTTTTTCCAAGTTATCTAAAGTAATATCCACACCTACTGCACCAATTATTTGTTGAGTAACATTATCATATACCGGAGATGCTGCAGTTACTACCATCTTACCTGTAGCCGTATCAACATATGGTTGAGATAAAATAGTACCATTTTTTTCCTTCATTAATATATACCAAGGTCTCCCTGTGATATCCCAGTCAGCACCTGATGTGAATCCATCAGACTGTGTAAGTTGACTAGCGTCAACGTCTGCTACCCATGTGGACAAGATGTTTTCTGAATCCATAGCTTGAAGACCGATCAAACTTTTTTTAACATTAGGAAATCCCTCAGGTGATGTTATTGTAGTTCCTTTTGTTACGTTCGTAAAAAGCTGCTGTACATCAGGATTTAAAGCTAAGGTTTCAGTCATTTTTATGTATTGTGTAAAGAAATTCTCAACCTGATATGCCGCCTGTTTCGAATTTGCTGTTAAGGTTTTTGCTGTAGAGTCTTCTACTTGTGATTTAACTAAAGAAAAAATACTAACTAGCAGGATACATAAACAAATTACGACGGGTATTATAACTCCTATTAAGAATTTTAATAATATACTTTTTTTGAAAATATTCATATCGTCATCTCCTTTTTACAAGTTTTCCCATTTTTCAGAATATTTTGTATTGTGTCTTATTTTACAATATTATCATGGATTTGTCTACTATTTATTGTCAATTTTCTACATTTTTTTCTCTTTTTAGTCATAAAACATTATGCTATATAAAAATACCTCCTTACCTCGAGACGTTATTATTTATGACTTGCATCTCTATGCACATATAAGTTATTCTATAATGGGTTAAATACCCAATTTATAAAAGCTAAATCTATCTTGGAGGATAAGTGAAATGAAGTCAACTGGAAATATAAAGAAATCCCACCCTGCATATAAGTTAAAAGACATTCTATTGATAATCCTAGGAAGTTTTATTGTCGCTGTCGGGGTGCAGCTGTTCTACGTTCCCGGTAATATTCTGGGTGGGGGAATCACTGCTATATCTATCATGCTGCATATAATGACGGGCAGTAATGTGGCCATAACGACGTTTATTCTTAACATTCCCATACTCGCCTTAGGCTATTTTCTAGTAAACAGACAATTTATGATTTATAGTACCCTTGGCATGATTGGTATGACAGGATTTATGAAACTTCTTGAAGTAGTTCCCATTCCTTCTGACTCTCTGTTCACTTGTATTGTTTCCGGCGGACTTCTTGTGGGATGTGGTGGTGGGATTATGCTCAAATGTAATGGTTCTGGCGCGGGTACAGATGTCATATGCCGAATCATAAACAAATATACTTCCTTCCAGATAGGTAGTATTTCACTTTCTATCAATGCTGTTCTTGTAATGCTAGCGGCTTTTTCCCTTGGTTTGGACATTGCAATTGCAACCATTACAACCTTATTTATTACAACCCGCGTCGTAAACTATATAGTTGATGGTTTGAATTATAAGAGGATGGTACTTATTATTACTGATAAAGGCGACGAAATTGCTGTTGCTTTATCTGAAGAATTCGGCCGAGGAGTTACCATCAGCCATGTTACTGGCGCTTATTTAGGAAAAGAAAAATCGCAGATTATGTGTACCATAAACATACATGAAACTCCACGTCTAAAAAAAATTGTTCTTGGCTTGGATTCCCAGGCATTTATCTCTATGTTTGAAAGTACATCTGTCATCGGTAGCTCGTTTAAAAGTAAATTAAACAAATAAAAGCTATAACTATTAGTTGAAATGTTATAAAGCAGCCTAAAGCCCATAAAAAAGACTGAGTCCGGTTTAATATCGAATTCAGTCTCAAGGAGTTGCTTAATCAACTTTTCGATAGATTCAGTTATCTGATTTTAAATCTAGCAATTAAATCTTTTAACAGATTTGCCTCACTAGAAAGTTCTGCTCTTGCCGCTTCTACAGACAGTTTCTCCATAAATAGAAAAATTGCGGAGCTCGCCCCGCAATTTTTCATAAGATAACTCTATGAGATTTGTACTACATGTAGTATTAAGCAAAATACATAGCTTTGATTTTGAAACTTCTATCCTCTTCCAAACCCACAATTTGGGTATATGCACTTTTGGCAGTTTAAACACAAGCCTCCCTGCGCCAGCTTCTTTATGTCTTCTCTGCTCACTTTCTCCCTTGCTAACAGCCTTGGTACAATTAAATCAAATATACTGACTCTGCTATACATAACACAGCCCGGCAATCCAACTACTGGTACATCATCGATATAGGCTAACATAAACATGGCTCCCGGCAAAACTGGCGCTCCATATGTTACAATTTGGCCTCCTGCAGCTCGAATTCCAGATGGAGTTTTATCGTCTGGATCAACAGACATTCCTCCAGTCACACAGACCATCTCTGCGCCCTCTTCCAACAGTTTCTTTATGCATTCTGCTATCATATTCGCATCATCATCAGAAAACACTTGTTTTATAACCATACTCCCCAATGCTTCAAACTTTTTTACCAGCACAGGTCCAAACTTATCCTCAATGGTTCCAGAGTAAACCTCGCTTCCAGTTGTTACAACACCTATTTTCAAAGGGTGCAACTTCTTTATTTCAATAATATGCCTTGGACAGCAAACCTCTTCAGCCTTTTTCACTATATCTTCTGCTACAAATAAGGGAATAACTCTAGTTCCCGCCAGTTTATCTCCTGCCTTAACAAGTCTGTTTCCATGAATGCTGGCAAACATAATTTCATCTTGCTCTAACAAATCAGATAGTCTCCCAGTATTTATTTTTAACAGGCCATCGGATTCTGCGAATAGCTCAATCTTTCCCTCTGAGGGTTCTGACATAACAATCCCAGGACCAGCAGCTGCTTTTGCGATTCTTCTTGCTGCCTCATCTTCATGTACGTCCTTGTCATTTTTTTCTACCACATAAAGTCTTTTCTTACCCATAGATAAAAGTACAGGTATATCCTTTTCAGCGATTACTTGTCCTTTCTTAAATCTAGGGCCTTTATATTCACCTGGAATGATCTGAGTCAAATCATGAACCAGAACTGTCCCCACTGCATCTTCCACGTTTATTTCTTTCATCATTTCTCCTCTGCAATCGCTCTAACCTTTATCATCTCTGCTGTAATACTTATAGCTATCTCTTCTGGCGTCTCTGCTTTAATGTCTATTCCTATTGGAGAATGTACCTTTTGAAGCCTTTCCCTTGATATTCCCTCTTTCTCAAGGAGTTCAAAGGTATTTGCAACCTTTTTTCTGCTTCCAATCATCCCAATGTAAGCACATTCAAGCTCAAGACTATGCTTTAATACCTCATAATCGCCTGCATGACCCCTTGTAATAATAACTATATAACTAGCCTTGTCCGGTTTTAACTGTCCAAAAGCATTTTTATAATCGTCTATTTTTAGTATACTTTTTGCCTTGGGAAACCTTTCATGATTAGCAAACTCTTCTCTGTCATCCACAACAACGGTATCAAATCCTACATAACGAAGAACAGGTTCCACTGCTACCCCTACATGCCCTGCTCCAAAAATATAGGCTATGCTTTTCATTCTAAATTCCTCTAAAAACTCCTCTGCATTGCCCGCATTAATGTATTTAAAACAAATATCTATATCTCCGCCGCATCTCATGTCTAAACTCTGCACTTTACCAGGGGTCAATACAAAATGATGTACATAGGGCTGTTTACTTTCAAACAATGCCAATGCCATCTTTTCAGTTTCCCTTTCAAGAATTCCGCCACCTACCGTGCCAAAACTGCTGCCATCCTTCCGCATAAGCAGCCATGCTCCTTTTTTTCTAGGTGTAGAGCCCTTCGTATCAACTATTTTTGCCACAACAAAGTCTTCCCCGTTTTTAATCAGCTCTTTAGCCAATTCTATTATATTTGTTTTCATTTATTAAGCTCCTTTTAAGCCAGTGATTTAAACAAAATACGATAACAAAGCTAAGCAATGTCATTACAAGTACCAGCACATTAGCCAGGGGTTCTTTTCCTGCATCTACGGCAAAATAAATAGCCGTAGATATGGTCTGTGTTCTTCCTGGTATATTTCCTGCGACCATAAGTGTAGCTCCAAACTCCCCCATACTGCGGGCAAAGCTTAAAACGATGCCACTTATAATCCCTGGCCTAGCCAAAGGTAATGTAATTTTCCAAAATACCTGCCATTTATTCGCCCCTAAATCCCTCGCGGCATCTTCATAAACTAAATCAACAGAAAGCAGCCCTGCTTTTGCACTTTGATACATTAATGGTAAGGACACTATACTTGCTGCAATTACACAGGCTACCCATGTAAATACTATCTGAAGGTCAAAATGCTCCATCAGGAACGATCCAACTGGTCCTCTTTTCCCCAATAAAACAAGTAGTATATACCCCAGTACAGAAGGGGGGAGTATCATGGGCAGTATTAGGATTGTCTCCCAAATGTTCTTCCCCTGAATATTTTTTCTTACCATAATGTAGGCACAAAATGTACCTATAAAAAAGGCCGCTGTAGTTGCCAGAATAGCAACTTTTAAAGATAGTAATATAGGTTGTAATATCATGAAGACCTTCCTGTACTGTTATAGTACTGTAAATCCGTACTTTTTAAAAACACCCTTCGCATACTCTGTTTGAAGGAACTCATAAAATTCTGTTACGGCTTCTTTATTTTGAGTTTCTCTTAATACAGCCATGGGGTACACAATCGGCTTATGATAATCCTGTGGTACGTCTTGAATTATAGCACCATTTTTTAAGAGTAAAGCATCTGTTTTGTACACAAGACCACAGTCCACATTTCCCGTTTCCACATAATCAAGTACACTTCTGACATCCTTGCCTAAAATCAGCTTTGGTCCTACCTGCTCTGTGATACCTAATGCTTCAAAAGACTGCGATGCATATTTCCCTGCTGGGACTGATTCTGGTGTACCAATTGCAATACTTTTCACTTCATCGCTTACAAGAGAATCCATTGAAACCAAATCTTTGGATTCTTCTGATGCAATTAACGTTAAGGTGTTACCCAAAAGATCAACTCTTGTGCTCTCCTCTATTAATCCTTTCGTATCAAGCTCATCCATGTGTTCCTTGGATGCAGAAATATATAAATCACAAGGAGCCCCCTCTTCAATTTGTGTCATTAAGGACCCAGAACCTGCAAAATTAAATAAAAGCTTATCTGTAGAGGTTTTCGCATATTCAGTAGAAATTTCATTTAGTGCATCCGTTAAACTTGCCGCTGCAGAAACATTTAAAGTTATACTTTCATGTTTTTCATTATTGTTTCCACAACCTGTAAACATAGCCACTAGAATTAATAAGGTAAAAAACATTATTATTTTTTTCATTAGTATAATCCTTTTCACGTTTTGTTTATATTTTATTAACATAATTATCATACACTATATCCTACTGGATTTTAAGGTTAACTTTGTTTTAAATATTAATTTTCATTAAAATATTACAAATTATTTTGCTGTTGTGGTAGACTATATACTGTAATTAACAAGAAAGGATCTTCGTATTATGAACGCTAGTACATTAGCAACCTATTCAGATAATCAATCTACGGAAGAACTGAAAGATGTTTTAATGGCATATGCTAAAATAAATAAGAATTATACTGCTGCCATTCGTGAAGTCAGAACAAAACTTGAAAATCTGGATGATGATTTTCAATTATTACATAAGCACAATCCTATTCATCACATGGAAAGCCGTATAAAATCACCAGAAAGCATTCTGGAAAAGCTCCAAAGAAAAGGTTACGAGTTAGATTCCAAAAAAATATCCAAGCAACTGTTGGATATAGCAGGAATACGTGTTATTTGTCATTATGTGGATGATATATATACAATTGTAGAACTGTTAAAAAAGCAAGATGATTTAACGGTTATTAAAGAAGTGGATTATATAAAAAATCCTAAACCAAATGGATACCGCAGTTTACACTTGGTAGTAGAAATACCCGTTTTCTTTGTAAACAGAGTAGAAAATATCCCTGTAGAGGTTCAAATACGAACAATGGCTATGGATTTCTGGGCTAGTCTGGAACACCAGCTAAGATACAAGTCAGAAGGTGAAATCCCGAAATTTATTGCAGATGAGCTGAAAGAGTGCTCAGAAAACATAGCAAATTCAGATTTACAAATGCAAAAAATTCATAGTTTTCTAGATGATTTAGACAGGTTTAGCCCTAAATAGAACGACTAACCACTAATAAAAATACCCCGAAACGTGATTCAAATGAAGAATTCATGTTTCGGGGTATTTATTTTTTCATAAGTTGTAGTTATATGATTTATTCTTTTAAAGTAAATTGACTTACAAGTTCCTTAAGCATCTGTGACTGCCCATTCAATTCTTCACTGGTAGCTGCACTTTCTTCAGCAGTAGCGGAATTGGTTTGTACAACAACAGACACTTGATCTATACCTATACTTACTTGAGAAACTGCATCAGCCTGCTCATCTGAAGCTGTAGAGATTTTTCCAATCACTTCAGTTATCTGCATGGACTGTTGTACGATATTTTGAAGTGACCCAGCCGTTGCATCTGCAATTCCAGTGCCCTTATTAACTGCATTTATAGCATTCCCAATTAACTCGGTGGTGTTTTTAGCAGCCTCTGCTGACTTCTGTGCCAGATTACGAACTTCGTCAGCAACTACCGCAAAACCTTTTCCTGCTTCTCCTGCCCTTGCAGCTTCTACTGCAGCATTTAGTGCAAGAATATTTGTCTGGAACGCAATATCTTCAATTGTTTTTATAATTTTACCAATTTCACTTGAATTTTCACTTATATCCCCCATTGCAACCATCATATTTTTCATATGTTGATCACAAGTATCCACTTCTTTCCCAGTGTTTTCAACAATTTGATTTGCATGGTGAATATTTTGGGCACTTTCTTTTATATGCTGCACAATATCTGAGATTGTTGCTGATAATTCTTCTATGCTGCTGGCTTGTTCAACTGCACCCTGCGAGAGAGCCTGTGCCCCCGCAGACATTTGATCTGCACCAATTGACACCTGCTCAGCAGATTCATTAATCTGATAAATAGCATCACTTAAATTAACATTGATGTTACGCATCGCTTCAAATATGTTTTTATACTGCCCAACATATTCTTCTCTGCATCTGGAACGAACTCTAAAATTACGTTCTGCCATTTGCCCTAAAACATAATTAATGTCTTCAATTATAGTTTTTAAACGTCCAGCCATAATTTTAAACTGGCTTGCTAAAATACCAATTTCATCTTTTGAGTCGATATTTAATTCTATATCTAAATTGCCATTTTCAACTTGTTCTGCCACTCTAACAATTTGTGAAACGCATTTAGAAATACTTCGCGCTATAAAAACTCCACTGATGCTGGCTATTAAAAAACTACTTACTATCAAAACAACTGTCATTATTAAGAAAAATAAACACATTTTTTGAAAATCATTCGTTAAATTCTGGCCAGCTTCTTTCTTTTCAAAATATAAATTGGCATAGGCTGTATATACTTTATCATATTCAGGATCTAACTCAGTCTTCATCTGCTGAAGCAAGTTAGGCTTTTCCTCTGCCGTAGCAGTTTTACCCAGCTCTATGTATTTATCTTGTATCGTTCGATAAGTAGCCACCTCTGTTTCTATATTCGATAAGAGTTTTTCTTCTTCTGCATCTACAATTGTGTTTTTAACACTTTCAAGATATTTTCTGTGTTTTTCTCTGATAATTTCAAGCTGCTCTTCTGCCTCCTGAATATCTTCTTTTTTATCGAAAATAACCATATCCCGTACGGCTCTTCTGCTGTCTGCCACCATTACAATGGCACCTCCTATATCTCCTGTAGCAAAGCCGTATTTCTCAAGAGCAAAATCAGCATCTGTGCTGATTTTCTGCATTGAAAATATGGAGAAAATACCAGAAATACTTCCAAGAATTGTAACGATAAGAAATGATATGATTAGCTTTTTAGCTATCTTCATGTTTTTAAACATTTGTACACACTCTCCTTTTTGTGTTCATTTAAGTTGAGTTGAGTTAAGTTGAGCCAAGTTAGTTGAGTTATTAACTTGGACTAATCACCATCTTACTAAATGACGAATGGCATGCAAATATAATAAAAAACATTTAATATTTTCTATTAATTCACTAATATCATCTCTTCTCTTAAATTTGTACTTATGTTCCAAATCTACCGCTCATTGGAAATTATCATGATAATAACATTTTCTTTGACCCATTTCAATCTAAATTTACATAATATTCAAAAATTTTACTTTTTAATTTAAAATTTGTCATAAACAACTAAATTTTCACTCAAATCACAGGTTTATTAAATAAATAAGAGAGCCACATTTAAGAATGAAGCTCTCTTATTATTTTTATCTTTCTTCTAAAAAGAAGTAAACCTATGGGAACCCATACTGTTGCAAATATAGCACACCCTATTAAATACGGTTTTAACAGTTCCAGCCCGATTCCTTTTAACATGACATCTTTCATAGGCGTTATAAAATAATACAGTGGCCATATGGCCTTTATAACGTCTGCAAATCCTGGCGCCATCATATATTCAGGCCATGCAAATCCACACGAAAGGAAGGTTGGCACTGTCAAAAACATTGTAAATTGTGCCGCATGGGCTACCTGCTCAAATACAGAGGCTATAACTAGTGCCATTCCCATTACAGCTCCTAGAAAAACAGTCTGGAATAATATCAAAACAAATATATTCCCCTCCATGGGAAAGCCGGTCACTGCCGTAGCAATTTTCAAACACGCCATCATACTTATGATACTGCATCCACCCATAAGCATAAACCTGCGAACCATTAAGGACATCTTAACGATTATAAGCTCCTTATTAAGATGCATCGGTAAATCACGCAGTCTATTTTTCTCTTCTATCAAAGTCGGAACACCTGCTGCTAAAAAAGCCTGCTGAATAAATATGGAAAGAAGCCCTGGAAACAAATAATAAAAGTACCCCAGCTGAGGGTTATACAGTACTCTATCCACTAAATTTAGCGTATATGCACTTTGTTCCGCTTGATAAGGTACTAGTGAACCTGCCTCTAAAAGCTTCATCTGAACGCCAGCATTAACTGTTTCAAAAATAGTATTTATCGCACTCATTACATTGTTTCCATACATGAAGTTTGTATTATCCATAAAAACTACTGCTTTTGCACCCTTTTTACCGTTTAAGTCTTTTCCAAAATCCTCAGGAATTATAATAGCTCCGTGAATTTCACCTAAAAGAAGTTTTTCCTTTACCTCTTCAACAGAAGAAACGTCCTCTGTTATACTTAACGCTGGAGAATCATAAAAATAATCTATAATATCTCTGGACGTTGCAGAATGGTCCATGTCATAAACTGCAATGGGAATATCCTGAACAAAAATAGGACTGAACAAACCACCAAACAACAAGGTAAACGCCATAGGCACAAATAGGATAATCAAATAGGGCTTAATCTCCATAAACTTTTCTTTTTTTTCAGCAAGGGTCATACCTTTAAGTTCTTTAAACAATTGGAGTCACCCCCAATCCACTTTTATATTTTGCTCTCCACCAGTTCTTAAAAATTGTAACTGCAAGAATGATTAAGAGTTCTGCAAGTATATACGTGGCAAAAAATTTTAGAGGAACCATTAAATGATGTAATTCCAATTGTTTTAAGCAAAGATCTCTTATCCCGTTCCCATAATAAAAGAATGGTGTTCCCTGTGCCAAAATCTGAAACCCTTCAGGCATTGCAACAATAGGATATGTATAGCCGCCCAATATACTTGTTGGCAGAACCAGAATTGCAGAAACCTGAATAGCAAAAGTTCTGTCTGGAACAAGATTTCCCACAATATACCCCATATTTAAAATACACATGGCAAACATTATGGTCATTAAAAGCCCACCGAAGACTGTACTTCTATATGGCATATCAAAAAATAAATACTGAACACCTAGACAGAGAATAATAGATATGGTACTCATAATTGTCCATCCGCTTACCACCTTCAGCTGGTTCAAATAGGTTCTAGGGTTCATTTGGTTTTCGTATCCTCTTTCAGCCCCCTGCATAGCAATTCCTACTTGTATAACGGAGGCCAGCATTCCTATTAAAAGGTAATTTCTAAAGCTCTTTGTAGAATTATAAAGAAATTTGTAATTTACACTTATGGGGGCTACCATATTCATAACCTGTTCTGGAACCGTAGACAGCTTACCCTCAAAAATGCTCATCATATATGCAGCTTTTGTTGTTAGTAGAATCTCTGACATAGCCGTTTTAGAAGTGGTAACTACAGAAAGCGCAGCACCATCGTATACGGTTAGAATTTTGGGAGCTTTTCCGGCACGCATATCACTATAAAAGCCCATTGGAATGATTATACCTGCATACGCCTTATCTCGATCCATAAGTTTCTTTATTCTATTATCGTTATCCGCATACTCTATAACATCAAAGTAATTGCTATCCTCTACGAAACCCGTAAACTTTCTACTAAAATCAGAGTTATCATGATTTACAATAACCGTTGGAATACTTGTAGGCACATCCGCCTTCATTTCATAGCCTAATGCCAGTCCAGCCACTAAAGGTATAATGATAAATACCAGTGTCGCCATAACAAATCTTGGGTGTTTTAATTTAAACTTGTAGAATGCTACTGTTAGTTTGTTTGATTTAAGCATTTTACTTTCCTTCATTTCTTCCAAAATCGATCATAGCGGTCATTCCTGAATATAGTTCTTTATCCATGCCTGAAATAGATATTTTTACGCCATATGACAATACATCAAAATCTCCATTTTCATTGGTTGCTCTTTTAGTGGCGAAGTCAGGTTTTTTGTTAATAACCGTCACAGTACCTTTCCATTCATTATCTGGATATGCTGGAAAAGTAACTTTTACTTCCTGGCCCTGTTTAACTTTATCCAGATCTGTTTCTTTAACATTTACTTCAACCCAAGGTTCATCATTCGTCGAAAGTGTTGCAAGCGGCATACCTGTAGAAATAAGTTCTCCCTGATTTACATTTATTGAAATAATAGTACCATCTACTGGTGCTTTAATTTGTGCATCATCAAGATAGCTGTTAACTTCTGCAATAGCACCATCTGCTTGAGCAACCTGAGACCCTGCTGCTGCAACATCCTCGCTTCTAGCCCCTTCGACAGCCATATTATAAGTTTCTTTCGCTGCAATGTATTGTGCCTCTACCTGATCAAAAGTTGCTTGTGATATTGCCTCTTCCTGTAGTAAAGTCTTCATTCTGTCATAAGTTTTCTGCGCATAATCAAACGCCGCTTTTGCCTGTGCCACTTCCTGACTTCTCGCTCCGTTTTGTGCCTTGTTTGCTATTGCTTGTGCAGCAGACTTAGCGGCTTCTGCCTGCTGTAATTTTGCCTGCACTGCTTCACTAGAAATCTTTATGATAATATCTCCTGCTTTAACCTGATCGCCTTCTTTAACAAGAATTTCTCCAATATTTCCTGCAAGCTTGGAGTTTAAATCGATTTCTGTTGTTTTAACGTTTCCCTGAACTATGAAATCATCTTTTCCTTCTGCTTTACTGCTAAAAGACCAACAGCCTGCTACAATTAATGCAACCACCAGCACACCGACAAGTATCGCTGTAGTTTTTTTTGTTTTATCGACTGCTGCTAATATCTCTTTTTCCATGTCTTATCTTCCTCTCTAAATTTCTAATTATTGTCCTCAACTTTAAGTCCTAATATTTCATAGCTTTCATTACGCCTTTTAAAGCTGGCCGTAAGTATGTTTTCTTGAATTGTTCCCATAATCAGAAAAGGTTCTTCACCTAGCGGAGACCTCAGTATCCCCCTTAAAGATAATTTCCCGCTTTCAGACATCGTTCCTGAAAATAAATGCTTCTTTCCTAAACAATCCAAGCTGCCTTCTATACTGTTGTCTAGTCTGCTTAAGTTAATAAAACCCTTTTTAGGGCCCATAGGGCTCTTCAATACGATGGCATACTTTCCACTCATTGAATGCTTCCTTTCTCTTAAACCATATTTATTGTACATTTGCATGGTTTTTTGACAATTGTTCCTATATAATGTATTTATTAAAATCAAAAAATAACGGAGGTTCCTTGTGGCACAATCTATAACAACTGAATTAACAAAACGCCTTATGGCAGATTCTCTAAAAAAATTAATGGCTCAAAAGCCTTTGAATAAAATAAGCATTCGAGAAATAGTTGAGGACTGCGGAGTAAACCGCCAGACCTTTTACTATCATTTTCAAGATATTTACGCTCTTCTTGAGTGGATTATTAATCAAGAGATTGTTTCCGTTTTGGAAGACACTGAAAGCTTTCTAACATGGCAGGAAGCTGGTCTTTATCTTCTTAAATATTTGGAAAAGAACTCTACCATCGTTCTTTGCGCTCTAAATTCCCTTGGTCGTTCTGCTATCAAAAAGTTTTTATATACCGACGTGGTAAAAGTTGCTACACAAATCATTACACAGATTTCATCTGATATTAATGTTGACGAAGAATCCTTCAATCATGTAGTACACTATTACTCAATTTCTTTCGGCGCTTTGCTAGAAGACTGGCTTTCCAACGGCATGAAACGGTCGCCAGAAGAAGTAATCGACATTTTAGATACAATTGCTTCTGGTACAGCCCGAACCGCATTGGAGCGATTTGCTATGAAATCTAAGCCAGCCTGATATCTAACACCTTTTCTACATTACAGTGGAATTCTTGTAGTTCCAACTCCTTGGGCAAACTCATAACTCTTTAAGGCTAATGCATACTCTGAGTTTGCATTAGCTAAGTTTAATTTTGCTTTATATACACTTACCTGTGTTGATAATAATTCTTCTACGGTACTTATGCCCTCTTCATTGGTAAGCTGCACAAGTCTTTCCCCTTCTGTCGCATAAGTAAGAAGTTCCTTTGCTGCATCCACTGCTGCCTTTTTATCCTGGACTAAGTCGCACTTATTTCTTATATCAATTTCAATTTTGCTATATGCATCTTTGGCTGTCTTTTTAGATTCTGCTAAATTTATCTTTGCATTTAGATATGTGGACGAACTGTTAGGATATGCCTTTACATCATCAAGCAAAATATCGTACACTTTAATCGCAAGATTTGCGCCCTTTAGTTCAATTCTATTATTTAATGCATTTTGTACCGCAGTATCTGCTGTTATGGCTGCTGTGGTGGTTGTTGTCGTGATTGTTTCCAAAGTATCCGTAAAGACTACATCCTGCTGAACATTGTATCCCAGTAAATAGTTAAATGACATTTTAGCATATTTCATCTGCGTTTCTGCACTTCGAACTGCACTTTCTGCATTAGATACTGAAGATTCAGCTTGTAATACATCTTTCTTTGAAAGTAATCCTACTGCCTTCTTTGCTTCAACATTCTTCAGTGTTTTTTGTTGTGACAGCAAATTTTCTTTAGCTATTTTTAAGTTATCCTGAGCAAGTAGTACTTTATAATATATACTGATTGTATCGGATTCAATTTGATTCAGCTCTGCCTGATAATTATTTTCTGTGTTTTGTCTGGCAAAGTCACGCCTAATCTGCATAATTTTTTTATTATTAGAAGTTGCACCAGCAATTTGAGCCTCATAAGCCATTTCTACTACACTGGTCCCCTTTGATTTCCAGTACCCCGGATGTGCATTTTCAACTTTATCCGCTAAATCCAAGCTATCTTCCGTATTTTTAATTTTACTAACTGTTTCTGAATATCCATTTCCAACCGCTATGTCTGACTGTCTGTGAAGTTCTGCGGTTTCTGCTGATGCCCCAGTTGTTTTCATTATTTTAATAGCCTCTGAAAGGGAAAGTTTTTTTGTTTCTGTTTTTTGTGGTGTTGCAATCCCTTGAATAGCTGTATCAGAAGTCGTTATTGCTGTGCCGGAGGTTGTAATTGCTGTATTTGACGTAGTAACAGCCGTACCCGTTGTTGTAATCGCTGTTCCAGATGTATTTACTGCTGCCCCTGAAGTAACTATTGCTGAGCTTGTTGATTTTGGCTGTACTGAAGTATTAGCAGTTAATGCCGCATTGGTTCCTGCAAAAACTAAACTGGCCGAACTAATCATTAAGCCTGCTGCTAGTACCATGCAAATATATTTTTTCTTCACTTTCGTAGCCTCCTTCTTTCTTTGTTTTAATCATTTTACGTTTTTATTTGCAGATGTGAAATAGATAATTTTTTTCAGTTGTATAAAATTCAAACACAAATAAAAAAACTGTCTAAAATTTAGACAGTTTTTGATTTTTGTATAGTCCTAACGAGCTTCTTTAGAAAGTCTCTTCGCTTCATCAAACTCTTGTGCCATTCTTGGTGATACTTTCGTACACAGGCTCACTACAATGATTGTTATGGATGAAAGCACAAAACCTGGTATAATCTCGTAAATATCAAATATTCCACCTGTCTGTAAATACCATATTATATCCGTAACGCCACCAACAATCATACCCGTTATAGCTCCCTGTGCTGTCATTCTTCTCCAGAAAAGCGCAAATAGGATAAGTGGCCCAAAAGCGGCACCAAAGCCTCCCCATGCGCAGGATACAAGCCCAAATACAGAACTGCTTGGGTTAAGAGCGATAGAAATCGCAATCAATGAGATTATTACTACAGTAATTCGGCTAACCCAGACAATGCCGCTTCCTTCTGAATCTTTCTTAAAAAGAGTTGCGTAAAGATCTTTTGATACAGAAGATGCTGTCACTAAAAGTTGTGAACTTGCGGTACTCATAATCGCTGCAAGTATTGCACAAAGAAGTAATCCAGCTATTACTGGGTTAAACATTTTATTAATCATAGCCATATAAATCGTTTCACCATCCACTAAATATGGCATATAGGCCTTTCCAATAACGCCAATTGCTGTTGCTGCAGATAAAGTAATTATTACCCAAACCATGGCTATAACCCTTGACTTTTTTATCATGTCTGGTGATTCGATAGCCATAAACCGTACAAGAATATGCGGTTGACCAAAATATCCAAGCCCCCATCCTAAAGAAGATGCAAGAATCATGGTATTTACAGTGCCATTACTTTTTGGAAAAAATCCGAGGGTTTCTGGTGTTAATGCTGCAAGTCTATAGGCAACTCCATCCAGACCACTCATATTTATTACTGCCACAACAGGCACTACTATAAGAGCAACAAACATAGTTGCACCCATTATCGTATCTGTCCAGCATACTGCATTAAACCCGCCAAGTGCAGTATAGGCCAAAATAATAACTGCGCCGATAATAAGACCTGTTGTATAATCTATACCAAATATAGTATTAAACAACTTTCCTCCAGCCGCAAACTGTGACGAAGTATATACTAAGAAAAATATGACGGTAAAAATCGCTGAAACGGTCTTAAGAATATGTTTATCATCCCCAAATCTGTTCTCAAAGAAATCTGGCAAGGTTATGGCATTTCCAGAAATCTGAGTGTAGGTTCTTAGTCTTTTGGCCACCACAAGCCAATTTAAATACGTTCCAAGCAAAAGCCCGATAGCGGTCCAGATTGCTTCTGATGTTCCTTCATACAGCATATAGGCTGTTCCAGGGAGTCCAATCAAAAGCCAGCCGCTCATATCTGACGCCTGTGCTGACATAGCTGTTACCCAGCTGTTTAACTTTCTCCCCCCCAATATGTAATCTGAAAGGTCATCTGTCTTACTGTAAAATTTAAAACCAATAGCAACCATCAGTCCTAAATACAGAATAAATATTATAGCAATAATTAACAAATTAAGTTTCTCCTTTATTGTATTAGTGTATAAAAGTGTTGTACTATTAAGTTAAGGGACTGTACTTAGAAAGATACAGCCCCATTCACAAATTAGCATATGCCTTATTTATCTTTTCTCAATTTTATCAATGTTACCCATGTAAGGCTTTAATGCTTCTGGAATAACTACGCTTCCATCTGCCTGCTGATAATTTTCCAAAATAGCCGCTACCGTTCTTCCTACTGCAAGGCCTGAACCGTTTAAAGTGTGTACAAATTCTGGTTTGCCCTTTGGTTCAGGTCTGAATCGGATGTTTCCTCTTCTTGCCTGGTAACTTTCAAAGTTTGAACATGAAGAAATTTCAACATACCTGCCATAGCTTGGCATCCAAACTTCAATATCGTAAGTCATCGCTGAGGAAAATCCTAAATCTCCAGAACTTAGCTTAACAACTCTGTAAGGAATTTCTAATTTCTTTAAAACATCTTCTGCTGCTGCAGTGAGTGATTCCAATTCATCATAAGAAGTTTCAGGCTTTACAAATTTAACCATTTCAACTTTATTAAATTGATGCTGTCTGATTAGCCCTCTTGTATCTCTGCCCGCTGAACCGGCTTCTTTTCTGAAACAAGGAGTATAAGCAGTATAATAAATAGGTAACTGATCTGCATCAACAATTTCATCCATCAAAAGATTTGTTACAGGAACTTCTGCAGTTGGAATAAGGAAGAAATCTTTAGCCGGTACATGGAACATATCATCTTCAAATTTAGGAAGCTGACCAGTTCCTGTCATGGCTGCTCTGTTCACCATAAATGGAGGTAAAATTTCTGTAAATCCATGTTCTTCTGTGTGAAGGTTTAACATAAAGTTTATAACTGCACGTTCCAGTCTTGCTCCAAGGCCTTTATATACTGTAAATCTTGCTCCTGCAATCTTTGCTGCTCTGTCAAAATCTAAGATATCAAGATCTGTTCCAACATCCCAATGCGCCTTATATTCAAAATCAAAGGCTCTAGGTTCGCCCCATTTTCTAAGCTCTACATTATCTGCATCATCTTTCCCCATAGGAACGGATGGATGAGGTGCGTTTGGAACATTTAACAAAGCCTGCTTCAATTCTTCTTCAACACCACTTACTTCTGAATCCAATTCCTTGATTTCATCTGACAACGTTTTCATTTCAGCCATTAATGCTGTAGTATCTTTTCCGGCTTTCTTTAAAATAGGAATTTCCTTTGAATCCTGATTCTGTTTATTTTTCATAGCTTCTACCTTTGCAAGTATAGCTCTTCTTTTTTCATCAAGTGCAGGAACATTACTTAGACCGAAGTCTCCCTTTCCTCTTCTTTCAACACTTTCCTTTACCGCTTCATACTCTTCCCTGATTTTTTTAATGTCTAACATTTCTAAATTTCCTTCTTTCTATAATATGTTTTTTCCATATCTTGTATAGGTATCAGTTAATTCATGCACCTTTTCCTGCATCTCAAGCTGAAGATCTGAAGCCAGCTGATAATTTTCTTCATCTAAAGCATCTTTAACCCTTGATAGCAAGCATTTCTGGTCTAGCGTGTCCTGTCCAATATAGCGTCTAAGTTCATGAATTTTATTCCATAAATACGTATCATAATCAGCACAATCATGTTCATTGTGAAGCATAACACATCCCCTTAATAAATCCATGTTTTCAGGAATAATTCTGTTATGCAGTTCTGTAGCCCATTGATCCAGAGTGGCTTTTTTGAAAGATTCAAGCACAATCGGTGTCATAACATGGTCTTTCAAAAGTACCTGCATCTTATCAGAATGCTTATCAAAGGCACAGATATTCTCCCAAACAGTCCTAGGAGCCTCTCCAAATAATCTGCCTCTCTCTTCTGCTGAATATTCATCAAATACATCTTTTTCACTTCTATATTCTCTGTCTTTTTCAAGATAAAAATCTTCTTCTCCATATTTCTTTGATAAAGAGGCAAGTAGCTGCTCTGGAGTCTTCTTTGCAGCAAGTACCTCCGCAATACCATCTAAAATAGCCATATAAGATGTAGCAATGACCAGATAAGTGTTGCTCTTCGGATTTGGCGATCTAAGCTCAAATCGTGTTGATAATGGATTATTTAAATCTCTTACAAGACCAATCAGTACCGTTCTGTTTCTTGACGGCTGCGGAGCAGTATGTCCAATAGAAGTTACTATGCATACTGGTGCTTCATATCCTGGCTTTAATCTATTAAATGCATCATTTGTAGATGTAATAAACGGATTTAAAATCTCATAGTTCTTTAATATCCCCATAAGTGCGCCAAAACCTATTGGGTTTAGGAACTCAGACTTCATATCTTTCGGTGCAAATAAACTTACAATTTTACCGTTCTTAAGTTTTGCTGCTACTCCTAGATGTGTATGTTCTCCACTTCCTGCAACCCCATCAATTGGTTTCGCCCTAAAGGATACTTCTAATCCATGAAGCCTGAAAACATCTCTTACTATATACTTTACCTGCTTTTCGTTATCAGCAGCCTGCATCGCATCAGAATACTTCCAATCGATTTCAAGCTGTTCCATAATATGATCATACTTACCAGAGTTTCCAAGCTTTGCCTTGATGCCCCCAACTTCTTTATGACCCATTTCCATTTCAAAACCATATCTGTCCAAAAGCAATAGTGTTTTTTCTAAAGCAGTTCTAACTGGACCAATCGTTCTTTTCCAGTACTGTTCTTTCATAACCTGAGCTGTTGAAAGTTCTTCCCTGTCACCTTTTTCATCCGGTGTCTTTACCCAAAATTCAAGTTCTGTTGCACAAGTAAGTACAATCTCACCTATCTCATCTGCAGAATCTATTGGTAAGTACTCCAGTACATAAGGATTATTCTTTATTAATGTCAGTAAATCCTTTTTAATCTTTGTAATGGAATCTCTAAGGATAACTCTTGAGCCAACTTCATTTGTGTCATTGTGTACCAAGAAGGAAGGAATCCTCAAAGTACCAACAGGAAGCCCTGAAGGTTCGTGAATAAAATCGAAGTTATGATCCACATACCAATTAACACTTAAATCCGGAATAATATCTACCTTTGCGTTGTTTAGTTCTGCAATAATAGGCAGTACTACACTGGAACCATCCGTCTGAACTCCATCAGTTAAGAATTTCTCCATATCCTCTAAAAACCTAGGTACTGGAATCTTTTCATCAGTATTTTGGCCACCTATGTCAAGGCCAACAAGAGATACAAACATAACCTCCGGGTGGCTGTTTAAAATCTCTCTTACTTTTCCTGGTTCATGATCTTTAGCAGGAATATTAAATAACATCTTATCGTATGCCAGCATACTGCCCTCCTTATAATTTAACTTTTTGTAATAGTAACCATAATATTTAATTCTACTACTTTTTTGCCACTTTTTAAACAGTTTTTTATAAGTTTTTTGTTTTTTATAAACAAAAAGATGCCTAAATGAAGAATCAGGCATCTTTTTATAGTTTTATTAATTTACTCTGCTGTCTGCTGCTGAACCTGTTGACCTGAACTTAAAAGTGTCAAGTACTTTTCAAGAGCAGTTATATGCTCACCATATCCAGCCCAGTCTCCATTTCTCTGTGCATTTTGAGCTAATTCAAATTCTTCGTTTGCCTTAGTAATTAATTCTGTTGTTGACATCTGATCAGGAGCTGTAGTTCCTGGTTGTTCCACACCAGTTCCCTGGGCCCCGTCCTTTATCGTAGAGTTGTCTCCAAACAGTGAGTCTAATGCTTCATTTAACGTTTCCTTATAAGCAATCTTATCCCCATAAGCAACAATTACTCTCTTGACTTCCGGAATACTTTCCTTTGTAGCTTCCAAATATACCGGTTCTACATATAGCAAGGACTGCTCAATAGGTATAACAAACAAATTACCTCTGCTATAGGAAGAACCTGATGAATTCCAGAGTGAAAATTCCTTCGATATTTCAGTATTCTGGTCAATCTGCGCTTCTACCTGCATAGGACCGTAAACCGTCTTATCCTTCGGTAATTGATAAAGCACAAGCTTTCCGTAATTCTCACCATCGTTTCTTGCTACTAATAATCCCGTCATATTCTTCTTATTCTTAGGTGTATATGGAATTGTATTTACGAATTCTGCGCTAGTCTCACCTGGAAGTTTCATAATATAATAGTTTGGCTTTATTGTAACTTCATCAGTTCCATAAATTTCATTTGCAATATCCCAAAGGTCTTCACCCTGATAAAATACCTTAACATCGTTCATGTGGTAACGCTTATAAACGTTTGCCTGAATATTGAATAATTTGTTAGGATATCTAATGTGTGATTTAAGACTTTCAGGCATTTTCTTAAAGTCTTTAAACAATTCAGGGAAAATCTTTTTATAAGTTGTTGCAATAGGATCCTTATTGTCTACCAAATAGAAAGAAGTGTCCCCATTGTATGCATCAATTACAACCTTAACGGAATTTCTTAAATAATTGTGTCCTGATTCAGAAAATGGTTCCGAATACGGATAGTTTTTACTTACAGTATATGCATCAACCATCCAGTATAGCTTTCCATCTGCTGTTACAATATATGGATCATCATCATACTGTAAATATGGCATGATTTTCTGTATTCTCTCTTCAATATTTCTGTTAATTATAATCTTTGAATCTTTTGTAATATTAGTGGACACTAATAGTTTCAAGCTCTGTTCTCTGATTGCAAACATAGCACGATTTAAAAGATTTAGCTTAATACCAGCCTTACCGTTGTAAGTAGCATATTTGTTTTCATTTCCATCAGGGTAGTCAAATTCGTCTTCATTGGTATTCGTAAGGATATAATTATTTGTAAGCTCACCAAAGTAAATCTCAGGGCGTGTAATCTTTATTTCATCAATCTGGGATATAGGTGGAACACCTGCAATAAGCATATCTGGCTGACCGCTGTTCGTAACTTTATCTACTCTTGATAAGGTTATTCCATAGCCATGCGTATACTTTAAGTGTTTAATTAGCCATTCTTCTCTAATTAATGTCTCATCAATTTCTCTAGCTGCTAAGAAGGTTTGCGTATACTCCCCATTAACAAGATATCTATCCACATCTACATCATTAAAGGAGTAGTAAGTTCGAATACTCTGTGTCTGATTATAAAATTTCTTTGATGGATCATAGTCATTAATTCGAATATTGGAAATAGTTTCCATATTATTTAAAATATCATCTTTTGACAATGTATTGCTCGAAGCAAACGGTTTAACTGTTACATCTTGCAAGTCATAAGCCATCTGCGTGTATTTAATGTTATCCTTTAAATACTCGCTTTCTTTATTGATTTCATCTGGCGAAACAATAAGACTCTGGACTAATACTGCAGCTCCTGTTCCTACAACACCAATTGCAATCATAATAACAGGCACTGTAAGTATTACTCGATACTTCTTCTTTGCTATGCCTGCTGCAAATACTACAGCTGCAACTACAGAAAGTACCATTAGGGCTCTATAAACCCAAAGCGTAACATGTACAGCTGTAAAGCCAGCTCCATAAACAACTCCACCTGAATTTGTAAACATTAGGGTAAATTGTTTAAGTAAAAAGTCTACACCAATCATTAAAAAGAACAAGACGCCCAAAATAATTATCTGCCTTGAGGCAATGCCTAAAAGATGTTTAAAATTGCTATCATCAAATTGCTTTTTCTTCTTAAAGGGTTTGTTAATATTACCACGGCCGCCCATAGCATCATTAAACTTTTCAAACATGTCTCCAAAAGATCCACCAAAATGTGTTTTTCCAAAGTTTCCTTGTCTGACATTGTCATTTTCGTCCGTAGTGTGTTCTGGATCTGGGGATTGATTTTCAAAAAACTGTGGCTTCCTAAGAGAAAGCAGCACCGTATAGAAAATAAAGGTTAAAATTGCAAATGCAACGATAAGCCCTAAGCCCATGCTGTTTAAACCTCTGATAAACTGTAGTTTAAACACATAGAAACTTACATCATTTCCAAACAGTGGATCCTCTACCCCAAAAGCTGTGCTATTCTGATACTCTAATATCTGAAACCATAAATTTGATGCGATAGTTGTTGATATCAAGGCGCCAAATACTGCTGATAACCCTAATGCCACACGATTTAATGTCTTCTCATTAACAACATCATTTGACTGTACCTTCTTAAAGTATCCTCTTTTCAGAACTTTAAGGTATGAGAATGCTAATATGGTAATGATTACAAACGCAGGAATACCTATCTTCAACTGGGTAAACAACTTTGTAAAAAACACACTAACATAATTCAATTCCTTAAACCATAAGAAATCAGTAAAGAATCCTATAAGACTAACAAACAATCCCACTAAGATTATAAGCACCAGCAATATAATCGCTGGACTCTTCTTGCTCTTTTTCAAATGTTCTCCTCCTTATTTTATTTTAGCTATAATTGCTTCAATTGCCCCTCTAGCTTCTTCGGGAAGGTCATCTCTTCCGCCCTTAAATTCCTTTAAAGAGTTCAGATAATTTACTCTTCCCATCATTCCGCCTTTTAAAGCATTAATATAATTTTTATCTGTAAAATCAGGAATAAATCCTTCTACGTCCATAGATTTTATTTCTGAAATCATACCAAAATTTTTAAATTCAGCAGTCCCATCAACAATCTTTTCAATAATCCCAATAGTTACTTCCTTGGGAATCTTCTTATCCATAAAGTGTCCTGTATTGATTATGTAGTTAGAAACTGCTCTTTCTTCAAATAGCGCTTTAAACTTTTCATAATCCTGTTTTAACGGATACGTTCTAAATGGATTTGCATAAGGCTCAAATACTAAGGCATTCATATCTACACCATCAGCAAGTTTTTCTGCAGTAGAACGTTTTGTAGCAAGGCAGGCACCCATTACTGAAGCAAGTATTGAATTTTCAACCTTTACCACTGGTGGAAGGGTATGATCCTTCATCAGCCAAACAATTGTATTAATTGGTTCATCCATCTTGTCGACTCTGTTTGCCGCCCAAAGCTTTGACTTAATAGCTCTGCCATTACCATTTCGAATATCTTCTGTAACAAGCACTAGCTTCCCTTCATCATCAAGTGTTGCCCCACAATTCTGAACTGTAAGCAGATACTTGTTGTCCTTTGAAGTTAAAGGATAATCTTGAGTCTTGTCAAAATATGAAGGCTCTAGCGCAACAGTCGAGCCATTTTCACTTGAAATAATATAAGCATCGTCATGCAATACGGTTACATCGTATTTTCCTGCATGTTTTGCATGGGTTAATGTTGATTTCCCTGAACCAGATAAACCAAATACACCAAGGACATGCGCTTCTCCATTCTTCTTAACACATCGTTTAAGTCCTCCATGGCAGGATGCATACCCATTTCTGTTAGCAATGCCCCATGCCAGAGTAAGGGTACCTTTTTTATGCTCTCCAAAATATCTCATTCCTAACAAGCATGCACAGTTATGTTCTGGGTCAAAATATGCAAGTCCATTAGGGAACTTAGGATGTCTGTAGTCTGGATCTGACAAAATAAAAATATCAGGTTCATCTCCAATTTCTTTGGACTCCTTATACATATCATTATATTCAGCAGTTTTGTATTGGAAATTTAATAACCAATTTAATAATGTGTTTTCATAGGTTTCGGGAATTAAAAGGTGCGCTTTTACCATGAAATCCTTATCCAATCCTATGTACGCTTCTGAGTGATACATCTTTTTGTATCTTGTGTTGTATACAGCTTCTCTAAGTACCTTTGCAATCTCTGCTTCCTCAACGCCTACTTCACCAAGTATAATACGTGCGCCTGCAAATCTGCCTACTGTTTCTCCGTCATTAAACAGTAAAATTTTTGCATTTTCTGGAAGGCCAATCTTTTCAGGTTCATAGATTGGCATGTCTGTTTGAATAGTACCTGTTGCATTTCTTGCCATTTCATAGGCCTGCTTCAGGTCAAGAACCTTTTCCACATTATTCCCATAAAAAGCAGTCTCAATGGTTGTTCTGGATGTGGAAAATGCTTTGTTTCCTGTACCAATCTGCTCTCTCTTAAAGTTAGCTTTCGTCGCCATTTTTCTTAACTCTCCCTTTCTAACAGGTAATGTAATTTTTCCGTTTTCTACGGTACCTGCATAAAAAAAATAATTTAATTAATATAATTAATATAATAAACCCTTAAATTAATTAATTTCCGGCAGGATTTATTGAATTAACAGAGCTGCAACAAGCTAAAACTAGCTCAAATACAGCTCTGCTAATATAATTATCTAAATTGTTATTGCAGACTAAAGTTTTTTATAACTTACAATCTTCATCTGCTTGGCTACAGGTTCAAGGTAATAAATATAGTTGTAATTAACCTGCTTGACTTTTCCTTTTTCATTTGTGGTAATTGCTTCATATACCCAAATGTAAAAGCCATTACTTCCTTGTCTTATTTCCCCTATTTTCAATTCATCAAAGTCCTCTGTAATTTTTCTTAAATTCAAAAAGTTTTTAGTCTTTGTGTAGGCCTGAGAACCTTCTTTGGTGAATCCTAAAACAGAGTCATCTTTTTTGTTTACATAGTCAATCCATGCAGAATCAAACTGGATTATGGTTTTTACTATTTCTTTGTCATAATACACAGTATTTCCATTTTTATCTTGATACCAAATATTATTTTCAATTGGCTTAGAATTATTTATGTTTTTATCTCCATAATCCATATTTTCTTCATATGCAAGGCTATCATCTGCTATTATGGCTTTTATGTTTTTATTACATACTAATTCTTCTGCTATTAATTTTGCTTTATCAGGGTTCGGAACTGGATCAGGCTGCACAACTGCATTTACTTCTTTTGTTTCTTCAGTTTTACCCTTTTCTGCCTCTTTGTCTGGCTTTTTTTGTTCTTCTTGATCTTTGTTGCCGCTCTTTAACAAGTCTACCCAATTTACTGCAACACCCAGTTTGTCGTTTATAAAAGCTGCGGCGCTGCTTTCCGGCAAAAAACACTTTATCCCTAAAATGGCAACTTCAAAGGCAAGAAGCACAATTATAATGGATAAAATAACACCTATTGGTGAAATCTTTTTTCCTGCATCCTCGTCCGTAAATTCACCTACAGGGCTTTCCATTTCATCCCAAGGTAATGGGGAAGATACTTCTGCACTTTGCTCATCTTGTTTTTTATCTGATAAATCTGCATCTTTTTCTACAATCTGCTCTTCCTTTTCTTCACTCTGCTCTTCTTTTTGCTCTAAAGCATTCATTTCTATCTTTTCTATCTTTGTTTCAGGTTTTTCTTGTATTTTTTCAACTGTATTTTCGATTTTCTCTTCTGTTCTTTCTATTAGTGGCTCTAAACTCTGTTCAACAGGCCCATTTATCTCTAATTTTGCTATATTAGATGGGATTTTCGGCTCAGGATAAACAAAATCTGGTGCCTTCTTTAGACGTTCATATTCTTTATCCAATAGTTTTTGAAATTCCTCATTCTTTTTACTGAACGTATAAAACTTGTCAATTTGTTCTTCTACTGGAGTATGTAATTTATCATTTATACTATTTTTCGGCTTAAACAGTTCTTCTTCCAAAGTAGTTTCCTCTATAGGTTCCCTTTGGAATATAAGAGTATCTTTGTTATTGATTTTAGTGGCTTTCTCTTCTTTAAGCTGTTTATCAAATATTTCAAAAATATCAGGTTTAGTTTCTTGCTTTTCTTCATGCATTGTTTCAAATCTAAGCAATTCCCGTTTATCCCAGTCAACTTTTATATCTTCTGTTTTCTTAGGTTCTTCACCTGCCACTGGGAATCCTTCTAAATTCCAATGTGGTTTAGACTGCTTGTCCAGACTTTTGCCATTTATTTCGTGCCATGTCTGAGCGATAGTCTTTTGTGGCGTCCCGGTTGTTCCCATACTTTCAACTGGTATTTCTAATGTAGGTTCATCATTATATATAACTTCCTCTACACCTTCCCCAATATCTATGTTTTCACTTCTTTCAATGACTTGTGCACCACAATAGCTGCAGAATCTATCTCCATCCAGTAAGGTTTTTCCACATTTTCTACAAAACATCTATTTCCTCCCAGCAATTTTATCTAAAACTGTATTTGCTCACGTAGCATTTCTTCTGCGTAAATTTTCCCTGTTTTTCCTATGTTATATCCAGGTTTTATAATTGTCCGTTCATCTTTATCCATTTTATCAAAAACTATTTTTGCCGTTTCCACTTGTTTATCATCCTGTGTAGTTTTTGTTAAGCATTCTTCTTCCAAAGGTGTTCTTTGCTCCAAAATCTCAGCTTCCATTACTTTTATTGGTGCCTCCATTCCTATATTGTCAGGCAGAATTTGTTTAATTTCCTGTAAGTTTTTATCGATGTT
This sequence comes from Aminipila sp., assembly GCF_032051575.1. NCBI lineage: Bacteria > Bacillati > Bacillota > Clostridia > Peptostreptococcales > Anaerovoracaceae > Aminipila > Aminipila sp. Next base: position 165,560 of record NZ_DAMBYD010000009.1, on the reverse strand, counting down.
CTCTAATGTCCTCATTTGATCATTTATTCTCCAATACCATAATCGCACACTCCTAAACAAAAAAAATATCAGACTTATCACCATCAAAAGTATAAGCGCAATAATAATAACTGCGCCAATCGCCTCCACTTGAAGGTTGTTTTCAATATATTGAATTGTTGATATTACATAATCTGTAACCATTTCAAATACACCTTCCTCTGAATACAGAATATACCTTTTTATATTATACAATAAATTTATAACAATAGCAATTGCCAGAACGACTAAAAACTACACAATTATCACAAAAAACAACAAAAAGAGCGGGGTTTCCCCGCTCTGTATCTAGAAGAGAGATTAGGCCCTGGCTCTTTTTGTGAGAACTTAGTAGTCTGAGTTTTCCATACTGGATTTAATGCTTGAAGAATTTCTACTCTTCTCTTCTGTCTGCTTATTGCTTCTTACCTTTGATGTTTCCATCTTGTCCTTACAGTTGTTTGCCCTATTTTTGTTATTTGTATTGTTGTTTGTGTTGTTTTTCATATCTAATCCCTCCTTAGTGAATATTTTGTGCAATATATCATTTGATATGTAAGGAAAAAAGAGGAATTTAATCATGAATGTTTGTCTTTTGCATAGACTTATTATATGTAAATTCATGCTAAATTAATAACGATTTGCGTTAAAAGTATAAAATTATTAGGAGGAATTGGTGTGAGTATAATAAAAGAAAAAGTTGAAGCTTTTGGTGTAAAGAAAACCCTTAAATACTTGGATTCCAACCCAGAAGAAAATATGCCAAAGGTTTTCAATTGGTTAAAAAAACTCGATTCCGAAAACAAATATACTGGAGCTTTTAACTTGGGAGAAAAAGCAGTAAATGATCCTAATGATGTCTGGCATAAATATTTAATCAGCTTATTTACGGATATTGATCGTGATGTTTCTAAAAAGTTTTTTGAAAATTTTTTAGTTAACTCAGTTTTAATTGGCAGCAAGACTCGGAGAAAACTCGAAAAAAAATATGACTGTAACATTCCCTGGACATTACTGATGGATCCAACGTCTGCTTGTAACCTGCATTGTAAAGGTTGTTGGGCTGCCGAATATGGTAACAACTTATCCCTAACTTACCAACAGCTTGACGATATTATAATTCAGGGTAAAAAACTTGGCATGTATATGTATATTTATACCGGAGGTGAACCTCTTGTTCGTAAAGAGGATATAATCCGCCTTTGTGAAAAACACGGTGACTGCATTTTCTTATCATTCACAAACGCAACTCTTATTGATCAACCTTTTGTGAAAGAAATGCTGCGGGTGAAAAATTTTATTCCTGCTATCAGTGTTGAAGGTTTCGAAAAGGAAACAGACATGCGCAGAGGAGAAGGTACATATAAAAAAGTAGTAGAAGCAATGGCTTTGTTAAAAGAAAACAAATTGCCATTTGGTTTCTCCACTTGCTATCATAAAGAAAACGCTGAAATTATAGGCAGTGAAAAATACTTTGATGATATGATTGAAAAAGGCTGCAAATTTGGCTGGTTATTTACATATATACCTGTTGGCACATCTGCTATACCCGAGTTAATGGCAACCGCAGAGCAAAGGGCATTTTTGTATTATCAGGTTAGAAAATTCCGCTCTAGTAAACCTATTTTTACTATGGACTTTTGGAATGATGGGGAATATGTAAATGGTTGTATTGCTGGTGGAAGATGCTATTTGCACATTAACGCAAACGGAGATATTGACCCATGTGCCTTTGTGCATTATTCTGATTCAAATATAAAAGAGAAATCACTACTTCAGGCTTTACAGTCCCCACTTTTTATGGAGTATCGACACCATCAGCCTTTTAACGAAAATAGACTTCGTGTTTGTCCTTTACTCGATAATCCTGGTGCACTTGCTGCGATGGTTCATGCCTCTAATGCTGCATCCACAGATTTAGAAAGCCCTGAAGATGTAGATATTCTTACAGAAAAATGCAGAACCTGTGCCGAGAACTGGCAGATTATTGCTGATAAAATTTGGTATAAATAGGTCCTATGCTGCCTTTACTTATTGGCAGCATTTTCTATTGCATTTTTGAAAAAAGTTGTTGACACGGCTTTTTAAAAATGTTATATTATAAAACGTGCCAATTATGTGTACAATGTGCATCGTTAGCTCAGTTGGTAGAGCACCTGACTCTTAATCAGGGTGTCCAGGGTTCGAACCCCTGACGGTGTACCAATCTAAAAAATACATTTTTAGGACAAGCTCCTATAAATGTTATAATACACAGACGTGCAAATTAGAGCACGCCAATGCGCATCGTTAGCTCAGTTGGTAGAGCACCTGACTCTTAATCAGGGTGTCCAGGGTTCGAACCCCTGACGGTGTACCAATAAATAAGAGAACCATAGCAAAAGCTATGGTCTTTTTATTTATCTTTTATATTTGCGGAATTTCAACTGATTCAACCTTATAATTTATGGTTTTGGTTTTAGTGATAGTTTTACCAGATGCACTTGTCAGTACAAATTCAAATGTGTTATCCCCTTCCTTTAGTGTATAGGACTTTTCCCAATTACGATTATAGTCTGCTGTAGCTGAACCCACTTCTGATCCATTTATAGTAAGTACTGTACTGTAATTTTTATCGTAAATGCTACCTCTTATTGTGACGTTATCACTTTTTACTTCTGATGGGCAATATGAAATAGTTAATTCCGGTTCTGCAACACCATAATTAATTGTCTTTGTCTGGGTACTTGTTTTACCAGAAGAACTGGTCAGCACAAAATTTAATTTATTTTCTCCTTCCTTAAGATCATAGGTCCAGTTCCAACTGCTACTATATCCTGCACTGGAAGAACCTACTTCTGTTCCGTTTATAGTTAATACTGTACTGTAATTTTTATCATAAATTGTTCCTCTTAATGCAACACTTTTATCTGACACTTCCGTAGGGCAGCTTAAAATCGACAATTCCGGGCCCCCAACAGTATAGTTAATCGTCTTTGTTTGAGTAGTTGTTTTTCCTGAGGTACTGGTCAGCACAAAATTTAGTGTGTTTTTTCCTTCTTTTAAGGTACAGGGCCAGAACCAATTACATGTTTTTCCCTTCGTGGAAACGTCTATTTTAGAGCCGTTTATAGTTAGCACAGTATCAGAATTTTTATCAGACATACTACCTGTTAAAGTAATATTCTTCTCGGATACTTCCGATGGGCAATAACTGATTGTTAAAACCGGGGCATCTAATTGATAAGTCGCTGTTACACTTAATGTTTTTGTTTTTCCTGATTTTGTTCCAACAATTGTAAAAGTTTTAGCCCCCTCTGCAGTAAACGTATATGGATATGTGCCCTCATATGCGCCAAATCCATTATTACTTACAGATATGGCTTTCCCATCAACTGTAACTTTTGTGCCTTCTTCTGCTTCAACTTGTACAGTTACATTCTTGGGGTCGTTACTACTAACAATTTTTGCAGTTATATTCAATTCACTATTTATTGACGTTACTGCCTGCTTAGTAGCTCTGTTTAACAAAACTACAGCTTCTGCTTTGCTTATGCCCTGTTGCGGCCTAAATGTGCCATCGCTATAACCAGATATTAAATTCCGTTCAGCCGCAATGCTTACATAACCTAACAAGGATGCTGAAATACTGCTTGCATCTGAGAATTTATAACTAGCACTATTTACATCCTGCGCATCTTTATCCGTAAGCCCCATCATTCTAACTAATGCAACAGCAATATCTTCTCGTGTAGCGGTCTCAGCAGGGTGGAATGCTGGCGTGCCGCCAAATGGATTGGAATACCCTGTCAAGAAGTCTTTACTAGTTTCCACATATGTATTTGACCATCTGCTTATTGGCACATCTGAAAATGTGGGCGCAGTAGTATTTTTCAATGGAGCATTAAATGTCAATACCAGCATTTTGGCGAATTGTTCTCTTGTAACCTTATTGGCAGGATTAAACTTACCATTCCCATCCCCCTCAATTATTCCTCGCGAAGTAAAAGAACTAATTGCCTCAGATGCCCAACTATACCCATTTAAATCATTAAATGAAACAGTATTTCCATTTCCAACTATCTGAATGGTAGTATCCGCATTAGCCGTAACCGTGCTAAACATCATTAACAAAAGAATAATAACTGATATGACTTTACTTTTTTTTAGCATTATAACATTCCTCCCTATATTTAGTTTTCTTAACTCTTGTTGTGAGTTGAATTGTAAATATAGTATATCATTATATTTAGCAAAATCTACCATATTAAGAAAAAACTCCAGGCACTAGCCTAGAGTTTTATTTTTCATACATCAGATGGTACAATTAGATTCCTTCCAAATATTTTACTTAATTAAATCTTTAATAACTTTACCAGCAATAATAAGCCCCACTACAGACGGGACGAAAGCGTTACTTCCAGGTACCTGTCTGCGTTGTGTACATTTTCTTGCTGTTCCTGGCGGGCAGATGCAATGGGCATGACAGCTTATTGCCATGTCTCTTACTGGCTCCAAAGGAGTTTCCTGCGAATAAACGACTTTCAGTGCCTTTATGTCATTTTGGCGGCATAGTTTACGCATTACCTTTGCCAATGGACATATGGAAGTTTCGTAAATATCTGCAAGTTTAAATGCTGTTGGATCAACCTTATTTCCTGCACCCATTGAACTAATTATTGGAGTTCCTAAAATGAGCTGTATCTTTTTACAAGTTCCATTTTACCTGTAACGGTATCAATTGCATCAATTACGTAGTCATATTTTAAAAAATCAAACTGCTGAGAAGTATCAGGCATATAAAATGTTTTATATTTATTTACCACGGTGTCAGGATTGATTTCTTTAATTCGTTCCTCTGCCACATCTACCTTGTATTGCCCTACAGTTTTATGGGTTGCATAAATTTGACGGTTAATGTTGGTCAAGCAGATTTTATCATCATCAATGATATCTACCGTGCCGATACCACTGCGTACAAGGGCCTCCACAGCATATCCCCCCACACCTCCGATTCCAAATATTGCAACACGCGAATGAGCAAGCTTTTCCATTGCCTCTTTACCAAATATTAGTTCTGTTCTAGAAAATTGAGTCAGCATCGTTCTCTCTCCAATATTTTTATCTTACAATTGTATATCATATAATTACTAGTTTGTCTGTAAATTCATCCTTTTTTCCCCATAATGCTGCAATTGTGTAAGTACTGTACAAAACATTAAGTAAATTACCGCTACTTCGCAATAAAGAATGAGTGGCTCATACAGTTTTGCAGCTATTTGCTGAGTCGCCATAAACATCTCTGTCACAGTAATACTTGCGGCTAGCGAGGTGTCTTTTACCAGTCCGATAAAAGAGTTAAATAAAGGGGGAAAGGCTGTTTTAAAAGCCTGGGGCAAAACAATAAGCCTCATTGCCTGTACATAAGACAAGCCTACACAGTATCCTGCTTCCAACTGACCTTTTGGGACCGATAATATTGCTGCTCTAAGTGTTTCTGAGGCATAGGCTCCAACGTTTAGAGAAAAGGCAATAATGGCGGCTGGAAATGGATTTAATACAATTCCAACACTAGGCAATCCATAAAATATAATAAAAATCTGTACAAGTAACGGAGTTCCCCGGATAATCCAAATATAAAATTTTGCAATCTGCTTCAGAACTCTGATATCTGCAATTTGTACGATTGCAGTGAAAAGAGCAAGAACTATTCCTAGAATAAAGGAAATCAATGTAAGCGGAATAGTATAGACTAATCCTGGAATTAGTATTTTAAAAAATGAATCTTGTAAAATTTCTATTATTCGAGCATCCATTGCTAGTACCGTCCTTTCGTGTTTTACAATTTTATTGTTTTACAGAAACATCTACACTAAAATATTTATTAGATATTTCTTTTAGTGTACCTTCTTCAGCAAGTTCAGCCAATGCATCATCAATAGCTTTTACCAATGTATCGTTTCCCTGTCTGATCAAAATTGCATTTTCACTGCTTTCTTCCGATAATGCTGCTATTTTCACATCAGCATCAGGTTTCTGGGTGACATAATCATAAAATGTTAAGTTATCGTTAATCGTAGCATCTGCTCTTCCTGCAAGCACCAAATCAATCGATTGATTGAATCCATCTGTTCCAACTAATTCAGCTCCGTAACTCTCTGCGGACTTGCCCCAATTACTTGTAAGTGACTGGGCGGATTTCTTACCTGCTAAATCTTCAAAGCTTTTAATATCTTTATTGGATGCTGCTACAATCAGTGCCCCTTTTGTATAAGTATAAGGCGTTGAAAAACTGTATTTTTGTTGTCTTTCTTCCGTTATACCAACCTGATTTACAATAATATCAAAGCGCTTAGCATCAAGACCCGCGATAATACTATCCCATTTTGTTTCTACAAATTCTGCTTTTACCCCTAATTTCTTTGCCACAGCCTGTGCAACTTCTACATCATATCCTACTAAATCACCCTCATCATTGTGAAAAGTATATGGGGCATATGTCCCTTCTGTCCCGACTTTAATAACTCCAGCGTCTTGAATGCTTGCAAGTAGGTCCTTCTCAGTGGTTTCGGCTTTTTCTGTTCCTTTAGCCGCACCGCATCCAGTTAAGGCTGCCGTAATTAATAGACCTGTTAATATAGTAGCAATTGTTCGTTTTTTCATCTTATTACCTCATTCTTTCTTATCTTTATATATCTTTTATTTTCTTCTTTATATTTTAGCTTTTACAAGAGCATTAGAAATATCTTCTAAAATGTCCTCTTCATGCTCCACACCTATAGCCAGCCTAAGTAATTTGCTATCAATTCCAATTTTCTCCTGCAACTCCAGAGCATAGGACTCATGTGTCATAGAAGCCGGATGGCAAATTAGAGATTCAACTCCGCCTAAACTTACTGCTAGATCAAAAATTTTAAGGTTAGCAATAAATTTTTTACTATCCCATCCATCATTTAGACGGATAGATAGGACCCCTCCATCACCTGTGGCTTGGGAACGCTGGATGTCATGATTTTTATGGCTTTTTAATCCAGGGTAATAAACATCTTTTACTGCTGGATGTTTCTCAAAATATTGAGCTACAAGTAAAGCATTCTTTTGATGTTTGGCAAGTCTTAGACTTAACGTTTTAATTCCTCTTGTTAATAAAAAGGAATCTATTGGACTAAGAATTCCTCCATATGTATTTTGAAGGAACTTTAACTTTGTAAAATGTTCATCATCATTCAGCAGAACAAGACCTGCTAGAATATCAGAATGCCCCGCATAATATTTTGTTGCTGAATACACAACAATATCTGCTCCTAAATCCAAAGGCTTTTGAAAATATGATGTTAGGAAAGTATTATCCACTACAGTTACGATGTTTCTTTTTCTGGCTTCCTTACTTACTTTTCTAATATCCGTAATTTCTAATAGCGGGTTGGAAGGCGTTTCTATAAAAATCATTTTTACGTTTGAATCAGCATCATTGAAATTATAATGATTAAAATCATTTACTACTTCATATTCAATGCCATGATCTGCAAAAATGTTTGAAACATATCTCCATGTTCCACCATATACATTATTATTTATTAAGACTTTGTCTCCTTGCTTCAGCAGTCCAAAGACAAGACTTGTTGCGGCCATACCAGATGCAAGTGCGAGTCCATACTTAGCACCTTCTAAGTCAGCAGCTAACTTTTCCACGTTGCTTCTAGTAGGATTACTGCCTCGGCTATACGCAAATTCCTGAAACTGATCAAGACTTGGTTGCGCAAAGGTTGAAGATAAATAAATGGGGTAATTTACAGCATCTTTCCCACTATCCTCAGATTTTCCGCCATGAATGGCTATTGATTCATATCTCATTTTTTAATCTCCTTTGTTTGATTTCTATATTGCATAATCTGTGTAATTATTTATTCTTCTTAAGAACTGCTTTGTTCGTTCCTCTTTTGGATGTGTAAATATATCAGCGGGGGGGCCCTGTTCTACAATTTTACCTTTATCCATAAAAATCACCTGGTTTGCAACCTCCTGAGCAAAGCTCATTTCATGGGTAACTACTAGCATGGTCGTTCCTTCCTTGGCCAGGTTTTTCATAATAGAAAGAACCTCTGAAATAAGTTCTGGATCTAATGCCGATGTAGGCTCATCAAATAAGATGACGTATGGATTAAATGCAAAAGCTCTTGCAATGCCTACTCGTTGCTGCTGCCCACCGGATAACTGTGAAGGATAAAAATCATATTTATCCTTCAGTCCCACTTTATCCAACGCGTTCTTTGATATTTTGTAGGCCTCTTCTGGCGAAATCTTTCTGGCATGAATTAATCCTATGGCAACATTGTCCAGTGCAGTTTTATTGTTAAATAAATTATAGTTTTGGAATACAAAACCAGTTTTTTTACGAAGTGTAGAAATATCCTTTTTTGTAATGTTAGTAAAATCTGCAGACACATCATCGAAAGTAATTAATCCACTATCCGCCTTCTCAAGAAAGTTAATACAACGAAGAAGAGTGGTTTTGCCTGAACCACTTGGTCCAAGAAGAACAACAACATCCCCCTTTTCAATTTTTATATTGATACCATCCAGAACCGTATTGTCTTTAAAAGATTTACAGATATTTTTAATTTCTAGCATGATTCCACCTCATTCTTATTCATACATTTCATATCGGATTAGTATGAAATGTAACTTGTTTTGTAGTATACAGATATCAAATAAACTTGTCAATGGAATTTAACTAAAATTTTTATATTTTCTGTTATGAGATACAAAACAGCCTTACTAATGGCTAAAAATTAGTGATTCCATAACTTCTTCTTTTATTATCCAAATCTTGTTATTCGCTGCAACATGATGTAGAATCTATTTAAATATTATATTTTTTATCTGCTTTTCCTAATTTAACCACTCATATAAGCAGTTTTAAAGGAGGTTTAGGTATGGAGACCTATCAAAGCTATCCAGTGTTAGAAATTAACCTGGAGGGAATTTATCATAATTCAAAAGCAGTAGTAGATATGTGTCAGAAAAAAAACATTCAAGTTACTGGGGTTGTAAAAGGAACAGACTCCTATGAAAACTCATATTTAGAAGTTGCCAAGCAAATGTTAAATGCAGGTTGTATCTCTATTGGAGACTCAAGAATGAATACCATTAAGCGAATGCGTGAATTAGGTATGACTGCTCCTGTTCTCCTAATCAGAATTCCTATGCCCTGTGAACTCGAGGACGTTATCACATACACAGATATAAGCCTTAACTCTGAAATTGAAAATATTAAAGTTCTTAATGAAATCGCTAAAAATCAAAATAAGAATCATAAGGTTATACTTATGATGGATTTAGGTGATCTTAGAGAAGGTTATATAAAAGAAGATGACCTTATAAAAGATGCTGTTTATATTGAAAGACAGTTAAGTAACATTACTCTTTATGGTATCGGAACAAACTTGGGATGCTTTGGTTCCATTAAGCCAAATGAAACAAACCTAGGTACACTGGTTTCTATAGCCAATAAAATATCAAAGACTATCGGGCGAAAACTTGATATAGTATCTGGCGGTGCAACCTCTTCTCTGCCTATGGTACTAAATGGGACAATCCCAGAAGGTATTAATCACTTGCGGGTAGGCGAAGGTATTGTAAATGCAAGAGACCTGCAAGATATTTGGGGGCTGGATCTTCCTATGTTCCGTAGAAATAATTACGTAATCAAAGCGCAAGTAATAGAGGTAAAAGAAAAGCCTTCCTATCCTATAGGAGAAATTTTTGTAGACGCCTTTGGCAACACACCTGAGTATATGGACAAAGGGTTAAGAAAAAGAGCTTTAGTGGCTTTGGGAAAGAGGGATATTGGAGATATTTTCAGTGTACTTCCCAAATTAAAAGGTGCATCAGTAGAAGGTGGTAGCAGTGATCATTTAATACTTGATGTTACTGATTGTGAAACGGATATTTCCTTGGGGAATATTATTGAATTTGAAGCCTGCTATGGAGCAATGATCCATTCTACATACTCCAGTTCCGTAACTAAAAAATATGTTTACCCAGAAGATTAATTTATAATTGTAGTCAGAAAGGATTGTTTTATTATGATTAAGACCTCTCGTCTAAATATTGTAGAAGCTGAAGAAGCTGACATTGATACCATCATTCAAATTGAAAGTCATAAAGATAATCGTGATTTCCTTTGGATAGGAACCTACGATGAGCACAAGTCGGAAATCAAAGATCCGAATCATCGGCTTTTGGTTTTTAGAACTAAGGATAATAAAAAAACGGTAGGCTATGCTTTGATTAGGCTGGATTTTAAATCAGAGATTTTCGAGTTACGAAGAATCGCCATTACCGAAAAAGGCATTGGCTATGGAAAAGAAGCTATGCTGTCATTATTTGCTTACGCCTTTAACGATTTAAAAGTAAATCGATTTTGGCTCGATGTTTACCCTGACAACTCTATTGGTATCAAACTATATGAAAGTCTTGGAATGCATTGTGATGGGGTTCTCAGGCAGAATTATAAAGCTGAAAGAGGTTATCTTGACCAAATAATTTATTCATTGCTTAAAAGTGAATACCCTTTATAATATAACAAGGAAAGAGCGCAATCAATATACCTAAGAATACGTTCTTTCCTTATTCTTTATCTTCCCCTTCTTTCTTCCATTTCATTGTATAATCCCAGGCTGTCTTTCCATCTACCTTCTTCTGTGCTTCCCATAACTACGCCGATGTATATATCCCCCTGTACCTTTGCAGCAGATACGAGACAACAGCCCGCGCTTTCGCTTTTCCCTGTTTTAAGCCCAATGGCTGGTTCATAATAATACGGACTTTCTGGATTTATTAATTCATTTGTATTGTGATACGTCACATTTTGCCCACTAATCCACTTGTCAGAAATGCTATAAGAACCAGCTATAGATTTCAATTTTCTGCAATCTAAAAATTCTTTTGCAATAAATGCAAGATCTTCAGCTGTTGTATATTGATTCTCAGAATCATACCCATCTGGACGTATAAAATTAGAATTTTTTGCACCAACCGATATGGCTTTTTTATTCATGGCTGCCATAAAAACTGTTAGCGCTTCATTAATGGAAAGATTTTCATCTCCGGCTATTTTTCTTCCTGTAAAAACCCCAAGAGCATAGGCCGCATCATTTCCTGATGGTAACAGAAGTCCATCGAGTAATTGGTGAACGGTTAATTCATTTCCCGGATAAAGCCAGGCTCTTGAAGCATTTTCTGTAATTAATTTGACTTCCTCGCCTACGTTTACCTCCTCATCCATATCACAATAATCTAATGCGGTTAAAGCGGTCAGCATCTTCGTTGTACTTGCAGGCGCAATTTTTTGTTGACTCTCCTTTTTATAATATACTGTATTTGAAGATACATTAATAAAATATGCATTCTTTGCTATAAGGTCTGGTGAAAGCATCTCGTCTGCGGTTTTTACCTTTGCTGCTGCTACTTTTGCAAGTACTTTTTCATGAAATTGATTTGTTTCTACCAAATTCCCTCTTTCTGCAAAACCTGTTGTAAATACAGAAATAGCAATTACAAAACATAAAGCAGTAATAACTCCAGTATCATTTAGTCTTCTTCGATACTTGCCATCTATTTTCTTTATTACGCCCACTCTCCGACGTAATGATGGAATGATAAGCAATAGTAATTTTCCCACTATATAACCTGCAAAGGTCCCAATTGTATTTAATATAACGTCATCCACGTCCGTACCCCGTGACTCAAACAATTGTATAATTTCAATGAATAAAGAAATGCCCATTCCTATCAATAACGTTACATGAAGCTTCTGACACTTGTACGACAAAAGTACCAACAAAACCCCTATAGGAACAAACATGAGCATGTTACCAAAAAAATTCATTGGGTTATTTGCTATATTTTTTAATACCATAAAAGGATTTAAATTTATGTTTTTCCCAACGCTGCTTATGGATACCCCCATATCAGGTGAAATGGTAACAGAAAAGACAATAGTTAGGTATAATCCCAAACATATTAGCAGTACCCTGTGAATCACCGCAACATGTTCATGCCTTCTTTTTAAATTAATTTCTGATGTGAGTAAAACAATTACACTTGCTATCAGCCCTGGTAAGATGTAACCCTTCATTGCCACAATATATGCCATAAAACAATATCCCCTTTCGACAAATTTATTTTATCACAAGGGGATAGTTAATGTTTTAATATCTAATTATTAATTTATTAAGAATTTGTGAAGAAATCTTTTATATTGGGTAGTGTTATTTTAAAAATTATTTTTCCTTCTTCACAAATTGCCTCTATGGAGCCTCCATGGAGCTTTATAATATCTTTGGCAATAGCCAGCCCCAACCCTGCGCCTCCTGTGGCGCTGGATCTGGCATAATCAAGCCGGTAGAACTTTTCAAATATTACACCAATCTTTTCTTTTGGAATAACACCAGGGTTTTCAAATCGAATAATTGCATTGCTCTCCTGAATTTCTCCATAAACATCGATGATACTATTGGGTGGACTGTACGAAATAGCGTTCTTTAATATATTGTTAAATACTCTTGCCAGTTTTTCTGAGTCCGCAAAAATTGTTAAATTCTCAGAAGCATGGATTTTTACTTTTTTATTGCTTGCCACTAATGCTGGATAGGCCTCGTCAGCAATTTGCACAAACATATAATACAAATCAATCCTCTCTTTATTTAATGGTATGGATTCAAGATTGTACCGGGTAATTTCAAAGAATTCATTTATAAGCTTTTCTAACCGATAAGCTTTTTCTAAAGTTATATGTACATACTTTGCTTTTTGTGCTATGGGCATGTCCATAATTTCATCCATCAAGCTTAAATATCCAATTACAGAAGTAAGTGGCGTTTTGATGTCATGGGCAAGATATACAACCAGATCATTTTTTCTTTTTTCAGCTTCCTCTTTTGCTTCTGCCCTTTTTGCCAGCTCTTCTTTTACCTGATTTAGTTTTGATTCCATAAAATTAAGTTCTGGAGACATAATTATTCTATTCTTATCTTCTCTGACCAGTTGATCTACACCTGATACAATTTCGTCAAAATATTTTGTAAACCAGGATAAAGAAAACCGGAACAGAATTATAAAGAAGATAATGCATGTAATCATCATTACTGTATCAATTTGACTTCTTATATATCCAAAATAAAGATCGCTTGCACGCTCCCAGTCTGCGCCCGTAATGGCGCAAATAACTTCAGTAATTTTATTTCCAATATATCCTCTTCCTGCGGAGCGAATGATGATAACCAACACTATGGCAACTAAAACAATCATCAGACACTGCAAGAAAATCTTTTGAATAAGCTTTTGATATACTTTATCTCCTAAAATACTATTTTTCAATTTTATACCCTACCCCCCATACCGTTTTGATATATTTAGGGTTTTCAACACAATCTCCCATCTTTTCTCTTAAATGGCGGATGTGCACAGTAATGGTATTATTCCCTTTGCTAAAATATTCGTCCCCCCAGATTTCATAGAAAAGCTGTTCAGAACTAACAACATTTCCTTTCTGCAAACATAGAATTTTTAAAATTGAAAATTCTGTGGGGGTAAGAGCCAGCGGCTTTTCATTCAATAAGCATTCATGAGTATTCGTATCGATCACCAGCCCCGAATGAACAATAACCGAGTCTGGCTCTACAGGAGCCGAATTATACTTGGTATATCGTCGCAGCTGCGCTTTAACTCTTGCAACCAGTTCTAGCGGCCTGAATGGCTTTGTAATGTAATCATCGGCTCCAAGAGTCAGTCCGGTTATCTTATCGGTTTCTTCCTCTTTTGCAGTAAGCATAATGACTGGATAGGTATACTTTTCCCTTATATGCTGACAGATACTAAACCCATTGCCGTCTGGAAGCATTACATCCAAAAGTGCCAAATCTATTTTCTCTTCATTAATGCAGGCCAAGGCTTCTGCAGCTGTATAAAACTTAAAAACTTTATACTCTTCATTATTCAGATATACTTCAACTAAATCGGCAATTTCCTGTTCATCATCTACAATAAGTATACTTTCCTTCATTTATTTCAATCCTCCTAACATGCTGGGTTTCTTCTTCTATTTTATCAGAACTAATTTACTATTTGTTATTAATTCCTTAGGAAAATATTAAGATTTTCATTAATTTTATAACAAAGGAATACAAAGAGCTAAAATAGAAAAACGGCGAGTCCTATATTTTATAGAACCTCGCCGTTTTTTTATTTTAGCTTTGACCTAAAGCTAAGCAATATCAGTTTTAGTTATTACACTATTATTCTCTTCAAATTGAACAGCTGATCTTCCACCAAGAGGTATCTTCCAATACCACCATTTAAAAATGGTATTAATGAAAATACATACTACACCTATTAATGCAAAAATCCCAACAAATGCCCAGTGCTGCCCTCCAAGTAACATGGCCGGCCCAGCAGACCACGCAAATAATTCTATTGGTGTATTCAGGGAACCAACTATGGCGGTATCCGAAAGAGTCTTAGACTTATTGTCTGGATCCACTACCCTTAATAATGTAAGCCCTATGGCAAATACACCAGTAGCATATCCATAAACAAATATTGACCGTTCAAACCAGCTTTCGTTGTTCATCACTGGTCCCATTACTCTTAACATTAATACAACTACCAATATTCCTGATATCATTAATAATCCCAGCGGTAATGCATATTCAACAATTACTGGTAAGTTTATTGAAGCTACCCCAAAAAATACCAAATAATCAGTTGCTGCGCTGCCTATTCTATTGATTATTTTATCGTCAACGTATTTGTATACACCTTTTTTCCCTTTTCCTAACAACATAAACATCACCAATGCAATCACAAATGCTACTGTAAATGTTGGGAATTCAAGGCCCCATCTTGTTGCAATATATGTATTTAATAAATATCCCAGGCCTGACGGTATAAGTATCAGTGCTGTATGAAATGCTAGCGGATCCAGAGCAATAGAAGAAACCGTATCTGCTCCCATTGCCACTCTATTTTCTTCTTTAACTAAGCCTGTCTTTAGGTCTTCTGATATCTTTGAAAAATCCTTAACATAGTGAGTATATCCTTTTTTTGTTGCCCATTTTATAAAGATAAGTCCTCCAAAAATACCTGTTAAAATACCTACCGTTGCTGCTGTCATAGCCAAATCCGTTGCTGCAGACCACCCTAATTTTTCAAAGGACGATCCTATTGCAGCCGCGGTTCCATGTCCTCCATAAAATCCTGCTACTAACACCATACCAAAGCCATTATTTATTTGAGGATTTATTTTTGATATTACTAAAATAGAAAAGGCAATAGGTATACAAAATTGAGCCGCCATAATTAAAATCTTATACGATGCATAGGCACCCATCCGATTAAGGTCTTTTTTCATATTCCCAGGAGAAAAAGAAAAGCCGTTAATACCTACTGAAGCAAATACAAAAATGGTTATTAACCCCGCATAGGTACTAATATCATCTGAAAAAGGCAAAATATTTAAGAAGTTTTTGCCTAAAATCAATCCCATAAATCCGGCTATCAGGCTTGCCGGAATAAAACTTTCCTGAATAAATTTGACTTTAGCTCGAAGCAACATTCCTATTAAAATAAGCCCACTTGCACAAGCTAAATCAACTAATAATGTGTATACTGTCATCACTTAGCTCTCCTTCTTCATTAGATTTTATAAAAATTATTTGATCTAGATACAGTAGCTGGTGGTGCCGGATCCAATATTTCATTTGATATTTTTAATATATCTTCAGGTCTTATCCATGGTCTGTTTTGAATCGCACTTGTTTCTTCATGAGTAAGATATCCTTTATACGTTGTTAAACTTCTCCTTAAATAGCCATCTCTTATACATGCTTTTTCTATTCCCAAGTTGAGAATGGAACGAAGGTGTGGCAATATGGAGGCCGCATATGCTTCTGATACCGACCTTGCAATGGAACCTGGAATATTACTTACGCCGTAATGCACAATCCCATTTTCTACATATGTTGGAGCTTCAAATGTTGTTTCATGAAAAGATTCGATTGCCCCAGGAGTATCATTACTTATGTCTACAATTACGGACCCTTTTTCCATTAAATTGAGCATATCACGATCAATTAAGTAATCTGTACAACCCTTAGGCCATTTTACACTATTGATAACCAAATCGGTTTCGGGAAGAATCTTTTTTATATTTTGCTTAGTGGAAAATTGAGTGTTTACTTTTTCATTATATACTTTCCCGATATCTCTTAGCGTTTCCATACTAACATCCATCACAGTGCACCATGCTCCAAGGGAATGGAGAACTTGCAGCGCAGATTTTCCAACTAATCCTGCTCCAAGTATAAGGACTTTTATTCCTGGTGCCCCAGCTAAACCACTTACAAATTTTCCTTTTCCTCCATTATAGGAAAGCATTGAATACAAACCCATTAAAGCCCCCTGTTTTCCAGCTGCTTCACAGTTAACCGAACCAAATCTATGTGAATCTTCCGCTGTAAAGGCAATGCACTTCTTATTAAGTAAAGCTTGGATTTCTTCTTCATGTGCCGCTGGATGTATACATGTGTATATGAGTTGTCCTTCTTTAAGTAATTTATACTCGGACTCCTCTATTTCTTTAACTTTGGCTATAAAGTCACATTCTTTGTAGACTTCCTCTGCCGTTTCTACTATTTGAGCGCCTGACTTTTGATAATCGCTATTTGTAAATCCTGCCTTTAGTCCAGCATCTTTTTGAACAAATACAATATGACCATCACTTTTAATACTATTTACTTCTGAAGGAGTTGCAATCACTCTGTTTTCTCCTTCTTTTATATCTTTTAGTACACCAAAGATCATTTCAGTACCACCTTCTTTATATTATTTTTTTTGTTTTGATACGTATCAACTATCTTTAATAGCAACTATGATGCCAAAATTTTCTGAATATGTCACATTTCTTTATAATAGTGACAAATGTTCAATTGCCAACAATTATTAGCTAATACTCATGGTTTTATAATCCTGCAATTTTTTTGTAAAATGAACAGAAGATAAGTTACTGTTAGGACAATTGGGGTATTATTGTTATATTTAGGGCACCTGTTTTTATATTTTGAATACGTAATGTTATATTTTGGGCACTTAATGTTATTTTCTGGGCACTTCGTTATTATTTTCAAAAATTTGTTCGGTTGTTTATATGGCGAATTTATAATCTAAGTGCAACGCATAAAAAATATGACTCATAAGAAAAATCCGAGTAAAATAGTCTTTGCGAATACAACTATTGAAAGGATTAATTCTATGAGCCAGTACACACATTTTACCACCTTTGAGAGGGAAAGAATATTATTTCTACTTGGTCAATGTAAATCTTTAAGCTTTATTGCAAGTAAACTCAATAGAAACAAATCATCTATATCAAGAGAAATCAAAAGAAACTCAGTTAGTAACGGTACTTATTCTCCTTCTATAGCTCAAAGAAAATATTTAAAGAGACGTAAAAACTGTAAACGTAAACAACTGCTATCTAATAAAGCAATTCATGATAAGGTATAGGAACTTTTTTTGCAACACCAATGGTCACACTATAAGAATGCACAAATTTATACAGATGTGGCATTGAAGGGCACAAAGAAGAAGCCAGTAAAACATACGGTAACGGTGAATACCTATGGTGTATGAAGATGATTGGACTGTAGACGGTAAAATGTAATGCTATGGTCATATGCGAAGGAATAACAACTTTTAGCACCTTGGGGATGCTTGTAGTCGGAGTTATTACCTTGTGTATGCCCCAAAATAGCAACAGCCGCTTAAACCTGAGAATTTAAGCGGCTTCGTTCATTTTAGGACTAACTGCCACTCTCAAGGCCAAGAAATGCATTTATAACTCAAAAAATAAATGTAGAAATATGTAATATTACGAAATAATATGTAATATTTTGAAATAATATGTATTATCTTATTTGATAAACACATGATTATATGATGATATACTTGGGGAACAGGATGAGATTATTGAAAGACAAAGGGGGAATTTTTATGAAATCTAAAAGGCACTTTCATGTATAAAGTTTAAGTAATAAACGAAAGGATGTATTCATATGAAAAAATATATTAAATCTATTTATTTGGTTTTGGCCATTGTTTTATGTTTCCAAACAACAGCTTTTGCTGGTGAAATATCGCCTTCCAGAATTGGAGGAAGTGGGGTTGGGTATACAGAAGAAGTCACAAGTGATGTTATCTATAAAAGTGATGCATTTATAGCATGGCATCCTGACTTTAGTGGTTATCAGAAAAATATCTCTGCGTATTTCTTCCTAAGAACAAAAGCATCAATTAATATTTCTATTGGAGGAACATATGCAAGTGTAAGTTACAATCCTGCTTCAAATGGTAGTGGTTTTGTAGTTGCAGCAAATTCTTCAAAAGCAACTAGACCTGCAATTTACGGAGATACTTATAAGATTACATACAAAGCAGGAATGTATAACTATAACACGAAGAAATGGCAAAGCTATTCTATTCAAACTCGTTATGCTGTTCGTGATACATATATCGTTGCTGTTGAAAAATAATAATTCTAAGACTGTTATTTATTTTTGTAGTTTATTTAGGAGGTATAATATTGAAAAATCGTTCGTTTGGCGTGTTTATATTAGCATTTGTTATTATCATTGGTGGAATTTTTGTTGCAAATATACTGAATAATTATAATTATGATTATTTGTTTTATAACGAGCGATATTATATTATTACCAACGAACCTGTTCAGGAAGACCAAATTGCCAATGAGGTTGGGCAGGTCAAAAGAAATATTTCTATCAAACCTATTAGTGGTAATCAAGATTGGGATTCTAATTTATTAACGGAAGGAACATCAATCTATAAAATGAAGAGTATTTCAGAACAAGAAGCATTGATTGCAAAATATAACGACAAGTATCGAAAAATTTCCCCTATCAATGATTGATTCTTGTAATTAAACATAAAAGGTGTGTTTGCAAACTAAAAGCTAAGAGCGTGTCTCTGCAATTATGTAAGCTCCATAGTGATATTGATAAAAATACCCTTCTTAAGGGTATTTTTATTAAATATTTTATTATAGTGATGACATGTTAGCTGGAGGTTGTTTTATATGTGTATGTTGTAAATAAAAATAAGCTTGTCTTAATGCTATTAATGATGTTTAAAGAGTAGATTTAACAGTCTGCTCTTTTTTAAAGAGACGTAAAAACTGTAAACGTAAACAATTGCTATCTAATAAAGCAATCATGATAAAGTACAGGAACTTTTTTTGCAACACCAATGGTCACCAGAAGAAATTTCAAACCGATTAAAACTAGAGAATAATTCTATAGTGATTAGCTATTCTACAATCTACAGAGGCATCTATAATGGCCTTTTAGAGGAAGGACTCTTATCACATGGTCAACGAGGTATTGCTCGTAAACTTAGACATCGGGGGAAAACAAGACGTGCAAAGGGTTACATTGAAAAAAGAGGAAAAATTCGTATTAGCCACCCTATAGAAGAGCGCCCTGAAGTTGCGAATAATCGTAAACGTATAGGGGATTGGGAAGCTGATACGGTTGCTGGTCAAACAGGTAAGGCATGTCTAGTAACACTTACAGATAGAAATAGCCGCTTTCTCTTATGTGAAAAAGCAGCTAAGAAAGAATCTCAAGCGGTATCTGATAAAATGATCAGTATGTTATCAGGACAACCTATACAAACAATCACACCAGACCATGGTAAAGAATTTGCACAACATGCTAACATTACCATGGCATTAGGAGGTATTCCTTTCTATTTTCCAGCACTACATCATCCATGGCAGCGTGGTACAAATGAGAATACTAATGGACTTTTACGTGAATATTTTCCTAAGAACGCAGATTTAACAGATGTCTCAGATCGTATTATTCAAGAAAAAGTATTGGAATTAAACAAGCGACCTCGTAAATGCTTAAACTGGAAAACACCTTATGAAATGTATTATGAAAAATTGTTCACTTGACTTGACAATTCGCCATAGAAAAAAATAGGTGGCCATGAAAATGCCACCTATTAAACTTTTATTTAAAGATATTTTTACATAAATTATGTTTTTACACAAAATTTTTGCTGTTCTATATTATATTTTATTATTTTCTTCTGCAGTGTTTGTCTAGGTATTTCAAGAAGCTTTGCAGCCTTCGATACATTTCCTTCCGTTAATTTTACTGCCCTTTCAATCATGTCTTTTTCAACAGATTCCAAAGCTGAATTCAATGGGGAAACCTGTACTTCACAATGCCCTTGTTCATCATTTGCCATGCCTTCTGTTCTATTTTCAATATGTTCCATATGAATGGTATTCTCAGAAACATCAACTAAAATCATTGCATACTCCACCAGATGTTGTAATTCTCTAACATTACCAGGCCATGAATACCCTCTGAGGTATTCATACACTTCTTTGGAAACCATCTTGATATTCTTACTAAAGGATATATTATATTCATTAATAAAAAAATTAAGAAGAATTTGTATATCGTCTTTTCTTTTCCTAAGAGGTATCATTTCTAGCGTTAACACGGAGAGCCTGTAATATATATCTTCTCGTAGCTGTCCATTTCTTAAGCATTCCTTTGGATGTAGGTTTGCAGCTGATATTACTCTTACATCAACTCTTTTCTCTGACTTATCACCGAGTCGTCTTATGTAACCATCTTGCAAGACTCGCAGCAATTTAGATTGTAGGTATATAGGCATTGAATTTATTTCATCAAGAAAAATAGTGCCGCCTTCAGCTAATTCAAATAAACCTGGGTTATCATAAGCACCTGTAAAGCTTCCCTTTGTTGTTCCAAACAATATACTTTCTAAAAGGTTTTCAGGGATAGCCGCGCAATTTTGTGTTATAAAAGGTCTTTCGGCTCGATTACTTGCATTGTGTATGGCATGAGCAAATAGTTCTTTGCCTGTTCCAGTCTCCCCATAGATAAAAACCGGTGCAGAGATATCTTTGATTTTTTTAATAAATTCTTTCTGTTCTAAAACATCTTTATTGCCAGATATTATATCCTCCAAAGTATAATGGGCTTTATTCGAATATAACCTTTTGTCCATGGGCTTATAGCCTTTAAATTCATCAGGTGTCATGATTACAACATTATTCAGAGATTGCTTGCTAAGATCTTTTGATACTTCAATAGCTCCGATAATTCTATCATTTGCTTTTAACGGTACCGATATATTTTTAGTAAAAATAGTATTACCGTATTCGTCCATCACGCCTTGCCTATTGCTATATACTGGTTTTCCAAGTTCCATAGCTCTCATTAAAGTACTGGTCTGCCCTTTAATATTTGGGAAAGCTTCACACAATTTTTTACCTATAACATCCTTGTTATCATCCTTTTTATCCGGATTAAAAGCTGGATTAAACTTTACAGAAAATAATATATTTCCGAAAGTGTCAATTATTGTAATCCCATCTGCATATTGCATGTCATTCAAAAAATCATTCTTTCCTATAGACATCGTGCTTCCACCTCTTCTATATTACCTACAATTTTCCTTATTTTTAAAATTACTTTACTTTATAAAATATTCTAAAATTCAAAATATTAATTATAATTAATCATATTATAGCACAATTTACCATTATTACCACCTTCATGGGCAACTCATTTATATGTTTAGGCGTCTTTCGACTTTTCTGGTTTTTTTATCATCAGTAAAAGTACGACGGCAAGTCCAAGGCAGGAAAAAAGTACAGACTTAACTTCATAAACATTTGTTAAATAGCAGCCTATTATGGCACCAAGAATAAAAAATAGAATCACAATAAGGTATTGAAGAGTAACTTTAAGATCTTCCATATTTTTTAAGCTGCTGTAACGGAAAAAATGCTCACTTGCACTTCTTAAGTTGCCTGTGCACATAGTTGAAGCATAGGCATTTCCATTAAATTTTCTAAAGCTCTGTGCCTGCAGTGAGCACACAAATGACACTACAATAGTGGCTATTGCATTGTATCTGCCTTCTGGTAAAAATGCTATGCCCAATAATAATATCAACTCTATAGCTATTGCAATTTGTCTCCAATGTAAAGTCTTGTTAATTTTAAACTTAGCTTTTATAAACTCCACAAAAAAAACTCCTACAAAAAATGTTATAATAGGTACTAGATAATACAACGCTCTTAGAAAATTTCCCTGAGCCAGTTGAATCCCCAAAAGTACCATATTTCCTGTTTGCGCATTTGCAAAGACTTGGCCTCTGCATATATATGTATAAGCATCTAAATACCCGCCTACTATTGCTAATATAATTCCTACTACATAAGTTTCCGACATTTGTTTTTCTTTGTTCACTACCATAATCTCATATCCCTGCCTTCCTCGGATTATTTAATTTCCCTTCGCTTAAAGTAACTTTTTAAAAGCACAGAAGTCTGAGATATTCCATAATCTTTTATGTGGCTTAGTAATACTTCAAGCTGATCCGAATTTTCTACTGCAACACGAAGCAAGGAATTATGCACACCAATTATATGATGATGTTCAATAATTGCCTCTGTTTCTTCGCAGAATTTGCAAAATAGTTCATATTTCTTTGGATAAACATCCACGTTCACGTAAGCAGAAATCGCCTTGCCCAGCTTTGACATATCAATTTGCGCAGCGTATCCAGTTATCACTTCTGCTCCTTCCAGCCTTCTTATTCTCTCCGTAACAGCCGGTGAAGTCAATCCTACCTTCTCTCCAATTTCCTTGATGGTACTTCTGCCGTTTTTCTGCAAAATATTTATAATATTAATATCCGTATTATCCATAATATCCCTCATATTGTTTTCTAGATTTTGTGCTTTATATAATAAAGTATAACCCTTAAATACTTAATTATATTAACCATTTTCATTATAACAAATTGTTTCCTCTATGTACACAATTTCTTTACAGAGTTATACTTGTTACAATCAAACAAGAAAAAACAACAAGAAAG
The DNA here is from genome assembly GCF_032051575.1 of Aminipila sp. NCBI lineage: Bacteria > Bacillati > Bacillota > Clostridia > Peptostreptococcales > Anaerovoracaceae > Aminipila > Aminipila sp. The sequence goes on along the minus strand of NZ_DAMBYD010000009.1, from coordinate 142,553 downwards.
TTTTTATTATATAAAAATTTAGAGCAAATTAAGTTATATATAACAAGTATGGAGGTAAGAAAATGGTAAAAATTAATCAAGCAATTACAGGTATTTGTTCCTTTGCAAAATTTCCAATTTGCATGGACTTAGATAATTTAGATGATGCAGATATGGCAGTTTTAGGTGTGCCTTATGACTTAGGCGTCGGCTTTCTTAGTGGTGCCAGACTAGGCCCACGTAGAATCAGAGAAGCTTCAACCCAGTACGCTAAAGGGCCTGCTGGATTTTATGACTTCGAGGAGGATGAACAATATCTTGCGGCTCCCTTAAAAATAGTAGATTGTGGTGATGCCGACATCCTTCAAGGTGATTTAGATTATTCTTTTGAAAGAATTGAGTATGCTGTCAGAAAAATAATTGAAAATGGAACGATTCCGATTATTATGGGCGGGGACCATTCCATTACTATTCCGGTGGGAAGAGCTCTTGAAAGTGTGGGAGAAAAAGTAAGTATTATTCAGTTTGATGCGCATTTAGACTGGACTGACCATGTAGGTCCTCAGGCATTTGGAAACGGCAGTCCCATGCGCCGTCTATCCGAAATGGATCATATAGACAAGATGGCTCAGATTGGATTACGCGGGATTGGCAGTGGTAAAAAGTCTGACTACATGGACGCGAAAAGTTATGGAAGCCAGTTGATTTCTGCAAGAGAAGCACATGAAATTGGTGTTGAAGGCGTCCTAAAGAGGATTCCAAAAGCAGATAAGTATTTTATTACTTTTGATATAGACGGGTATGATATGTCTATTGCTCCTGGCGTTGCATCTCCTTATCCGGGTGGGCTGTTTTATGACCAAGCTATGGATATATTCAAAGGAATCTGTGGTATGGGACAAATCGTGGGAATTGATCTTGTGGAAGTTGCTCCTCAATATGACCCTTCTGGTATCACTGTAAGGCTTGCAGCTTTAACCTTAATTAATATGATGGCGCAAATTGGAAAACTTCAATTGAAAAAATAGATTTATGTCAAAAAATAGCATTGTACTATTAAATTAATACAGTGTTACAATACTAATGTTAATTTTGTATTATTGTATTAAATGATTAATACAAAAGTACAATTTTACCCTTATGCCATATTATCTGTAATTTCGACATCCCAGTTATTGCAGATATATGATAAATGCCCCGAAACTTGCTGGCTGATAAAGCAAGGGCCGGGGCATTAATTTTAAGGAATATTTTTTATGTTTTTTATTTTTTAATTAATTATTTTAGCTTTTTTTGATTTGGCGTTTATAATTTAAAATTTATTATTTTTTAATAATTTTTGAATTTCAGTTATAATAATCCAAGAATTCGTGAATTTTTATATTTTTGAATTCTTGGATTATTGTTTTTTGTTTTTTATTTATTTTGATCTTTGATATTGATTAATTTTTGATTATCGATTCTATTTATAATTTTTATATTTTTTGTTTTTCCTAAATTTTGAGTTAATAATAAAATTAATTATTAATACAAGACAAAACAAATGTATTCGTATCTATAACAATGTTTACACCTAATTTATGAAATATGTCTGTATTTTTAGGGCAATTTATTATAGCCGCAGTATTTTGTATATGAAAGGTATTTTTACATAGTTCGCAAATCACAAGATTCTCAGAGTCATTAAGTGACATAGCAATTACCATATCAAACTTTTTTTCGTTTGCTTCGCCTAATGTTAGCAATTCCGTACTATCGCCATTAAGTATTAATATCTCTTCATATTGGTCTGCCAGTTGTTGGCAATATGTTATATCTGTATTTAGAACAGTCACACGATGCTGTTTTTCAAGTAAAGTATTTATAATATTCCAAGACCGTTTGCTGTCACCGGCTAATAAGATTTTCATAGAGTTACCTCCTCCTTAAAAACATCCAGCCATAAATCTGACGTCCATATTGTTTTAATCCCAAGTTCCTGATATGCATCTTTTCGATTATGATCATAAAGGCTCGCAAAAACATTTTTTACATGATAAATATCTTTTGCAACTTTTGATACAAACATATTTAAAACGTCATCCCCTGTAACAGCAATTATTGCATCTGCATTTTCAATTCTTGCTTCCAGCAAAACGCTGGCATCATTTGCATCCCGGTCTAAAACAAATCCACCAAAATAAGCTGGCAATTTCTCAAAAGTGTTTTTGTTTTTATCAATTACAGTTACACTATTTTCTTCTTCTGACAATTTGCCTGCAATATAGGCTCCCAAAGAACCACAGCCTACAACGATGATATGCGGGCTATCTTTTTTTAATCCAAACACCTTATTTATCTCCTTTCAAGAGTTTTACAAAAGCATAACGCAGAAAATCCGTAAAAGCCATATTTACGGCATCAAGATTTTTTCCTCCGCATTAAGATTAAATAAGGGTTTAAGGTCTATATTATGTATTGTATTCCGTAATTTTTTGTATCTTAATGTAATCTTAATACCACAGTGAAAATTATAACGCTACGCTGATTTTGGTTATGTTATACTATTTAAAAAAGAGAGGAGTATATATCAATGTCCATACATCAAACTAATTCTTATTCCCTGCTAGAACAGCTTTCCACCTTACCGACAGGTAAAAAACGGGGCAAATTGAGAATCTATTTTGGTTATGCAGCTGGTGTCGGTAAAACTTGCGCAATGCTAAATGATGCTCATGAAGCAATGTCAAATGGAATTGATGTGGTTGCCGGCTATATTGAGCCTCACATTCGCCCAGAAACCATGGCGCTCTTAGAAGAATTGCAATCTTTATCTCCTCTAGAATTTTCATACAAAGGCATACTCATAAAGGAGTTTGATTTGGACCGTGCCCTGCAAAGAAGACCCACTCTTATCCTTGTGGATGAACTGGCTCATACTAATGCAGTCGGCTGCCGCCATAAGAAAAGATACCAGGATGTAGAAGAGCTTTTGCAGGCGGGAATTGACGTATATACTACAATTAATGTCCAGCACATCGAAAGCCTGAATGACATCGTAGAATCTATTACTGGCATCTATGTACGGGAACGTATTCCGGATAGCGTATTTGACAGTGCTGATCAAATTGAACTGGTTGATATTGAACCTGATGACCTGATAGACCGCTTGAACAAAGGAAAAATATATCGGGAAGAACAAGCTCAAAGGGCTCTTGTCAATTTTTTTACTAAAGAAAATCTCATAGCACTGCGTGAAATTGCACTTCGCCGAACAGCCGATCATATAAACAGGATTTCAGTGCAAAATGAGCCTTCAAAAAATAACAGCTCTTATGCGAATGAACATATTTTAGTATGCCTGTCATCAGCTTCCTCCAATGCTAAGGTTATCCGAACAGCTGCAAGGATGGCGGATGCTTTTCACGGCACATTCACAGCATTGTTTGTGGAAACATCGGATACAAAAGAATTGGAAGATAAAAACAGGGCAGCATTAAAAGAAAACTTAAGGCTTGCTGAACAGCTTGGAGCACAAATTTCTACAGTGTATGGTCAGGATATTCCCACACAGATTGCAGAATACGCAAAAGCGAGCCGAGTTTCTAAAATTGTCTTAGGGCGTTCATCTCGTACGAAAAGATGGTTAAAATCAAATTACGTCGATAGGCTTACTGAGTTGGCTCCAACGATTGATATTTACATCATTCCTGACACGCAGCCATCTTTCCATATCAATATACTTAAGCTTTCGAAACCGTCAAATCTGTCGCTAGCTGATACCGCTAAATCCATTGCTCTTTTATTTATTTGTACTTTTATAGGGTTTTTGTTTGATTACTTAGATTTTAGCGTGGCCAATATTATAACCGTTTACATTTTGGGCATCCAGTTAAATGCTGTACTTACAAAAGGCAGATTATACAGTGCCGCGTCCTCAGTTTTATGTGTACTGATATTCAACTACTTCTTCACAGAGCCGCGCTTTTCTTTGCAAGCATATGATCCTGGCTATCCGGTAACATTTTTGGTTATGCTGGCAGCCTCTCTGATTACCAGCACGCTGACAAAACGGGTAAAGGAACAGGCACATCAATCAGCGCAAAAGGCATTCCGGACAGAAGTTCTTCTGGAAACAAGCCGTAAATTGCAGCAGGCCAAAGATAAAGAAGATATTTTGAGTGAAGCAGCACAACAAATGGTAAAATTATTAGACCGAACTATAATTTTCTATCCTTCACAACAAACCAATTTGGCGGACCCTTTGATATTTACAAAAAAAGATGCCACAACTGACACTAAGTCATATCTCAAAATGGAAGAACGTGCCGTGGCCGAATGGGTATACAAAAACAATAAGCGTGCTGGTGCTACAACCAATACTCTCTCTGCTGCCAAATGCTTATACTTTGCTATCAGAGGAAACGGTACGGTGTTTGCCGTTGTGGGTGTTGCCATGGATAAAGAATCGCCCTTGGAGACGTTTGAAAAAAGCATACTAATTGCCATGTTAGGAGAATGTGCTTTAGCTCTGGAAAAAGAAGATTTGAACGAAACTCAAAAACAGATTTCCATGCAAATGCAACAAGAACAGCTCCGCGCTAACCTGCTTCGGGCAATATCCCACGATTTGCGAACTCCACTCACAAGCATTTCCGGTAACGCAGGTATTCTTATGGGAAATTCCAAAGTATTAAATGAATCTAAAAAGCAAAGCCTTTATACCGATATTTATGATGATTCAATGTGGCTTATTAACTTAGTAGAAAACCTGCTTTCCATAACCCGAATTGATAACAGTACGCTGAATTTAAATATGCAGCCCGAGCTTCTTGAAGAAGTTATAACAGAAGCCCTGCTCCATATTAATCGAAACAGTGTATATTACCAAATAGAAACTATTCTGAGTGATGATCTTTTAATGGCAAAAATGGATTCCCAACTCATTATTCAGGTAATTATTAATATCATAGACAATGCTATTAAGTACACTCCACCTGGTTCACATATTACGATTTCAGCTAGAAAAGACGGACAATTTGTTCGCGTAGAAATATCAGACGATGGTTCTGGTATTTCGGATGAAGCAAAGGCTAAACTATTTGATATGTTCTATACTGCTGATAATATTCGGGGAGATGGACGGCGTGGACTTGGGTTAGGACTTTCTCTATGTAAATCAATTATTAATGCACACGGTGGCATCATTTATGTAAAAGATAATATTCTGCATGGTACAGTCTTTGGCTTTACTTTGCAGGCAGAAGAGGTGAATATACATGAATAAACCTTTAATTTTGGTTGTGGAAGACGATAAAGCCATAAGGACGCTAATCACCACAACTCTGGAAACACAGGGATATCTCTATCACACGGCTGAAACAGGCGAAGCTTCAATATTTGAATCTGTCTCTAAGCCTCCAGATATCATTATCTTAGATTTAGGACTGCCTGACATGGACGGAGTAGATATCATCAAAAAAGTACGTTCGTGGTCAAACACTCCTATTATTGTTGTCAGTGCCCGTAGTGAGGACAAGGATAAAATAGATGCACTGGATGCCGGTGCGGATGATTATCTGACAAAACCATTCAGTGTGGATGAACTCTTGGCAAGACTCCGAGTAAGCCTCCGCCGTATCCGTTACGATAATGAAAAGCTACTCAAAGATTCAACAGTTTTTACAAACGGTAATCTGAAAATTGATTACGCTGCGGGGTGTGTCTGGCTGGACGATGAAGAGATTCATCTTACCCCCATTGAATATAAACTACTTTGTCTTCTTGCTAAAAATGTAGGTAAGGTTCTGACCCATAATTTTATCCTACATGAAATCTGGGGAAACTACACTAGTGATGTTCCAGCATTGCGTGTTTTTATGGCAACTCTGAGAAAGAAAATCGAAAAGAATCCATCTCAGCCTAAATATATTCAGACCCATATCGGTGTTGGATATCGAATGCTGCGAGTTTTAGATGACTGTAAATCTATTTAGCTTTTCTCAAATTAAGTATCATAAGTAAATATATACAAAAATAATCCGTGTCAGCAATTGCACGGATTATTTTTTAGCATTAAAATCGAGAAATCATAATTCTTATCTTAATATCATTTTAATTCTGCCCGAAAAACCCTAACACCAAACTAATAGTAAAAATGCTAGACTGTATGAAAATCTAAATAAGAGGAGGAATAAATATGGATTTTTTAATGCTTGGAATTTTGGCAGTCAGTTATCTTCTAATCAAGCTGCTTACAAACTGGTGCGGGCGCCAGATTGAAAAATTATAGAGGAGGTCTTGTATTATGATATTTCTTGGAATTCTTATTATTTCACTAGGAATGTATTTATTATATGCCTTGGTTAATCCAGAAAAATTTTAAAAGAAAGGTGAAAAAAACAATGTTACAAATTATTTTAATTTTGACAATATTTGTTGTCCTTGTTATTCCCATGGGCAAATATTTATATCATATTGCTGTAGGAGAGCCAACATTTGCCGATCCTGCATTTAACCTGATTGATAATTCCGTTTATCGTGTGTGCGGTATTGATAATAATGGCATGAATTGGAAGCAGTATGCGCTAGCTATGCTTGCAACTAACGCAATTATGATTTTCATTGGTTATCTGATTCTTAGGATTCAGTGTCTTCCGATTTTAAACCCAAACGGCATCGGCGGAATGGAACCCAGCCTGTCATTTAACACGATTATTAGTTTTATGACCAATACAAACCTTCAGCACTATTCTGGAGAATCAGGACTTTCATATCTTAGTCAAATGATGGTAATTATCTTTATGATGTTTACCTCTGCAGCTACTGGCTTTTCCGTTTTCATGGCCTTCGTGCGCGGACTTGCCGGAAAAACAAAAACCGTAGGGAACTTTTATGTTGATCTTATCCGAATCACAACACGAGTTTTGCTGCCTCTTTCCATACTAGGAGGATTGGTTCTCGTTTCTCAAGGTGTGCCGCAAAATTTATCTGCGAATATGGTAGTTCAAACGGTTGAAGGCACCTATCAGGACATTGCTATGGGCCCCGTGGCTTCCCTTGAGATCATCAAACATCTGGGTACAAACGGTGGGGGCTTTCTCGGAGCCAATTCAGCCACACCAATTGAAAATCCCAATATAATTACAAATATGGTAGAAATGCTTTCCATGATGCTGCTTCCCGGTTCATGCATCATAGCTTTCGGTCATATGGTACGCAACCGTATAAAAGAAACAAAAAAAGGTAAAGAGAAAAAGATTCTAATTGGCAGCGAGGCAAAACCTATTTTTGCGGTAATGTCTATAATTTTTGTAATTGGTCTGGTTATATGCTTTGTAGCTGAAAGTGCTGGTAACCCTTCACTGGAAAATGTTGGATTAAGTCAGAGCATGGGCAATATGGAAGGTAAGGAAGTCCGATTTGGAATTGCCCAGTCAGCCCTTTTCACAACGGTTACTACTGCCTTTACCACCGGCACTGTCAATAACATGCATGATACACTTACACCCTTGGGGGGTGCCGTCCCGCTAATGAACATGATGCTTAATGTTGTGTTTGGCGGCAAGGGAGTCGGCCTGATGAATATGATTCTGTATGCTATTCTTTCTGTATTCATCTGCGGACTGATGATTGGACGTACGCCAGAATATCTGGGCAAAAAAATAGAAGGAAAAGAAATGAAGCTGACAGCATTGGGAATTATCATTCACCCTCTGCTGATTCTTGGCTTTTCCGCTTTGGCTGTTGCTGTACCAGCCGGTTTGGCGGGAATCACCAATCCAGGGTACCATGGCTTGACACAGGTGCTGTATGAATACTCCTCTTCTGCCGCCAACAATGGGTCCGGTTTTGAAGGCTTAGGAGATAATACATATTTTTGGAATATTACCACAGGACTGGTTATGTTTTTCGGACGCTATCTGTCTATTATTATTCAATTGTCCATAGCGGGCTCACTAATGGTGAAACAACCAGTTAGCGAATCTACCGGTACATTAAAGACAGATACAAGTACATTTACCATATCGCTGCTCATGGTAGTCATTATTATTGCTGCATTGACTTTTTTTCCGGCAATGGTACTAGGCCCCATAGCGGAACATTTAACCCTGTGGCGTTAAGGAGGACACTTTCATGAGTAAAGAATTAAAAACAAAATTTATTACAAAGGATATTTGTAAAGCTTCTATTAAAGGGTCCTTTGCAAAATTAAATCCGAGATACATGATGAAAAACCCCGTTATGTTTGTGGTAGAAATAGGGTTTGCCATAACACTGTTACTTTGCTTTTTTCCTAATATTTTTGGAAATGAAGGAAGCAATCTGAGGCTGTATAACGGCGTCGTATCTTTCACTCTTTTCGTTACTATACTGTTTGCAAACTTTGCAGAAGCTGTTGCGGAAGGCCGAGGCAAGGCTCAGGCTCAAAGCCTCAAAAAGACTCAAAAAGACATGCAAGCTCGTATTGTAAGTAATGACGGCAGAGAAACGCTCATAAGTGCAAGCATTCTTAAAAAAGGAGATATTGTACTGGTTAAGACCGGTGAAATCATCCCTAATGACGGTGAAGTCATCGAAGGAATTGCCTCGGTAGACGAATCTGCCATTACCGGAGAATCCGCACCTGTGTTAAAGGAAAACGGCGGTGATTTTGCCTCTGTCACTGGTGGAACAACAGTAGTTAGTGATTGGCTGAAAATTCAAATCACATCCAACCCAGGAGAATCTTTCCTTGACAAAATGATTTCTTTGGTAGAAGGTGCTTCCCGGAAAAAAACGCCTAATGAAATCGCTTTAAACACCCTGCTAGTAAGCCTGACCATTATCTTCTTAATTGTAATTGTCAGCTTATACCACATTGCTGCTTACATCGGTGTTCATCTGCAGATTTCCACCCTTGTTGCCTTGACCGTATGCTTAATCCCAACGACTATTGGCGGACTGCTTTCTGCAATAGGCATTGCTGGCATGGACCGCGTTACACGCTTTAATGTCATTGCTATGTCAGGAAAAGCAGTAGAAGCCTGCGGTGACGTTGATACAATGATCTTAGATAAGACTGGAACTATTACTTACGGAAACCGCATGGCCTCCAAATTTATTCCAGCAGGCAATACGAGTGAACAAGAACTAATCCGGTATGCTGTCCTCAGTTCACTAAAAGACGATACCCCTGAAGGAAAATCCATAGTAGAGCTTGGAGAACGACTGATTGGTGAACATCATGAAGACATACTGGGTATGGAATTTATAGAATTTACAGCACAGACACGTATGAGTGGTGTTAATTTTTCTGATGGTACAAGAATACGCAAAGGCGCTTATGACGCTATTCAAAAATATATACAGAATCTGGGAGGACCCATACCGAAGGATTTGGATACCAAAGTCAATGAAGTCTCCAAGCTAGGCGGTACCCCGCTTGTGGTCTGCACTGGGAACCGAATTCTGGGAGTTATTTACCTGAAGGATACCATCAAGCCGGGCCTTGTGGAAAGGTTTGCAAGGCTTCGTGATATTGGGATTAAAACAGTTATGTGTACTGGTGATAATCCACTGACTGCGGCCACAATTGCACAGGAAGCTGGTGTAGACAGCTTTATTGCCGAATGCAAGCCGGAGGATAAGATTCAGGCCATAAAAACCGAACAATCTAAAGGAAAAGTTGTAGCTATGACAGGTGACGGTACAAACGATGCTCCTGCATTGGCACAAGCTGACGTAGGGATTGCTATGAACAGCGGAACCTCAGCCGCCAAAGAAGCGGCAAATATGGTTGATCTGGATTCTGACCCCACCAAAATACTTGATGTTGTGGAAATCGGAAAACAACTTTTGATTACCCGGGGCTCTCTGACAACTTTCAGTATTGCCAATGACGTCGCCAAGTATTTTGCAATTATTCCTGCCATGTTCATGGCCGTCATTCCACAAATGAAGGTGCTAAACATCATGGGATTGTCAACACCATACAGTGCAATACTCTCTGCCTTGATTTTTAATGCCATCATCATCCCTTGCCTGATTCCCCTTGCTATGAAAGGGGTTAAATATAAACCGCAGCGCTCGGAAAAACTGTTGTGCCATAATATGTTGGTTTATGGGCTTGGGGGGATCATTGTCCCGTTTATAGGCATAAAGATCATTGATTTAATCATCAGCCCACTGCTAGTGGTTTTAGGACTTTAGCTTGTGGTAGTTTAGTTGTTGCGCTTTTCTAATTAAAATAGGAGGTTTCATAATGAATAAATTTTTGAAAGGAATAAAAAGGCCTTTTTTGGTAACTTTAGCGTTGCTCCTGATTTGTGGTTTGGCTTACCCTTTGCTGCTCACAGGAGTCAGCCAAGTAATTTTCCCAAAGCAGGCCAATGGCAGTTTGGTTACTATTAATGGCAAGGCGGTGGGCTCAGAGCTTGTAGGTCAGGATTTTACTGATGCACGTTTTATGAAATGTCGCCCATCTGCAGTAAACTACAATACTTATACTCAAGAAGATAAGAAAAATGGGGATTATACTGGCATAGCTTCTGGATCTAAAAATTACGGTCCTACTAATCCAGAGCTTTCCCAACGTGTTCAGGAAGATATGACTGAATTTTTAAAGGCAAATCCTTCAATAAAAAAAGAGGATATCCCCACCGATTTATTGACGGCATCTGGTTCCGGACTTGATCCACACATCAGTCCAGAATCAGCTTCTATACAAATACCAGCATTGGTACAATCAACCGGTTTATCAGAGGATAGGCTGAAAGAAATTATAAAGGAAAACACTCAGGGAAAATTTCTTGAAGTATTTGGCGAAGAGACGGTTAATGTGCTGAAAGTAAATTTAGAAATTGCTAAAGATTTAAATCTGACAAATAGCATATAATAACACTTCATACTCATAATAATTCTTTATCATAAAAAACAAAAGGCATTGAATAACAAAATTTTTCTGTTACCCAATGCCTTTTTTATCACTTCTAGTTATTTAATTCTTCTAGAAAAACTTCTGCCATGTTGCATTTAACAGGAAAATCTATATCCTGTAATGTTTTAGTCAGTGCCTCAAGAACCGCCGCCATATCTTCTCTATTTGAATTTTCTCCCATGTGGCCTATTCTGATTACTTTACCTGCTAAAACATCGAAACAACCAGAGATCATAATATTATACTTTTCTTTTATAGTATCAAGTATTTGTTTATCTGTAAAACCATCTGGAACTCTGACTACTGTAACTGTATTGGAATATCCATCTTCAAGATAAAGATCTAAGCCACCTTCCGTTATAGCTTTTCTAGTTGCTTCTGCAATTCTGGCGTGTCTTTCTAAAATATTTTTATCTGCAATAACATTGTCTACCGCTGCACGCAATCCGTAAATGTCACTTATTGGCATAGTATATGGAAACCATTTTTCCTTATAATAATCTTTGAAAGTCAAAATATTTGCATAGAATGCAGCAATTGGTGTCTTTCTGTTTTCCATTGCTTCTATAGCTTTATCACTTACCCACAGCATTGTTAATCCTGGAGGTGCTGACAATGCCTTTTGTGAACCACCACACAGAATATCAATTTTGCTTTCATCCACATTTACATATTCCCCAAACATACCAGCAACAGAATCCACCACAGTTAAAATCCCATAGGAAGCAAGTAAATTACAAATATCCTTTATAGGATTTAGTACACCACTTGGTGTATCGCAATGAACAACTGTAGCATATTTAAAACTGGAATCCTTTTTCAGAAACGCTTCTAGTTCTGTTACAGAAACTGGTCTATGATAGTCCGAAACAAAAGATACTGCTTCGCCACCATACATTGTGACAAAATCGGCAAATCCTCTTCCGAAGATACCATTATCAATTACTAATGCCCTGTCCCCCTGCTCTGTTAATGAAGCACATGCTGCTTCTAAACCTAAAATCCCTTCTCCACCTAAAATATAAACATTATTTCTCGTATACATCAACTGGCCTAAAAGGTCACAGGTTTCCTTATAAAATTCACAAAATGCTGGATCTATATCTGGATTAGTTGTTTCCAAGCTTCTTGCCATACGCACATTCTGCCTAACGTTAGTAGGTCCTGGAGTCATGGTTTTATACATATCTTATCTCCCCCCTGATTATATAGCCAGCTTTTTTAACCGTTCTACGATTGGAATGACAACAATTCCTCCCACTGCGACCTGCAAAACGTTGGCTGGAATGGATCCCAATGGAAGATACCAATTCCCGTATATAATTACTTCTGCAAAATAATATCCTACAACCTTTATAATAAGTGCCACAACAATAGCAATCGTATTTACCACAACTGGTTTAAAGTGAAGTTTTTCTGTAATAAGACCTACCATAAATCCCATAATTCCTACTATTACAAAGGTAAATGGTGCCCATATAGCCCAGCCAGAAACAATGTCAAACATTCCCATGCCAAATGCACCTGCTATAGCCCCCGTCTTTTTACCATAAACAATAGCCGCTATAAACAATGGAATGTTGCCAAGATGTGCAAGTGCTCCATTCCCCATACCCATAAACGGTATTGTAACATTTATAAACGTTGCTACCAATGTAAGTGCAATAAATAATGCGTTTATCACTAATGTCTTGGTTGCATTCCTTGTTGAAGAAATAGTCTGTGTATTTGTGCTCATTGCTTTGCCCTCTTTCATAAATGTATTCATTACAATCTATTTTGTATATATATTACATTAAAATTGACAATATTAAAATATGCAATTTCAACTATTTTGTTATATACAATTGCTTATTTTCTCTTTATTTTATTCAACTGTATACATAAAAAATAACCATTTTAGTTTTTACACTGAAATGGTTATTTTTTTCATATTATTACAAAGTTTTTAATGATTAAAAGGTCATTGCTAAATCCAAAGGAATATAAGTAGTTCCCTTTTCTTCCAATGGAGCAAATGATAATTTAACTTCTGTTGCCTTTCCACCCTTAGTAACTGTGCAAGTGTCCTTGCCAACAGTAAAGCTATAAGAGGAAGAACCGTTTGTTAAAACAATTGGATTGTTAGTTCCAGTCCATTTTACAGTATAGCCCTTGGCAGTTGCTGCATCACGAATTGAAATCTCTGGAACAAAAGGTCCACCAAGCTTTGCAGCTGTGCGTCCAAACCGATCCATCATAAAGAATAATAAGTTATCGTATAAGTGATCTGCATCCTTACAAGCTTTTTCAGCAATCTGCATATGTAAATCTGTTACGTACTTCTTTGCCTTTGCAGGATCCTCAGCATATAACTTTATCATCTTTTGTTCTGCAATCTTCATATCGTTATAAAGATCTTCTTCATAGAAGTTCCAGTAATCCTTTACACCTTGACCATAGAAGCTTCTGTTCTGCTCTGCTAAAGTACAGATTCTCTTAAATTTCCAATATGCACCTGCTGGATTGTAATCTTCTCCGTCCACTTTGTAAGCTGAATAGGTATCCGTAATGCCGCTAAAGTTTGGAAGGAATACGGAATGTTCTGAGTTACCAAAAGCTAGCCACTGTAATGCAGAAATTTCCTTAGGATAATTATCCTTAATCTGGATTACATGAATTTGTGACTGACGTTCAACTCCAATTACTCTTAAACCTTCATTTCCTGGCAGGGAAGCATCAAATTTAGTTCCTTCATATCTGTTACGAAGTACATCCATAACTTCTAAAGCAGATACTTTCTTTGCTGAATCATAGAACAATGGATACATTGTATCTGTTTTGTATTCTCCAACGGTTGCTGGTGCAAGAAGTTTATGTCCCATCCATGTACGCATGTTTGAATAGTCTTCTCTTGGTTCAGCAAAAGTTGCTGCCAAATGAACCTTTCCATCTACCAGCTTAGTCCATTTATTTGCATCCGCTGTTTTAAATAAGTCTTTCTGATACATAAAGTTTTCTGTATCAGCAGGATCAACAGTCCCAATCATAAACTGATTTCCAAATACAGCCACCTTATTTGTAGGCATTTTCTGAGCAGCCCATAAGTGTCCACTGTAAACTTCAAAAATCCAAGCTTCCTTCTGGTCAGCAAGCATAATAACATTGCCTTCCTCAGAACCATACTTTTCAATAATACTGGCAAGTTTTTCTACGCCTTCTTTTGCAGTTTTACAAGTGGAGGCAACAATGCCTGTAAGAACAGCTTCTCTAAGGCTGCCTTCAACAAAAGGATCCACCTTTTCAACTTCAGGTCTTGGGGAAGCAGAAACTGTAGCCGATATACTTAGACCGTATTCATTTGTACAAGCTCCCATATAAGGACCGTCTCCTGCACCAGAAGTATCAGGAACCATTGTGTACTTATAAGTAGTTGCCGGTAATGGATATGAAAATCCCTGTACGTCATCTAAAGTACGACCCGGTACATTTTCTACTCGGTCTACAACAAGAAACATTTTGTTGTAAGCTCCTGTTCCCTGGTCTTCACTTCTTGCAATAATTGTACTGCCGTCATTACTTACGTCTTTACCCACGTATACTGCTGTACATGCAAACGCACTAGTTGTGCCAAGTAGTAGTGTTACTACCATAGCAAAGGCTAAAACTCTAAGTTTCCTCATTTTTTCTCTCCTCTTCTTGTCGTCAAAAAAAATAATAATAATAACGAGTAAGGAACTGTTTGTGACTTCTCCTTATAAATATTATTTTACAATATAAGTAAAAATGAGTCAAAGTATTCCAAATAAAATTCAAAATTATATGAAAAAAAGAGCAATTCTGTATATTTTCTTGCTCTTTATAAATAAAAACCACTGCTTAAATAGCAGTGGTCTGTGTTATCACTTTACTTCATTATCATAAGGGTAATAAAAATACGATCCTTTCTAGTACTCCCTCCAATTTCTTTTAATATAACTTTGCCTTTTCCTCTTAAAACCAGTTTATCTCCTTGGTTTACAAGTTTTTCAGGTTTTTCAACCTGCAAATTATTCACAAAGACGATTCCACCTTTTATTGCCTCTGCCGCATTGCTTCTGGAGGTTCCAAAAGCGGATGCCACAACATTATCTAGCCTTAAAGACGCAACTGTATCACTTTTTTCTACCACACGCCCCTCTGGAATAGCTATATGCTCTATATCCGCAACGGTGAGCTCCAAATACGTCCGCCCTGCTTTCCCGTAATTTATCAAAATAAATTCAGCCATTTCTCGAAGCACGAGAACATCGGCACCTTCTTTATCAACAAGAATATCCCCTATGGCCTCTCTTTTTATACCCATTGCCGTTAAAGATCCTAAGTAATCCCTATGTGATAAGTCTTTATACCCATTATGTTTTGCCCTTATTAAGGTTAAGGGGTTATCTTCTTTATTCTTTAAAAAATATTCATGCAGATCTTCTTCTGTTTCGGCTTCAATATATTCTGGTATAAAAATGGTAATCCTCCGCTCAGCATCTGGGTATCCCCCATAGAAAAACCCTTTCACCTCAGCATTATTCCTTAACAATTTTCTGCAAAGTGTCTGCTGTCTCATATCTAAGAACCCTGTATTTGTTATCATGTAATTTTCTTGGCACTGCATGATCTTGTCCTCTGCAATTGCCACAATCAATTTGTCCTCGTTCATAATCTCCTCACCTAAGTTGCTTTCTAAAACTTGTTTAGATACTTTTTCTTGTGGTATAATAATTTCTGATGGACTTTTTAAAAGCATCGAAACGTATTATATATAATGAAAGGAAGTAATACTATGGAATATAACTTTAATCCTCGTGGCGTATGCGCTCAAAGCCTGTCTTTTGAAATTGAAGATAACAAGATCAAAAATGTGAACTTTCACGGTGGCTGCAACGGCAACCTAAAGGGTATTGCCACTCTTGTGGAAGGTATGCCAATTGATCAGGTAAGAGATAAATTGTCTGGTATTAAATGCGGGCACAAAACTACATCATGTCCTGACCAATTAGCTCAGGCGCTTAATCAAATTTTAGAAGCTAAAGAATAATAGTGCTTCATTTCATCTTCAGGAACCATACTTCCGCCGGTCGCCCACAATATGTGAGTGGCCGTTTTTATTTTATCATGCAACCCATATAGTTCTAAGTAGTCTTCATTTTGCATAACTCTTGCAATAGTATCGAAGGTTGCACAAGCAGATGGTTCTATATAAATTCCCTCTGCATCTGCTAAAGCCTTTAAATAATTATAAAGCTTATAATCGTCTATTGTCGATATACCATCCAATAATGTTTCCAACGCTTTTCCAACAAGTCTAGAGGCCCTACCTACTGCAAGTCCATCCGCAGCAGTTTTCCCATCAAGTCCTATATTCTCTACACAAATTCCATCGTGTAGGCCTGTGGACATACCTAATACCATACATGGTGCATGGGTAGGTTCTGCAAAGAAGCAATGTACATTTTCTCCAAATACTTTCTTTATTCCATAGGCAACTCCTCCCGGAGCTCCACCTACACCACAAGGAATATATACAAATAGTGGATGTGCATAATCCACCGTTACATTCAATTCTGCTAACTGTTTTTCTAATCTTTTTCCAACAGTTGCGTATCCAAGAAATAAATCTAAAGATCCTTCATCATCTACAAAATGACACATTGGGTTGCCCTCTGCCTCTTTTCTTCCTTCTGCCACAGCCTTTTGATAACTGTCAGGATATTCAATAACCGTTGCTCCCCTTGAGCGAAGTAAATCCTTTTTCCATTGCCTTGCATCGGCAGACATATGAACGGTCACATCAAAACCAAGCTGAGCACTCATAATTCCTATGGATAAACCCAGATTTCCTGTAGAACCTACCGCCACACTATATTTGCTAAACAGTTGTTTAAACTTATCTTCTGCTAATATTTCATAATTGTGGTTTTTGGTAAGCATTCCAGCTTCAAAAGCTACATCCTCTGCAAACTTTAAAACCTCATGGATACCTCCACGTGCCTTAATAGAACCCGATACCGGTAAATGGCTGTCACACTTTAAAAGTAATCGTCCTTCATGTGTATAACCAAGCATATCAGATAAAACCTTCTGCATATTGGGAATTTCTTTAAGGGGTGATTCTATAATTCCACCACTTTTTTCTGTTTCTGGAAAAACCTTTTTTATGTATGGTGCAAATCGTTGTAGTCGTTCTTCTGCTTCATCGATTTCTTTTTGAGTAATGTCTTTATCAAAAGTATTTTCCATCCCTTTGGGATTTATCCAAAGAGTTTCTTTTGCATCCGCTAATGCCTGCACAGTTTCATTATATTTCCCTAGTTCTTTTAACTTGTTTAACATTGCAACCTCCCAAAATTTAGCATACAATAAAATAGTGTATTTACCCTTAGTTTTGCACATATTATATCATAGTATAGGGAGATTGAAATGGGTACATTTTTGTTTAAATTTTTTATAAAAGATTTTCAAAACACAAAAGATCCTATCGTAAGAGATCAATATGGCAAGCTGGCCGGGGTTGTTGGTATTATTTCCAATGTGATTCTATGTGCCATGAAAGTACTGATTGGAATTTTTACAAACAGCATTGCAATAATAGCAGATGGAATTAATAACTTAGCAGATGCTTCTTCTTCCATTATCACCTTGATTGGTTTCAAACTTGCGGCAATGCCCGAAGACCAAGACCATCCTTATGGACATGCCCGAATTGAATACCTTACAGGGCTTCTTATTTCTGCTGTAATTATTGCCCTTGGTTTTCAACTAATAAAAACTTCTTTTGATAAGGTTTTACATCCTGACCTTATGCAGTTTAGTTACATTACCATAGTAATTTTAGCTATTTCTATTGCCGTTAAAATCTGGCAGGCACGATTTAACCGTTCTGCGGGCAAAAAAATTAACTCTGTAGCCTTAATGGCAACAGCCACAGACAGCCGAAATGATGTTATTTCTACCAGTGCTGTTTTAATCAGCATCATCATCGGTAAACTTACAAACCTCCAACTGGACGGTATCATGGGCTGCTTCGTAGCCTTATTTATTATTTGGTCTGGTATCCAGCTTATTCGTGAAACCTCAAGCCCTTTACTTGGGGAAGCTCCTGACCCTGCGCTTGTTACCGCAATACTAGAAGGGGCTGAATCTTATGAGGGAGTTATTGGTACGCATGATTTAATGGTTCACAATTATGGTCCTGGCAGAATTTTTGCTTCTATACATATTGAGGTGGATTCTGAACGAGATATTATGGAAAGTCATGATATGATAGATAACATAGAAAGAACTTTAAACCAAAGTCTTAAAATCAATTTAACTGCGCACATGGACCCAGTAAAACTTAATGACCCCCTTACTGCTGAACTTCGTTCCATTTTAAAAGAAACCATTGCTCCTTTAGATGGAGTCCTGGGAATACATGATTTGCGAATAATTCCAGGATCAACTCACACAAATATTATTTTTGATGTTGTTCTGTCCTCGGAATGTAAACTAAAACAATCAGCGGTGCAGGCTATAATCAATGAGAAAATTAAAGAAATAAATAAAAATTATTTTGTATCCATTACCTTTGATAAGGCATATACAAAACCTTAGCGTTACTTCTTTGTTTAATTTTTACCATAATTGTGTATAAATAAAATAGACATGCAACATAAGGTGAGGTATAATCAAGGCAAAATTATAATAGTTTTATAAGCTAAATAAAAAGAAAGGAACTGAGTGATATGAAAAAATATGTATGCGAAATTTGTGGTTACGAATATGATGGAGAAACTCCATTTGAAGAACTTCCAGATGATTATGAATGTCCCATTTGCGGTGTAGGTAAAGACCAGTTTGAGGAGCAGGAAGCATAATGAAAATTACTGACAATGTATACAGCGTAGGAGTTGTGGACAAGGATGTAAGAATATTTCATGGTTATTATACTCCTATCGGGACTACTTATAACTCTTTCTTAGTTCTTGATGAAAAGATTACGTTAATTGATTTTGTAAAACAAACATTTACCGATGAGTTTTTAAAAAATATTGAACAGGTTCTTCAGGGAAGAACCATTGACTATATCATCTGTAATCACGTTGAACCAGATCATAGTGGGGCTTTACCTAAAGTGATGGAAAGATATCCTAAGGCCATGGTTTATGGAACTGCAAACTGTGAAAAGGGTTTAAAGGCCTATTATCCAACTGAAAAGTATGACTTCACAGTTGTAAAACTGGGGGATACTTTAAATACAGGTAAGTATAATTTTAAATTTATACCTATGCCTATGGTTCATTGGCCTGACAGCATGTCTACTTATTTGGAGGAAGAAAAAATATTATTTTCAAATGATGCTTTTGGACAACATACTGGTACCGGTGAGATTTTTGATACAGAGAATGGCCTAGATAAGCTGATTGACAGGGCCGCTGACTACTATGCAAATATTGTTTTGCCCTTTGGCATGCAAGTTGGAAAACTTATTGCATCTGTCTCACCTCTTGATATTAAAACAGTTTGTCCCTCTCACGGAGTTATCATAACAAAGTATCTTCCTGAAATCCTTCAGAAATATATTTTTTGGAGCCAAAATCAAACAGATGATAAAAAGGTTTTAATTGTATATGATACCATGTGGGGTACAACGAAAAAACTTGCAGAACAGCTTAATGAAGAATACAAAACAAAAGGGTTTGACGTGGAACTCATAAACCTTTCAGAAGATCACTATTCACACGCCATGTCAAGAACATTGGAGGCCAAATATATTTTTGTAGGTTCCCCTACTTTAAATAACACCATGCTGCCTTCAGTCATTGCTTTTCTCACCTATATGAAAGGTCTGAAGCCTAAGGGGAGAATTGGCAAAGCCTTTGGTTCCTACGGCTGGAGTGGAGAATCTATTTCTCAAATCAATGATATCTTATTATCTTGCGGTTTTGAGACAGAAGAACCTTTAAAAGTGATGTGGAATATTTAAGCAAAATTAAAATGCTTTCAACTGATATTTAAATGTCGGCTGGAAGCATTTTTTGTTTTAATTTTTATAATAAAGAAGAACAAAAATTATTTTTTAGAATAATATGAAAAAGTATGGAGCCTCGCTTCATATCTCAATCAATTTCCCTTTAAAAATTGATTTCTATGCAAGTAAAATTTTTTTTAAATGAATATGACTATAAGAGATTATGTCTATGTAAAAAAAACTAATCCATGTATACTATGGATTATATATCTTGGGAGGATTTTAATAATGGCAAATGCTATAAGTTATGAATTATTTACTGCAAAACAAGGCGCAGCTAATGGGATTGCTTCACTTGATGCTACAGGTTCAGTTCCCGTTGCACAGTTACCTGCCGGAGATGCCAATGGAGTAGCTTCACTAGATATAAACAGTAAGATTCCAGTTGCCCAGCTACCTGACGTGGCTATTGACAGTTATAAAGGTGTATTTGCTGATTCTGCTGCATTAATTGCCGCATATCCTACAGCAGAAATATCTGACTATGCTTATGTAACAGCTACAACTTCTTATTGGTACTGGAATGCTGCATTAGGAACACCTGCGTGGGTAAACCAGCAAATCACAGAAGCTGCCTATACTGCATTGACAACCGCAGAAAAAGCAGGAGTGCCTTATATTGTAATTGCTTAAACTATGAATGGGAGGAACTATGAGCGGAGCAATAAGTTATGAACTGTTTAGTGCACGAGTCGGCAGCACCAGCAGCGGATTTACTCCAGAAGGCGGAATTTATGAAACCTTTGTCAATAACACAGGCACTAGCGTAAAAGGTACTATTGTTATTGCATCTACTACGACTAATAATGCTGTTGATATTGCACCTACAGGTTCCACAATGCCAATCGGAGTTATCTATGAAAACGCGGTTCCTAATGGCTCGCCTGTAAAGGTTGTAGTTTATGGTAAGGCGGAAGTTCTTCTGGAAGACAGTCAAGATGCTACTGTTGGTTATTGGTGTAGTGTAAGTACTACAGATTCTGGCAAAATGTCTCAACAAATTTCTGAACCAACTGACACGAATCATAATCGTGAAATTGGTCACAGTCTTCAGTCTGTAACTGGTGGTACTGACGTGTTGGCATTAATACAATTGCATTTCAATTAAGCAATCTGCTATGTATAAACGGGCTCCTGGTTCATATACCTCTGTATGTTAACCAGGAGTCCTTATTTTAAGCTAATTTAACACTCATCACCAATCATCAAATGGAGAATCTCCGTATCCGTTTCTCTCATACCATCTCGGCCAATATAGCCTATATTTTCAATCGTTTTCTCTATATCGTCTGTAACAATTCCTTCACCGCTTTGAAACTTTCTTTTCTGAGTGGTCATACTATGTGCCATAATTGCTGCATCCAGTGCAGATGCAATTTTTGCAGCGCATGAGGCCTTTGCTCCATCGCATAAAATGCCGCCAACATTACCCACTGTATTGATGATTGTGGAGGAAATATCTTCAAAAGAGCCTCCATGTAAATATGTTATGGCAGCACCACTGCCACAAGCCGCGCTTACGGCACCGCAAAACGCGGACAGCTTTCCAATGTATTTTTTGATATGTATGGAAATCAAATTGCTGATAATCAATGCACGATACATTCTTTCTTCACTAACACCTAGTTCTTTTGCATATTCTACTACAGGGACTGTGACTGTAATCCCCTGATTTCCGCTGCCGGAATTAATGACTACGGGCATTGAACTTCCCGCCATACGAGCATCAGAACCTGCCGCTGCTTTTGCTTTTGCTCTGTTCTTTATATCATTGCCATAAGACTCCAACAAGGTTTTTCCTACAGAAGCACCATATTCATTAGCTAGACCCTCTTCTGCAATAGCGGTGTTCACACAAACCTGATAATCCAGCATATCTCTTACATCATCTATCTTTACTATATCAGCAAAATCAATGATGTTTTTTACGTTAAGAAGCTTTTTCTTTTCCTCTAGTTCTGTGCTGATTTCTGCAGAATTCTTTTCAAATAGGATGTCTGCATCTTTTTTTATTAAAACAATATTTGTATGACTATCCTTTACTATAACTTGAGCACTATGTTCCCGGCAAGTAACCACGATATCAATATATAAGTTACTTTCTCCATCTTGAAGCATACACTTGCAAAAGTTTTCCTGCACAAGTATCTTTGTTTTTTCTAAATCAGATTTAGTAACATGATTTAGCACCTCCAGCTTATGGTCTGTCGCACACTCTCCTGCTATAGCTCCTAAAATAGCTGCTGCTTCTATTCCTCGAAGCCCGCCTGAATTGGGTACAACTACACCTTTTACATTTTTTATTATGTTCCCACTGCATTTTATGCTCATGTGCTCTGGGAAATCCCCCAATGTCTCTGCCGCCTTTGCCGCTGCATAGGCAATCGCTCCAGGCTCTGTACACCCTAGAGCTGGAACTAATTCACTTTTTAGAATTTCAATAAAGGCAGTATACATTTCTTTATTCATATCTTTTTACCTCCATTAACTTCCTGTTTTATGGGTTAATTTACTTATTAATTTCTCACCTTATTACTAATAATATCAGAGATATTATTATACGTCAACTATGCAAATCCCTTGAATTTCTTTCGGCTCTCTGCTATGATTAAGTAATCAAATTAAAGAAAATTAGGAGAAATTATGTCTAAAAACACTAGTTTAAAAGGGATGATATATAACGAAGTATTCCAAAGCATTATCAAAGGGAAATATGCTGCAAATGACATAATCAGTGAAAAAATGCTTGTGGAAAAATATCAGGTTAGCAAGTCACCTGTCCGTGAAGCCTTGGTAGAACTTTGTAATGAAGGTATTCTCAGAAGCATGCCGCGCTACGGTTATGCAGTAGTCCAGTTGACTAGAAATGATATAGAGAACATTTTAAAATACCGTGTCATACTAGAAGGTGGTTCCCTGCGTGACTGTATACACAACATTACTGAAACACAACTTGTAATGCTGGAAGAAATCGATACAGCCTGTGCCGCACATGAATGTTCCTGCGATTTCTTTACCCACTGGGAGCATAACATGGAATTTCATCTAAAATTAATTTCTTTTTGTGGTAATGAGTTTTCATACAATATGTTGAAGAAATCCCTAGATACTTTAACTCGTGCCTATGCACAGTTTTACTGGAACAAGTGGAATAATATAGAAATACCTACAGATACTAAATACCATGTGAAAATTATAGATTGCTTAAGAAAAAATGATTTAGAAGGTGCTATTCATTTTTTAAAGGAAGATATAAGCGATTTTGGAATATAAGGAGGCACAAACATGCTTAACATAGGATGCCACTTGTCTGCTTCAAAGGGATTTGAAAATATGGGAAAGATTGCACTTTCCATTGGTGCGAATACTTTCCAGTTTTTTACAAGAAATCCCAGAGGTGGTAAGGCTAAAGAAATAGATGAGAAAGATGTAGAAGCTTTTTTATCCCTTGCAGAAGAAAATAATTTTGCAAAATTAGTAGCTCACGCTCCATATACAGTTAATCCTTGCTCTAAAGATACGAAAACCCGTGAATTCGCCCGTATGATTATGGAAGACGATTTAAAAAGAATGGAATATATTCCTGGAAACTATTATAATTTTCATCCAGGCAGCCATGTGGGACAGGGAATTGACACGGGCATTGAAATCATTGCAGAATTACTAAATGACATAATAAAACCAGAGCAATCAACCATCGTTCTGCTGGAAACTATGTCTGGCAAGGGAAGCGAAGTAGGCAGCAGATTTGAAGAATTAAAAACTTTAATTGACAGAGTTGAATTAAAAGATAAGATTGGTGTTTGCATGGATACCTGCCATATTAATGATGCAGGTTATGATATAGTAAATAATCTTGACGGAGTTTTGTCAGACTTCGACCAAATCATCGGGCTTGATAAATTATATGCGATGCATATAAACGACAGTTTAAATCCTCTTTCTGCACACAAGGACAGACATGCAAAAATAGGTGAAGGCCACATAGGACATGAGGGAATTTGTAAGGTTATAAACCATCCTAAATTGTGTCACCTGCCCTTTATTTTAGAAACACCAAATGAACTAGATGGATATGAAAAAGAAATAGCAATGCTTCGCAGCAGCTGGCATTGCTAAGCATATTAAGAAAGAGCGGAACTCTACCGCTCTTTCTTCTACCCTTTTAATAAACGTTCAACAATCGATTTATTTTTCTCATATTCAAGTTCTTTCTTTAATTGATTGTTCTCTTCAATTAAGCTCTCTATTTGCTGTTTTATCCCTGTATTTTCTTGTTTTATTACTCGATTTTCTTCTTTATATTCGTTTAATTTATTTTGAATACTCAATATCGTTTTTTTACCCTCCACCGACTGCCGTTCACTTTCTTCTAGGTCATTTTTCATTTTCTGCTGTAATTCCATAAACACATCACAGTTTTCATCAGACTTCTTTTTTTGTTCTAAGAGTTGAGTAATTTTTTCTTTATAATCATCAATAAATTTTTGCTTCTTCTGCATTTGAATTCTTAAAGATGCCATTGTCTTTTTTAATTGTTTATTTTCTGATTTATCCCGATATAATTGTATTTTCAAATTTTGAAGTGCATCTACTTTTTCCGGTACATTTATTTGCTTTACACGGTCTTGATTTTCTTCAACCTGATTAGCCTGGTATTTTACTGTTTTCTGTGTTTTTACTACAAATTGACTTGGAAAAAATAAATTTAACCCAGATTGACCCACTCCATAAACTTCTCTTTCTTTAATAGCTAATTGTTTGTCGCAAGCTATATAAAAATGATACCTCTCAACTTTATCATCATTACCCTTGTTAACGTTGATAGGTTTGCTCCAATTTATGCCATCGAATACTGAATAGGCTATTTTATTTTCTTCCAGCCAGCAGGAATATAATTTATTATTTAGTTCAAATAAAAGAGGTTCTCTCAGTTCCATTTTACTTTCACAAATTCTGAACTCCTGAATAGCCCCGCCCACCTTTACATGTACATGTTCCAGGTAATAGGTAGAACCTTCTCGGTACTTGTTTAATATATGCATATTCTGCTGATCATTCAGCATATCAAAATCGATGTCATCTCCCTGAATACTATAAAGCCTTTTTTCAACAGTCCATCTATGTTTTTTATATCTGCTATAATTTAAAGAAATTTCTTCACCTTCATCTGTTATAAAAAGCATATCAATATTATTCATCTTGTCTACTTTTACTATATAATTTTCCTTTACTTTAGGGGTCAAAATAATATCCAATAACTTGGGATCTTTAACTTCTTTACCATCCCATACACTGTGTATTAATACTCCGCGATTACTATCACTGGTTTCTACTAGTAGATAGAAGATATGCATCTCACTGCCAATAATGTTGATTTTTAAATCATGTATTTCAAATTCATCACTATCCATTAGGTAGACTGTTTTTCCAATCCACTGGTTATCCTTCAATGTACAGTATTTTATTTCTCCTTTTGTATTGCTGTATATAATATGTATCTTCCCATCTTCTTCTACATAAACAGCAAAACCCAGGATGTTTTTATCAATGGTACTTTCCTTGGTCCATTTCCCTTCTCCATACATAATGCTATAGCACAACTCTTTATTGTCATTTTGTGAAAACTTCCATATATTATTTGTATAATCAACATATATCCAAGAATATAAACCACGCATAATCTCTATCACCCCTTCGTTCAATTATATTCTTATGAAAGCTGATTATTCTCTTTTAGTAATCCATAGACCACTTTTTCATTCCATTTCATATAACATATGCGGTTTCTTGCAGAGTAATATTTACTCTAGAATAAAAAATTTTTTTTATTCTATTTTTATATTGTCACCTCTTTTTTATTATTACATATGATGGAGTATAACAAAAATCTCTGTAGAGATGAATCAGGGTAAGACCCCTAAGTACATGAGGAACTGCGAAAAATATTTAAAATACAGTGCTCTTGTATTTTAAAATTATATAAAATCATAACCTTTTAATAAGGAGGAAAACTTATGTCTATTAACTTTAAAAAATTTGTACCACGTCCCGGTCTTGTTAATAAACAGGGGCTTTTACCAGACCCTTCAGAATTGGTTTGCATAGAAGTTCCTAAGATTTTTGATCAATGTTTAATTAAAAGATGTCTAGTTTATGGCAAAGGGCTTGATACAGATACAACAGATTGCGAATTGAGAAGCGATCCACTTGATAATCCAAAGAGATACATTCGTAGTAGAGACTTTAATGTAACACTTATTTCAGTGGACAAAATTCCACTTAGGAAAAAAGCTAACTTCAAAAAAATAATACTTCATTACATGATATCTTTTTATGCCGACTATATTGACTGCGATGGCGTAAACAGAAGCGAATTCTATGAAATCAATAGAACTGATGTAATTGGTAAATTCTATTGTCCTGATTCTATAGCTCAAATCTCAGCTAATTATGTACCAGATAAACACTCAAAAGATGTAGATGGAAATATTATAAAAATTGAAATGGTAGCTGAAGCACTAGATGGCAAATTGTCACAAGATAAAGAAGAGAACTGTTACCTAGATATTACTTTAGGGTATTTCATTATTGTAAAATGTGAGCTTATTGTTCAGCTCCTTGTCCCAGCTTATGGCTACTGTCCAGTTCCAGAAAAACCATGTGAAGAAGAACCTGAAGAAAATCCATGCAGCAGATTTAACAACGCGCCAATTCCAAAATTCTATCCAGATCAGAACTTAAGACCATTATTCCCTGACTATTGTGAAAATGATCGATACAATGATGAGAGATACAATGATGAAGAATACGACGAAGAACCTGATGATGAGGACTTTGAATGTAGGGGATTTGAATGTAAGGAATTTGGCTGTAACCAATGTAATGATAATGAACTTGATGATAGATACGTGAATGATGAAGATGATAGGTAGAATATAACCATCCTCTATCTTCACTAATACTATGATTATTCTTAAGTTATAGTAAATACACTTAAAATGCCAATACTTAGATTATCTTTTAGATAATTTAAAATTTAGAAAATATGGAGGTTTTCACTATGAATTCTAATTCAAGATATAATGACGATTGCGATGCTTGTGCAAAAGATCGAAAAGATTATTACCGCCCTAGAAAAGAAGCATGCCCAACTATTATTAAATGCAGCTGCCCTGGTGCAGTTACAATTCCTGCTGCGACTGTTGTAAACACTACTTTCACACCGGCTTCTTTAACGATTAATACTTCTAAGTTAGAGAGTCCATGTGCTAAAATTGAATTTACAAGTAACGTTGTTGGTACACTTTTTTCTGGTACTTTAAGCTTCCAATTGTTCAAACAATGCTCAAATCAATTGGCACCAGTCCCTGTAGGCCCTGCATTCAGTTATACAAGAGCTGTCGCAATTACTACTTCAGATACATTCACATTCTTTGTCTGTGATTGTGACTCTTGCTTCAATGACTGCTGCACTTATACAGTAGTTATAACTGTAAATGCTGTTACAGCTGGCGTTTTGTCTATCAGCAATGCAACTATTGGAGCAATTGCTACTTGCAGCTCATGTAATAGTGGATGTTGCTAAGATAAAAAGTGTTAAATAATTATTGACACTTCTTTTAGATTGTTAATTTGGAAAAAGCTCTATCAGCTCTGCTCATATCGAGCAGGGCTCAATTTTTATCTGCCGCGTTATCACTAATCGTTACCACACCAGCTGTATAACCCACTTTTTCCACCTTTTTTTGTTACTAAATGAATATTTTCAATACAAATATCCTTCTGTACTGCCTTGCACATATCATAAATGGTAAGTGCTGCTACGGAGACTGCCGTCAGTGCCTCCATTTCAACACCTGTTTTTCCATTGCAGCTTACTTTACTTGTGATTTTAATTTTTCCGTGACTATTGCCAACTTCTATCAGTTCAAAGTCCATATCTGCGCCTGTTATGAATAACGGATGGCACATAGGTATGATATCTGATGTCTTCTTTGCACCCATTATTCCTGCGATTTGTGCTGTACCAAGTACTTCACCCTTCTTATTCTTGCCATTTTTTATTATCTCAAGGGTTTCTTTATTTACTAAAACGTAACCAACTGCCTCAGCGATTCTCTCGGTGATGTCCTTTTGTCCTACATCCACCATTTTTGACCGTCCCCTCTTATTTATATGTGTAATTTCTCCCATCTTCACTTACACTCCTTCTATATTCATCATTCTTTACGGCCAAACTTAAATTCCTAGAAATCAAAAAAGCAGACATAATAAACGTTATCATGTCTACTTTCATTTTAAATTAATGATTTTCGGTTAGCTGGTCAATTAGAGATACTAATTTGCCAATCTCTGGCTTACTAATCTGTTCGTCAGCGCCCAGCTGCTTTCCTTTGATACGCATTTCCTCACTTATTAATGATGAGAATAGAATTAAAGGAATCTTTTTAAGCACTAAATCATCCTTAACAAGCTTTGTTAATCGGTGTCCATCCATCAAAGGCATTTCGATATCTGATACGATACAAGCCACATGATCTTTTATCGGATCTCCAGATTCTTTTGCTTCCAGTAGATAATCCCATGCTTCCTGTCCGTTATCTGTTTTAATTGTATTTTTATAGCCAGCCTTATGTAAACACTCAATAATTAGTTTTGAAAGCAGCATAGAGTCTTCCGCTACCAAAATAGTTTTTTCCATAGTATGGCGTTCTCCCATTTTCTCAATGCTTTCAACCTGTATACTGGACTCAGGACTAATTTCTGCAATAATTTTTTCAAAATCTAGTATTGTTATAAGACGTCCCTGAAATTCTGCGATTCCTGTTGCTGCTCCATCCTGTCCACCATAAACTGCTTTATCCGGTTTTTTAATTGCAGTCCAAGATATTCTATCAATACCTACAACTGTATGTACGTGAAAAGCAAAGCTTAAATTATTAAAATGTGTAACAACAAAAATGTCACGGCCAGAGTTTTCACATTCAGGAAGACCTAGATATTTAGCAAGACTTATTACCGTAATAATCTCATCCCTTGGCTTAAATACCCCTTCTACTACGTGATGTGAATTAGGCATCGGTTTTACCGCTTGAGCCACCATAATCTCACGCACTTTAGCAACATTTATTCCAAAAGTTTCATCTGCAACGGTGAATTCAATAATTTCAAGTTCATTTGTCCCTGACTCTAAAAGTATACTAGTCTTATTAGCACTCTCTGGAATTGCCATATCCATTCCTCCCATACAAATTTAATTTGTAAAACTTAACATATAATATTGTTAAAATATTACTTCATTATACAACATTAAATCTCACTTGCATAGACTTCTTTTAAATGTGCCGTTAGTTTTGTGTTTTCATCATAATCAACCCTGCAATCAATAATGCAGGCAACGTCTTGCCTGAACGCTTCTTCCAGCGTAGGAATTAGGTCCTCAGCAGCTTCAATTCTATAGCCTTTAGCTCCAAAGCTTTCAGCATATTTAACAAAATCAGGATTTGTAAAATTCACATAGCAGCTTTTATTAAACTTATCCATTTGCTTCCACTTAATTAATCCGTAATTGCTATCATTAAAAATAAGTACTACAATTGGTGTCCCAATCCTTAAAGCTGTTTCTATCTCTTGTGAATTCATCATAAATCCACCGTCACCAGTTATAGCAAGAACCTTTTTATCTGGGTTAATCAGTTTAGCCGAAACTGCACCAGGTACAGCGATTCCCATAGTTGCAAATCCATTTGAAATAACACATGTATTTGGTATCCTACAATGGTAATGTCTTGCAATCCACATTTTATGTGCACCTACATCGGATATTACTATGTCATTGTCACCCATTACTTTTCTAACATCATATAAAATTTTCTGAGGTTTCATTGGAAAACTAGTATCATTTGCATAAGACTCATATTCCGCCTCCATAGCAGCTCTAACCTTTAATGCATATTCAGGCTCAGTATTTCTATGTACTCTTCTTCTGATCTGAGTAAGAGAATGGGCAATATCTCCTACTACTTCAACCTCTGGTTCATAAAATTTATTTATGTGTGTTGGCCGTGTATCTACATGAATTATTCTGCGCTGCCCCTCCTTATTCCATCTAACAGGTGCATATTCTACAATGTCATATCCAACCGCTATAACAAGGTCAGCCTGATCAAGTACTTTGTTTGCATAATCCTTCTGTGGAATACCAATTGTCCACATTGAATATTTATTGTCATAAGGGATAATGCCCTTTGCCATCATCGTATTAATTACTGGAATTTTTAAACTTTCAGCAAACATTGTCAATGCCTCACAGCACTTACCTCTTACTGCCCCGCTTCCTACTAATAAAACAGGATTTTTTGATGAAAATATTGCTCCTGCAGCATCTTCAATACTATTTATATCTGCCATTTCCTGTGGTGCCGTCCTTTTTTCAAGCGGCCTTTCATCGTCACTAACTTCCATCCCAGCTATGTTAACAGGTAAATCTATATGGCAGGCACCTGGTTTTTCATTTTCAGCATATTTAAAGGCTATTCGAACAATTTCGCTAACTGTATCAGGTCGTACAATTTGCTTACTTCTTTTGGTAATAGGTTCAAACAATTTGCATAAATCTAAAGCTTGATGGGAAGTAATATGCATTCTCTCCGTTCCAACCTGACCCGTTATGGCAATTAGCGGCGCCCCATCTTCATGAGCGTCAGCCACACCCGTAACTAAGTTTGTTGCTCCAGGTCCTAAAGTTGATAAACAAACACCAGCCTTACCTGTTAATCTTCCATAAACATCGGCCATAAATGCTGCTCCCTGTTCATGTCTTGTTGTAATAAATCGGATTGGTGAATCATACAATGCATTCATTACTTCAAGGTTTTCCTCTCCAGGAATACCAAATATGTACTCTACATCTTCTTGCTCCAAGCATTTTACTAACATCTGCGCTGTGTTTAACTTCTTACTCATTTTAAATAATCCTCACTATTTTTTTGGTTAAATAATATTTTCCTTGGAAAGTGTTTTTTTCTTGGAAATCGTATACATTTTTAAGTTATTTTTATTCTAGCACAGCTATTTTTTAATTCAATGACTTTTTGGCATTGTACAATTTAAATACAATTACTTAATTTTATAAAACTATCTTGCTGTCAATTAAGTCTTTTTTCCCAGCTTTAGTTAATTTTTTAATTGAACATTCTCTTTTTAGTGCTTCTGATTTATTTTCATATTCTTCAAAATATACTAATTTTACTGGTCTCCTGCCCCTTGTGTATTTTGCTGCTTTAGGTCCAGTCCCTTCATTATGGATCCTAACTCTTTCCTCAAGGTTTATAGTCCACCCAGTATAATAGGTCCCATCACTACACTCTAATATATATACAAAATTTTTCTTTTCCATAAATACCTTCTTGCTATTTTTAATTTTTCATTTACTAATAGGTTTTTACCGTATAATACCATATAATTGTTCATTTAGATAATAAAAAACAATTAAAGCAACTTTTCAGTTGTATCAGAAGATTCAAATTCAGATTTTAGTGATAAGTAATTAGTCTCATATAGTCCTATAATTTGCAAAAAGATGCCAATTTACGGCATCTTTTTTGATGTTTACATAGACACTTATCATTTAATGTACTATACTGTAATTAAGATGTATTTTTTGTCCGAATTTGTTTTAAAAATGCATTTAGATTATTATATTTAGCAATTACATAGACATTGTGAGGTGTATCATTATGGCAAAAAATAAAAGTTTATCTACAAGAATAGCTACAATTTCCGCTATTGCTTTAGGTGTTGTTTTTATTCTACTTATTTTAATTACAACCTATCTTAAGGCAACAGCCTTGACAAATTCTATTGGTTTTCTCATAGGATTTTATCTGGTTGCTCTTGTGATCTTAGTTCTAATTATTTTTAATGTAACAAAACAAACCTTGAAACCATTTAACGATATAGTTTGTGCCGCAGAAAATCTTACAAAGGGTATTCTTGACGTAAATTTAGATACCAACAGAAGTGACGAAATAGGACAAGTATCTATAGCTTTAAATACCTTTGCAATAGCTTTGAAGAATTTTATTTTAGATTTAAATTCCTTGTTATGTGAGATGGCAAATTATAATTTTGATATAAAAAGTAAAGACACAAATATTTATGTAGGTGATATTAAAAGTACTCTAGGTTATCTCACAAACATAAAAGCTAATATGTATGATATGATTTCTCAAATACAGAAATCTTCATCTCAGGTCAATCTTGGTGCAGAACAAGTGTCCTCAGCATCTCAGTCTCTATCACAAGGTGCTGTACAGCAGGCAAGTAGTATAGAAGAACTATCTGCTACAATTTCTGAAATTGCAGAGCATGTTAAGCGCAATGCTAAGAATGCACAAGATGCTAGTTCTCAATCAAACGAAACAGGTGCTGGTGTTATGGAAAGTAATGCACAAATGGCAGAAATGATTTCCGCTATGAATGACATCACTGATAAATCCAATGAAATTGGTAAAATTATTAAAACAATTGAAGATATCGCTTTCCAAACAAATATCCTTGCCCTTAATGCTGCTGTTGAAGCCGCTCGGGCAGGCACTGCCGGAAAAGGGTTTGCCGTTGTTGCGGATGAAGTTCGTAACTTGGCAACAAAATCTGCTGAAGCAGCTAAGAATACTACAGACCTTATAGAACAGACCGTTTCTGCTGTTGCCCATGGTTCAAAAATTGCAGATGAAACAGCAACATCTTTACTTACAGTAGTTGATAAAGCTAGTAAAATAACTGATTTAATTGGTGAAATCGCTAAGGCTTCTGAAGAACAATCAAATTCTATTGCCCAAGTAAGTGCTGGCATAGATCAGATTTCAGGTGTTGTTCAGAATAACTCAGCTACAGCAGAAGAAAGTGCCGCTGCCAGTCAGGAACTAAATGCTCAGGCTGATTTATTAAAAAACTTAGTTGATAAGTTTACAATTGATAACAATTCTAATACACATATTTCGGCAACAGTGGGTGGATCTAAGGATTCTGTAAAACCAAAAGCGGTTACAGTTACTCCAGTCTCACCTTTGAAAGATGTTAAAACAGATTCACTTGTTAAAACACAAAAGAATCCAGAAAAAATAAAAGTTAAAGAAAAAGTTAAACAACCGGAAATCAAAGTTAAAAAAGATTCCGAAACACTAAGTGATATACAATCTGAAAAATCATCAGAAAGTTTAGTTATAAAAAAAGAAACCTTTAAACCAATAGTAGAAAGTCCAGTATTTGAATCAAAAAAAGAACCTACTACAGTTCCGAAAGCAGTTACTCCAGCAGGTACTGCCATTAACGACTTTAGTGATAAATATTAAACAAAAAAGTAAAGGGGAGATTCCATTGTGGAATCTCCCCTTTACTTTATTTATACCCCTTCTCAACATATGGGCTTGTAGAAGTCTTTAGCATACCGCCGTAACCCAGTTCAAAGGTCACAATATCGCCTACCTTATAAACTATACCTGACTTTGTTACATCAAGTATCGTATGGTCTGAACTTCCCCCTAGAATTTCAATTTTTTTATCCAGCGGTATCATACTATCCAAGTCAGTATCTTGTTTGCCGATACCAATAATCGCACGCTTTATAATGCCCCTATCCTCATAATAAGGTATCTGTCCAAAAGCATCAACACCAACTTCACCAATCGGTAAAGAAGGTTTTTCCTGAAGTTCTATAATCTGTGCTTCCAATAATAAAGCATCCCCTGTAGTCCCATCCAATTTGTCACCATACGCAGTATCATTACCAAGAAGGAAAGCCTCTCCTAATCTTAAATTGTTTATGCCTTCTGGCAATTCCCCCTTACCAACTAAGTAAATTGAACTGGAATTACCACCTGATACCATACTTAGTTTAATATCAAATTTCTTTTCTATCTTTTCAGCTAAACCAGTTAATACCGATAAATTATCATTCTTAGGAATAATAGCTCCATAGCAAGTCAGGTTTACACCTATTCCGTATAATTCTATATTGGACATAGCTAAAATTTCCTTAATCGTACTGAAAATTTTATCTTCTTCCTTAAAGAAAATGCCCTCTCTTAAATCACCAAGGTCAATCATTAATAATACTTTATGTTTTTTCTGCTGCTTTATAGACTCTTCATTTAGCAGGCTTATTGTAGATATTTCAGAATTAAAACTTAAATCTACATACTTTATAACCTCCTCAATTTCACTATGCATTGGAAGTCTTAAAAGTACAGTCAGTTTACCATTTGCTCTTGCCATATCTGCATAGGTAGCAATATTCTTTACTCTGGAATCTGCCATAAAATCTACCGCCTTATGTTCTGCAACCAGCTTAACCATCTGTGCATCTGCACAAAGACCTTTTGTAACAATCATTAGGGAACACTTTCCCTGTTCTTTGGTTATTTTAGCTACAGCATCAAGATTGCTACTTAGCTTCTTTAAATCAATTATTAATCTAGGATACATTATTTTTACTCCTTTTTATTATATAAAAAAATATCTTTTAGAAACTGATTCTTTATCGTTCTTAACAATTCTTACGATTTGGACAGTGAGGTCTTGTACAGTGTCTGCAATCATGATTGCAGTCTCCCATGTTTTGTTGTCCTGCCCATTTGCCCTGCACACCTTCTCCGCTTCTTATGCCTGTTTTTTCATCGTCTATGGCTGCTTCCACGGCATTTATCATCTTCTTGTTTGCTCCTCCTATTTGCTCTTCCTCTTTATACGCACTCATATCGTAACCAAGAGCTTCGCATTCTTCAATATGTTTCTTATATTCTTCTTCTTTCTTTTTAGCTTCTTCACTTGTTCTATTGATTTCATCAATATACATTGCTTGATAAGAGGTTTCCTTTTTTTCAGGGAATTGATAATTCAAGCTTTTTTCCAGCAGCCGGATAGCCGCTTCTTTGTACCGCTTTGATAAAACACCAAGTGATGCCATGATATAATCATTATCTACCAATATCTCCGCATGCTCTCCAGGAAACAACATCATTCCGGTTTCGTTATGTTTAGCAATTTCCTGCATGATTTCCACCCTATGAGGCAGTCTTGTAAGTGCCCCGCCTGTGCCTACAATATATTTTACTTGTGTCAAGTCCTTTCCTTCAGCAACAGAGCTTCTTCCAGTCGGACCATAAATATACCTTATCTTTCCTGCATGTCGTTCCACCGCTTTCAAAACAGCTTCCTTTGTAAGCCTTTCCACTAGTTTAAATTCATCGTCATTCTTGGGAATGGCTACATAAGACTCCAGAGTTTTGTCAAAGTCAATTCCCATTTTTTCACATTCTTCTCGGAGTTTTTCTTCGCCAATGGACTCTATTACCTTCATTCGGTTTACATAAACACCAAGGTCTCCTTCTACCGTCCTCTTTGCCTTAGGCTCAGGTGAAATCATAATTCTTGCAATCTGATCAGATTCCGTTGCTACGGAATGGAGATCCGTAGTAGCGCCTCCTACATCAAGGACAATTAAATCACCAATACATTCATATAGAAGCTTTGTGCACTCCATTACTGCCCCTGGAGTAGGTATAATAGGGCCGCTTACCATATCTCTTACATGTTCCATCCCTGGTGCGTTAGTAATGTGTTCTTCAAAAGCATTCTGTATAACCTTTCTGCAAGGTTCTACATTTAGGTCATCTATCTTAGGGTATACATTTTCTACATTATATAATTTCATCCCGCTTTCATCATCGAAAATCAGCTTCATTTCATCTTGGTTTTCGCAATTTCCAGCATATATAATCGGGGTTTTTAGCCCCATTGAACGAATCATTTCTGCATTGTCAATGGCAGTATCCCGTTCACCATAATCAACACCACCTGCTATAAGTATTAAATTGGGGTTTATTTCTTTTATCTTTGCAAGGTCAGTTCTACGAAGTTTTCCTGCAGTAACATAATGAATAATACCGCCAGCTCCCAAAGCTGCTTCCTTAGCTGCTTTTGCTGTCATATCGTATACTAACCCATGTACTGTCATTTTTAATCCGCCTGCTGCTGATGATGTTGCCAG
Organism: Aminipila sp.; assembly: GCF_032051575.1. Classification (NCBI taxonomy): domain Bacteria; kingdom Bacillati; phylum Bacillota; class Clostridia; order Peptostreptococcales; family Anaerovoracaceae; genus Aminipila; species Aminipila sp. The sequence continues at coordinate 106,601 of NZ_DAMBYD010000009.1, read as the reverse complement.
CATTTCATCATATTCAAGCTTTTCTATATTTGTTTTCTTACATAAGTCGTCAATTGCACCTTGAAGTCCAATTCTTACATCTCCATCAAGCACAGATGTTGGTGCCTGGCCTTGTGCCCAAAATACAGGATTGTCTGTATTTATATCAGTAAACGCATTTACTACTGTTGTGGTTGAGCCTATTTCAGCTACTAAAATATCAACTTTCATCTTTGCTCTCCCTCTCTAACACTAAAAAATAAGGGCGGGCATGATGCCCGCCCTTATTCATACATATTTTAAAATCAGCTTTTTATTAAATTGGCAAGTGTTTATTTAAACTATTTTCTACGTCTCATTGCCTCTTCTGCTAAGAATGTAGCAACGTCAATTCCGTGAGAATCTCTTCCAAAACCTTCATCAATGCCTGTCTTACGTGCTTCTTCAGGAATAACCTGTGTACCACCTGCAGCAATGATAACCTTATCACGGATGCCTTTTTCAATAGCTAGCTCGTTGATTCTCTTCATGTTCTTATAGTGAACATTATCATGTGAAATGATTGTAGAAGCAAGGATTGCATCTGCATTCAATTCTACTGCTGCATCAACTAGCTTTTCTACTGGAACGGAAGTCCCAAGATATTCAACCTGAATACCCCACTTTTCAATACCCCCGTGCTTAATGTTGATGATTTCACGAAGTCCTACAGAGTGTTCGTCTTCTCCAACCGTACCGCAAACAACCTTTAGCGGATGATCGTTAAATTCTTTGTAAAGAACTTCATCACTTAGATAGTGTGGTTCCGGTGGAATAACAAGAGTGGCAGGATCAATATCAAAGGCAACTTTACCCTTCATTTCGATTCTTGTACCTTCTGCTTCCTGAAGAACTTCTTTACTGATTACTTCAGGGTTTTCAAGTCCAAGCTTTGCACCAATCTGAAGTGCCGTTGCTTCTGCAACTCTCTTATTTGCAGGAATGCACATAGTAAGAAGGATTGTTCCATCTCCACACCATTCTACTTCTGGCTTGATTGCTTCGCCATCTAAATACTTTTTAACATTTTCAAGTCTTACGTTAACGCTATCTGTTTCATCTAACTCATCGATGAATACGATCTTGCTTCTGTCTTCAAATGTACAACCACCGATTAAAGCTGCTGGATTCTTAGGATCTCCGCCATACTGTTCCACGTTATTGTATCCATAATGAGCAGTTACAGGAGCCATATAGTCTTCTTCTCTTTCGAAAATGTAACCATATCCTACGCCGCCTTCGATTTTTCTTGCGATACCGTCACCATTTCTTTCAGGATATCTTGCTGAGTCAACAAAGAATCCTTCCTGTACGGCCTGGAAGTAACCACCAACTTCAATGATTTCTTCCATGAACAGACAAGCTCTTTCCTTAAGTTCTCTAGCCATATCTCTTAATGGACCGTCTTTCTTTAATTCAACCATGTCCATTAAACCATCAAGACCTACTAAAGTCTGTTTCGCATTGTCACAAGCTTCTATGTTATAGATATGCCAAGGAACATTTCTTCCTTCGTCCGGTGTAATAGTGGACTGAATATCTGCACTTGTAAGCTTTGAAATCAGCATATTTAAAACATGAGTTACTGTTGCTTCTCTTGCAGAAGAACAAATATACTTAGTGTTTTGCTGTGCTCTCATCTTATATCTACCACAAATGTCTCTAAGTGCAACCGCATATGGTAAATCCATGTATACACAAGGAGCAGGAGTTGCAGTAGGCGGTACTGTTGACAAACTGATTAAATCAGGGCTAATACCAACCTTTTCTGAGAACAGGGAGTTGATTGAATGCTGCACTATAAGCTCAGGCATGATTTTCCAAGCTTCTCTTGCTGTTGCATTGGCATTGTGAGCTCCATCAATCTGTAGCATTCCTGCCCAAGCCATAATTTTTTTGGATTCGCAAGCATCTACAAATGATCTTACACAGTTAATGTCTCTGTAAAGTACGTTGTACTGAGGATCCTGATGGGCACCATTGATACCTTCTTCTGCAAACATTACAGCTACGTCTGGACCCGCAACGCCAGACACATAAGAATGGTAATTAATTGGACGTCCAACTTCATCTTCTATAATGTCAAGAGCCTTTCTCTGTGCTCTAACCTGTTTTCTTGTAATAGGAACACCACCAATACCCTGTGGAGTACCTTCCATTAGTCCATCAATATGTGATTGGCCCATGTGTCTGATAACCATGATATGGTCAGCGCCATGCCAAGCGGCCATTCTCATTCTTCTTACATCATCTTCAAATCTTCCAGAAGCAATTTCTGTTGTAATAACAGGAAGTGGCTGTGGATCGATGTCTCCAAAAAATTTAGCAGGAGGAAGTCCTACACTGTTCTTTAGAGGTTCTGAGCAGTCTTTATATTCAAAAGGTCCCATTTTGATTCCAGGAGCAGGTTTTCTCCAGGTCCAGCCTCTTCTTCTTGGAGCATATTGATCAAGGTCTTTCAAGATGTTTCTTACATCCAATTTTTCGTTTGTTTTTAATTCCATGTCTGCCATCTCTATTTACCTCCTTTAAATAATGCTACTGCTTCATCCCAGCCTTCACCTTTGGATAACATTTCTCCTGTTTCTCGAATGGAAATGCCTTTTTCCTTTGATAACTTATATACAACATGCCCTGTTCCGTGTCCCATAAGACCTCTATCCATACACCCTTCTACAATCTTCTGTGTGTCAAGTGATGAAATGCCCATTCTTAATAGCACGGCTCTCTCAACAGAAGGTGTTGTATTTTTTCTACCAAGTTCAAGTAGAGGAGTTACAACCTGCTCTGTTAAATTCCAAAATTTAGCATAAAGTTCTTCGTCAGTTAGACCAGCAATATGCTTACGTCTTTCCTGAAAATCATCGTCTCTTCTCATTCCTGATTTCATTCTTGAATCTCCTTTTTATCCTTATTATAAAAGTCTACTCGGTTTTATAAACTCTTAATAACTTCCTTAACAAAGTCTACATCTGTCTTTGTTTCTACTGCAAGGAACTCCATGTCAGCTTCTGAAGGATTTGTCACATTATGTACTTTACAAGCTTTCTTAATTAAAGAAGCTCTGAAGTGGTTAATGTCAGCATCTACACACTTAAAGAAGCTTGGATCCTGTGGAAGTATAACATTCACTCCTGGTTTTTCATCTTTTGGATTTCCGAAAAGTACTTCTACTCCGTTATCTTTTGCAAATGAAAGCTGAGGCTGAACATGCTTTCCAGCTCCTGTGTATTCTGTTTCACTTACAACTAGGATTTCATCTTCAGGAAGTTCCTGAGCAAGTGAGAAAGCTGCTGCCAATGAAGTGTTTCCTGCAGGACCTCTTTCAATACCTTCTAAGTTTGCAAGAGCTTCTGTCATATACATAACTTCGCCCTGTGATACTGTTACATAACGATCCATGTAACGGAGTGGTCTTGCCGCACTTCTAGGTACATCTGAGTGGTCGGGATCTGTAGCATAAGGAACACCAAATCCAGTATGGCCAGTTGTACATGACTTTAAGTTGAACTGTTTGTCTGAAGCCATATGTAATCCTGTAAGGTCTATGGAAGCTGCTACCACTTTTGTATCCTTAGCACCAGCCTTAATCAAACCACGTGCAGTACCAGTAACCATTCCGCCGCCAGCATTTGTACAAACTACCATAGCAGGATCTTTACCTAACTTTTCACGGCACTGAAGCGCAATTTCATATCCTAATGTTTCTACACCTGCAATACCAAATGGTGAATATAGTGATGCATTAAAGTATCCTCTGTCTTCTAGTATGGATAAGAATGTATAGAACAGTTCAGGTCCAACTGTAAGCTGAACAACTTCTGCGCCTAAAGCTTCGCACTTTCTTGCTTTTTCTATAATTTCAGGCTGTCCAACACCATGTGAATCAAAGCATTCCTGACAGATAACACATTCAAGTCCCTGCATCGCTGCCTGTGATGCAACTGCCGCACCATAATTTCCTGAAGTTGCTGCAATAACGCCCTTATATCCTAACTTCTTAGCGTGTGCAACAGCACAAGCTGCTCTTCTGTCTTTAAAGCTTCCGGATGCATTTGCTGCTTCATCTTTAGCAAAAATTCTTGCACCATATCCTGGCTTTGCATACTTTCTTGCAAGTTCTGTTAAATTTCTTAGTTCAAGTAATGGAGTGTTACCTACTCCAGTTCTGCTCTGGATTCTATTGATTTCATCCAGTGTATACTCTGTTGATTTCATCAGAGCTTCATAATCAAATGCGATTGAACCGGATTCAAATTCCTCATAGTCCAAACCAAGTGCTTTTTTCATTATATCGTTAGATCTTCCCATAACGGAATCATAATCTTTTGCTAATGCCATTATTTGTCACCTCCGAACATGATATCTCTTAACTGCTTATCAATCTGAACCAATTCAGGGATAAACTTGCCATAGCTATGTTTCCAATATGGGTTAACCTCAATAAGAGTACCCTTTTCCAAACGGTTAGCAGCAGTTTTTACTGTAACTACATCACCAATTTCTGCATCTTCCTGTAAAAATCCTTTTGTCCACATTTCAAGTGGGCATGCCTGTGTGTCCGATGGAAGCTTTGCAGTTCTTGCAGATGCTTCAAGAACAATTGAGTGAATTCTGACCCATTCTCCTTTTTTAACCATTTTAATTCTCCTTTTTATATTGTATAGGACACTCCTGCCGATCCCAAGAGTGCCCCTTACAATTTTTTAATTTAATTATTTTTCAAAGTTTTTTCAAAATTTTTCAATTCAATATTTTAATTAAGACTATTCATTATCTAGACTTATTCTAAACTCAACTTAACTTTTATATAGTCCTAAATTTTAACTATTTTACAATCTTAGCTTCTGGGCTGATAAGATCTCTCATATCTCCCATGATAACCCTTGGAACTGGAAGGTCAATCATTGTATGTAGACCTGGTCTAGCATTAATGATGTGAGGAATCATGTTTACGCACATTGCGATAGTTCCAATTCCTCCTGGAACTTCTGGTGAGTTAACCATGTTAATGTTTGGAGTACCTTTGATGATTACATAGTCACCAGTATTTACGCCAACCTGTTCAGGTTCAATCTGCTGAGGGTGATCCATTTCAATTCTTAATTCGCCGTCAACATAGCCAGCACCCTTCATTGCAACACCAGCAACATTTCCTGCAGCAGCAAATCCATAAGGTGATTTTCTGTCAACATCTGTCATAATTGGTTCCATTGAAGTTGTAATCTTTTCAACTGGCCAGCCAATAGCGTCACCAATCATTCTGATTGATTCATGGAAACCAACATGTCCTGATAAGTGTCCAGTCTTAACGCCATCTTCAAATTCTTTCTTAGTGATACCAATACCCTGTTCTTTCATTACAACAGGTCCGAAAGGAGATAAGCTGTTAACTCTTCTTGAAACGATATGTTCAACTTCTTCGCAGCATCCAGTCATAGTAACTACTAGTAAGTCCATGATAAGACCAGGGTTGATACCAGTACCGATAATGGATACTCCGTTAGCCTTTGCAATTTCATCTAACTGCTTAGCTAGTTCAGGTTCCTGTGCCATTGGGTATGACATTTCTTCTGCAGAAGAAACAACATTGATTTTCTGTTCAAGGACAAACTTAAGTCTGTCAAATGCAACTTTTGTAAATGAATCTGTGCAGCAAAGAACTACGTCAGCAGCGCCTTCTTTGATTACATCTTCAGGAGCACCAATAATAACGTCAGGTCTGCTGCCTCTTTCAGTTTCAATGAAATCATACATTGACTTACCAATTTTAGAACCTCTGCCAACAGCGCCAACAATGTCAACACCTTTTTTCTTTAGTAGCATGTCAGCCATACCGCCGCCCATTGCGCCAAGACCCCAGATAATTACTTTTACATTTTCCATAACATACTCTCCTTTTCACTTTCAATAAATATTAGATTCATTCTAATTTATTAACACAATTTATTATGGCTTGGAAATGTCCTAATACTTCTTTGGACATGCCCGTACAACACCTATATAATACGCAAGTCTCGTGCCAACAAAAAACAATGGCTAAATTTCAGCATTCTTTGTTTTTGATAGGGCTGCTGTTCATTTGAAAGTTGTAAATTTTCTGTTATATTTATAAAAAACGCAAATATATTTGCACCTATTGTGCAAATATATTTGCGTTTTTTACTATTATGCTATTATTTTTTATCTTTTTGTACAATCGTGCACAAAAGTTTTTATTAAATTTGGTACTTTTTTATTTTATGTTGTAGCGTCTGCCTTTTAATTCCAAGGACTTCAGCAGTTTTAGAAATATTTCCGCCAAAATCAGCCATTCTTTCTTTAATAATATTTACCTCTAAGTATGCCAAGTAGTTGTCTATACTCATTTCCTCTGGATTGTAATCTGCCTGTATGTTTGCCATTGCAACCTCTTGAGGCATCTGAAGAAACTTTTCAGTAAGCACATGCTCCTTATCAGATAAAGATACTGCTGACATGATAAAGTTTTCCAGTTCTCTAATATTTCCTGGATAATCATAGTTTTCAAGCTTTTCTAAAGCCCCATCCGATAACATCCATACTTCTTTTTTAAATCTTTTATTATGTTTTTCAAGAAAATGTTCTACTAAGGTAGCTATATCATCTTTTCTCTCTCTAAGTGGCGGAATACTGATATTTACAATATTTAAACGATAGTATAAATCTTTTCGCAGTAAACCATTTTTAATAAGTTCCTCAGGTGTTTCATTAACGGTTGCAATGATTCTTACATCTATTGGAATATCACGGCTTCCCCCTACACGTCTTATGTAATCTTCTTGAAGTACACGTAACAATTTACTCTGCAATTCATACGGCATAGCACTGATTTCATCTAATAGAAGAGTCCCCCCATTTGCTTGTTCAAATAATCCCGCACGGTCTACTGCTCCTGTAAATCCACCTCTTGCAGTACCAAAAAGTATTCCCTCAAGCAAGCTTTCTGGTAAAGCTGCGCAATTTTGTGCGAGAAACGGTTTATCCTTTCTATTACTGTTAAAGTGAATACTTTGCGCCATTAGTTCTTTACCAGTACCAGTTTCTCCATATATAAAAACGGCTGCATCCGTTTGGGAGGCTCTGGCAGCAATATCAAGCTGATGCTTTAACTTCCTGTTTTGCCCAATTATGTCTTTAAAACTATACTTTCTTATCTTAGGTGCTGTAACCTTGTGCTCAGGTATAGCTTCTCTCTGAAGTTCTAAAATAGTGTTAGACATAGTTTTTATATCCGTAATATCCTTTGCAATTTCAAGGGCTGCAACAACTTTCCCATAATCATTTAAAATGGGGACTGTTGTATTTACAGTTGTGATTTCCTTTCCATATCGGTTTAAATATGTCTGTTGAATATTCAATGTAGATTCTGCTTGTTTTAAAGCTCTGAGAAGAGTACTTTCCTCCTCTGGAATATGTGAGAAAACTACCCTAAAAGGCTTGCCAATAACATCTTCTCTATTGGTCTTTTCAAGATTTGCCATAGCTTGATTATAAACTATACTTTTTCCTTCTTCCGTTACTATATGAATCCCTTCATCAATAATATTTGAAAGCTCCTGTATAATTTTTTCATATTGCTTTGCGTTCACTTTTTCACCCTGTAACTTTCTACAACCAAATATAAAAATCGTTAATTATTCTCTACATATATCTTACCTTAAAAAAAAATAGAGTGCAAATATTTTTGCACTCTATTTTAATATTTGTTTTTGTTTTTTAGGAAGTTCACTTATAATTATTGCAAAAATCATAAATATACATCCTGTAATCATTCTTTTTGTGAAGATTTCACCTGCAAATACAATTGCGAAAATTGTTCCAAAAACAGTTTCTGTCGATAAGATTATTGCTGTATGATTTGCAGGTGCTATTTTCTGGCATATATTCTGAAGTAAAAATGCCCCAGTTGTATTTAAAACAATTAAATATAAAAGACCTTCCCATGCAATTTTAGGTAACGTCATTAAATCTGAGGGTGTTTCAAAAAGAAAGGCCGCTATAATGGCTAGTACAGCTGTAACTGTCACTTGAGTAAAAGTTATAAGCCAAGGATCCAATTCTTTTACCAATATACTTATAAAAACAATCTGTGCTGAAAAGGTTATGGCAAATATAAAGGTAAGCCAATCTCCCATGCCAATGTTTAAGTTTTCATTTAAAGTAAGAAGAGTTATTCCCACTAAAGCCAACGCAGCCGCAAGCATAACATTTGGTGATGGCTTTATCTTTAAAAATAGCCATGACATGATTGGCACAATAACAGTATATAAAGATATAATAAAGCTTTGATTACCTGGTGTAGTATATTGCAGTCCTATGGTTTGCAATGCAGTACCTATGACTATAAGAACTCCTATCACACTACCTGCCAAAAAAGTTTTCTTTGTCATATTTTTAAGTCTTACAATGCAGAAGGGAATAATAAAAATAGTTGCACCTAAATACCTATATGCAACTGCTGTAAGGGGCGTTAATCCTTCTAAAGCAAATTTTCCTGCCACAAAACCCCCTCCCCAAAATATTGCTACTAGCAACAGTCCTAAATCTGCTAGAATCACTTGTCTTTTCGCGTATTTTTCCAAATCAATTCCTCCATATATAGCCGTAATCTTTTTATTATATCATTTACTTTATAGTACTTCAAAAAATGAATTAGAAAATTACATAGATTATTACAACAACAAAAGAATTAAGCGTAAATTAAAAGGAATGAACCCTGTTTAATACAGAGCGCATTCCTTGAACTTTTTTACTAGTTTAATTCTTCCCTCCATTATTATCTGGGGAGAGAACAATTGGAGTCCAGTTTTCTGGATCTGATTTTTGTTTACTTTTTGCATATGCCCAGAATGGTAATGCAAATGCAATGTAAAGAACTAGTACTACCCATGCCCCTGTATCCATTGCAGTGGTTGAAACATAAATTACATAAAGTGTAAATAGCATTCCTATAATTCCCATTGCCAAGCCTGCTTTTGCTTTATATGGCCTGCTCCATTCAGGATGAATCTTTCTAAGTTTAAGGAATGATAATACTACCATTAAATAAACAATGCCTGCTGCGACTCCGTATATTGTATAAATATAGTTAATCCACGCATCTGGAGCAAATACTGTAAAGTATACTGCCAGTATTCCTACAATTAAATTTGCTGTGACTGGCTGTCCATTCTTGTTAAGCTTTGTGAATTTTTGTGTAAGCTGATGCTGCTGTGCTGCCCCATATAATATCCTTGATGCGCTTAACCAGAAGGATGAAAGTGTTGTTAAACAGGTTAATATACCCATAATTACTATTATTAGTCCTAACCAATGCATTCCTATAATATCCGCTACTCTAGGGTCAACAATATCGGTTTCTGCCACCCATTCATTTGAAACTATACCCGATACACCAATTATTGCCATACAGTATATTAAAGTCGTACAGCCCAGAGAGCCAACAAATGCTTTCCAAAGATGCTTTTTAGGAAAGTTAGATTCTTCTGCTAATTGAGGTACTAAGTCAAATCCTACAAACTTCATTATCAAAAGACCTACAGCAGCAGAATAACCTGTAACACCGTTAGGGAACCAATTAATACTTTCGAAGTTCCAGTTTTTATTCGTGATAAATATAAATGATGCTATTAGAGATACCGCTAAAGTACTCCAAAATAATACCGACTGCAGTTTTGCAATTATTTTTAATTCTTGATTTGTTAAGAAGAACCATATTATAATTATTATGGAAGCAAGAATTTTTATCTGCAATGCGGTTGCTGGATAAAAATATGAAATCATACTAGCGATTCCATAAGCTACAGTAGGCATTGCCATTATGTAAAGTAACATAATAAACCAACATGATGCAAATCCTGTATTCCAGCCAAATGCATTAGATACCCAAATATTTTGTCCGCCTGCATACGGCATCATGCTTGTCATTTCAGAATAAATCAGGCATAATGGCAAAATTAGTAATGCACATGTTATAAATGAAAAAACCGATCCCGGACCACTCAATTCAAACCAAAGTTTTATTTCAACCATCCACGCAGCAATCATGCCGCCTGCTGCCATAGAAATCATATTTGATAACTTGAGTTCTTTTCTTAAACCATTTCCGCTCATTTTTTCCTCCATATCCTTTTCTACCCTAGCTACATGTTCATTTCAATTAGTTTAATAGTTTCATCAGTAGATAAAACGTCACAATAGATGCAGCTCATAATTTTAAGTTCTGCTTCATGGTGCTCAATGCTTCCTGCCGCACATGCGTCTTCAACACATATAACTTTAAATCCTGCATCCGCCAGACCACGCACAGTTGATGCTACACACTGGTCAGTAACAATACCTGTTACAACAACAGTTTCAATCCCCATAAACTGTAATAATGTTAAATAGTTTGTCCCTGTTGTAACACTATCTGTAGTCTTATTCACCACTATTTCATTATCAAGGGGTGCAAGTTCCTCAACCATCTGCGCACCATATGAATTTACAGGAATAAGCATTCCATTCCAGCCCTCCGACTTTTGAACTGGAGATCTGTCTTCGCCATCTTCTCTTAAGCAAGCAATTCTTCCATAAGATACGGTCATTTTATTTTTTCTAAAAAATTTTAATAACTTTTTATTATTAGGTATAACAATGCCATCCAGTCTGTCGTGAAAAGGTATCCACCTCTCCCATTCTCCTGCTTCTTTAAAGGTTATAGCTTCTCCGTAGTCTCTCGATACAAATTCATTCTGCAAATCAACCAGCAATAAAGCTGTCTTTTTAGGGTTAATTTTTATCTCTGGGAACTCCTTAACTGTCTCGTAATAAAAACTTACATATTTTTTATTTGGCTGCATAATAACTTCCTCCCTCACAATTACAAAAGATAAATTTATAAATTCATTTGCACATATATATCGCAATGCGTGTGCCAATTTTCTGAATTTAATAAAATTTCATTCTTATACTGATTTTTCAACGTTATACGCCATTTCATTTTTTTACATATAGGTGATTCGCTTATTATCTTGTTACTTTTTAGTAACATAAACAGAAAAAGTGTAACTCAATGGTTACACTTTTTCTGTTTATGTTATTTCATATTCTTTTAATTTCTTATATAAATTTTTCCTTGCTAGACCTAATTCCTGTGCCGCTCTGCTTACGTTCCATTCGTTTCGATCCATGCACTTTATAATATATTGCTTTTCAAATTCTTTTGTAGCATTTTTTAACTTATATCCTTCTAAATCCTCTTCTGTTGTTTCATCTATAGGCCACTTATATCCGCTGATTTCATCGGGCAAATCTTGTATTAATAGTCTCCCTTCATTGGATAATACTACTAGCCTCTCCATAACATTTCTTAGTTCTCTGACATTACCCGGCCATTGGTATTTCATTAATATTGAAATTAAAGCTACATCTATTTTATTCACTTTCTTTTTCATCTCAATGGATAACTCCCTGACAAAACTATCCACCAGAATAGGAATATCATCCATTCTTTCCCTCAGTGGAGGGATCGTTAAAGGCATAACATTAATTCTATAATACAGATCTTCACGAAATTTAAAGTCTTTAACATCACTTTTTAAATCTCGGTTTGTTGCTGCAATTAGCCTGAAATTACTACTTATAGTTTCTGTTCCACCAACTCTTTCAAAGGACTTTTCCTGCAAAACTCTTAATAACTTTGCTTGAGTATTTAAAGACAATTCTCCTATCTCGTCGAGAAAAATCGTTCCCCCTGCGGCTAATTCAAATCTCCCTTTTTTAATTTTATCCGCACCTGTAAATGCCCCTTTTTCATATCCAAAAAGTTCACTCTCAAATAAGTTCTCATTTAGTGCAGCACAATTTATACAGATAAAAGGTTTTTCTTTTCTTAAACTATGTTGATGAATAAAGTTAGCTAAAACTTCTTTTCCGGTTCCACTCTCTCCTAAAATTAATACAGCTACATCACTTTTCGCTATTTTCTCAGCGTCTCTGCAAAGACTTATAATCTTTTCACTTTGCCCTATCAGCATTCTTGTGTGTAAGTTTTCAGTAATCTGCAGCTTAAGTTCACAATTTTCCTCTTTAATCATAAAAATTTCATATGCTTTTTTTATATTTGCAATTAAATCGTCAATATCTACGGGTTTTTTCAAATATGAAAAAGCTCCATTTTTTACAGCCTCGACAGCTCCAGAAATTGAGCCCTCTGCAGTTAGCATAATAACCTCTATGTTAGGTCTTATTACTTTTATAGCTAATAATAATTCTAATCCATTTAGCTTAGGCATAATAATATCTGATATCACTACTGCAATATTTGTGGTCTCCACAGTTTTTAATGCTCTCTGGCTATCTGCTTCAACCAAAACATTAAATCCATTTATTGTAAAAATTTTTTTATAAACTTTTAGTAGCTCTGTATCATCATCTACAAGTAATATCGGTATATTATACATGACCACACCTCCTTAGTTTCTATAAGTATCACCTATTCTGTTATAATTGGTAAAATCACTTTTATTTCTGTTCCATTAGATATTTCTTCATCTACGGATATACTGCCTGCCATTCCATCCACTAGAGTCTTAGTAATCCATAGCCCTATTCCTGTCCCTCCACTTTCCTTTTTGGTGGTAATAAACGGTTCAAAAATCTTTGATCTTGGCTGCATAGTTATACCTGAGCCATTGTCCTTAATCTTAATCAAAAGTTCCTTTCTACCTGCTTTTCCTGCATAAATAGAAACTTGTCCATTTTCCGTAATGGCTTGTATGGAATTATTAATTAAATTTTGGAGGATTATTTTAATTGGTTCTATCTTTCCGCTATAGAAAAATGCCTCTACTTCAATATCTACAACAACTTTTATATCTTTTTTAATAATTTCTTTTTTAGCAACCATCAAAATTTGCTCAACTAGCTTTTTTAAATTTACAAACCCACTGACCTCCGTGTCCTTTGCAGAAAAGTCTAATAACGTTGCAATAACATGCTCGGCTTCTTTCACAGCGTTTTCCACCAATTCTATTTCCTCAGTATATGCTCCAGCCACTGTGTTCACGTTATTATAAGTATTCATAATATATGTTGCTCCCTTTATAACAGCGAGAGGATTCTTTATCTCATGAGCAATTGCAGCGGAGAATTGGCCAATTTCAGCCATTTTTTCAATTTGCTGCAATTCCGTTTTCATTGCAATACTCTTTGTAATACACTGACTTAAAATTACAACTTCTTTAATTTCGCCTGATGCTTCTATTATTGGGTAACAAATATTTTTATAGATTTCACTGCCTATAGTAAGTTGTTTTTCAATTTGTTGCTTCTCTTCTAAAATTTTATCTAAAATACAATTTTCACATACGTCTTTTCTATTTGCCAAGATTGTATAACATTTATGACTATTCCTGTTTTCCTGTAATAGTTTTTCTTCAGTCCTTTCATTTGCAATTTTTACATTTCTATCTGTATCAATTATCATTAAAATCCCATCTATGGCATTTAATACCGTTGTTATTTCATTATTTTTACGCAAAATACTCTCTGTGTATTCTTGAATATTATCGTTCATGTTATTAAAAGCTTCTGATAACTCATTTATTTCAGAAAAGCTTGTATTATTCCGCACTTTTCCAAAACCTCCACCTGAAATAGTTCTCACTCCCTCAACTAATGACCTCATCGGTACTGAGAATTCATAATATAAAATTACTACAAGAACTACAGCTAATACCATTCCAATAAATATTAACTGACTTAATGTTTTTCCATCTATACGATTTTGAGATAAAAATTCTTTTTTGTTTATTTCAATTATTAATGTCCACGGCTGTCCATCTATCCTGCAACTGGACAGCATTTTATCTTGGCCGTGATCAGTAAATTGAAATAGTGATTGTTTTTGCTCCAAAGCTCGTTTAAGTATTTTTATTTTAGCTGGACTCAGGGTTTTATCCTCAAAGATATTTTTATTATATAACTCCCCTTGCTTCTCCGCTCTTATTTGATAATCTGGATGATAAATAATACTTCCTGAATCAGTCAAAAGATAGATTTTACCTGATTCTCCAAGTTTAAATCCTTCTAAAAACTTTTCCCTTAACTCTTCTATTCCTACATCAGCACACACTACTCCGAACATATTATTATTACTATCGTATACAGGATGCGAGCAGCTTATTGTCCAGCCTGTCCCCAAATAATCCACATACGGAGAAGTCCAAACACTATTACGTTGTGGATTATTTTTTTCTTCCGCTATTTTATAAAAGGTATCCTCAGTCTGCCAATGATCACTTTTAAATACGCCTACATCATAAAATGGTAATACACGTAAAAGTTCATTTTTGGTGGCAATGTACACCCATTTTAACATTTTCTCATGCTCTAAGACTTTATTAAATATCGGATCCAAATCCTCTGTAGAATTTATCTCTTTAACAATTTGAGGTGTGATTGATATATTATTCGGCAAAAAAATTGCACTGTAATTATTATCACTTCTATTGATTGGTTCTTTTCTTATCAGTGCTCCATCTTTTTCTTTTGCATAATATGCTACTGCCATTTCTTCTGAAACCTCCTGGTTCAAAAAATATTCCATCCAGTCTGCCATGGTTTCCGTTTTGTCCTCTATATTTTTAAGTGAGATAGATATTAGTTTTGCTTTTTCCGTTACTATTTCCAATAAACTAGTTCTTGCACTACTCAAAGCACGCTCTTCATCTTCATACTTTATGGAAAATGTAAGAATCATTAAAGATGAAATATTAAGTATTATAAACGCCCATAAAATAGTAGTGGTAAATGACCTAGTTTTTTTCATATTATTCACAGACTCCTTGTTCATATTTTATTACGATTACAACAAAATCTCCCAACTTGTACTTATATTGTCTAATTTCAAATAATTTATAATGCTATTAATAATTATATTCCAATTGTATTACATCTTGTACTTAGATTGCTACAATTATTTGTTATCTTCATAATTAAGAAAGACTTCATTTATAAATACTTAAAAAACTACGCTAATAAAAAACCAAGTGCACCTAATTTGCACTTGGTTCATTATTTTGCTTCTAAAAATTTTTACTTTTGGTTTACACTTACCTCCTAATTTTCGTTTTTATTTATGTATTTTTAATCGATTAAAGTACAAAACAATTATTCCAATTTATTAATTTTACAGAAAGAAAGAGGTAATAAAAATGAGTGGTGGAGCACATATAGTTTTTAGAAAATCACCAGCCAAAAATATTTTCAATGCGGTATCAAGCGAACTAACTGTACCGACAGCTGCTTTAGCATCATACCCAAATCCAAATGATGCAAGCTATAATACAGTTCCAGAATTTTTCCATGTTTTTTTCGATGGAACATACACGATTGATGTAGGTGTTGCATATGAAAACAATGGATATTACAGACTGTTTGCAAATGTGGACTCAAAATGGCATAGCGGCCCCCTTGCTAAAGCAACAGGGACTAAAACATTAAAAAGCTGGCTTTCTGCTGAAGGTAATAACCGATATATTGTAACTCAGTTTGGTTCTGTCGTAGATAAAGCACCAATTTCACCTGCAATGTATAACTCTTTAAATAGGGGATGCCAAATCTATCGTGAAATGGTAATTGCATCAAATACAAACGCAACAATACCAGCAAATGCGTATTATAAAAATGCAAAATTCTCAAATACAACATTTACCAAAACTAACGGTACGTATCTTGCACTTGATTCCAAATCAGAGTGGGTTCCAAACAAACTAGATCCTAATATATCTAGGACTACTTTTAACACATACTGCAAAGGTGTTAATACTCCAAGCGGAACGACTTTTGTTTCAGATACATCAAGTGCAAGCTTTAATCAGAAAGATCCCAACTTTGCAGTTTAATATATAAAAATATGAACTGTAAGAAATCAAAAGAGCATTGGCGCAGGTTTAATTTTTGGTATCCCTTCCTTGAACTAATGCTCTTTTGATCATTAAAAATGTTTAGTAGTCTTTATTTCATAGGGATTTCACGGATGATTTTGAGGAGATGGAATAGGCGGCACGTCACCTAGTCGACTCGCATCTTCAAAACGAATATATGTTTTATTTTCAATTCCACTCACCCATATCTCATATTCCTTGACCGTTAGCTTTTCACTGTCAAATGTTCCTTGAGTCTCTTTACATTGTTTCGCCTTTATCACAACATCATTTACTTGTTTAATTTGAGTATTAAATCCTTTAAATCTTTTATTCAACATATACTCTAAATCTTTTTTGGTCTTTTCTGGGTCAGTGACATTATTCCAGTCAATTCGCAATTCAAAAGCAACATTCCCAGCAAGTTCATACTGTATTTGTGTATCATTTGGAAGTAAAAATCCAAACACATATATGTCTTTAGATTTAGTGATCCAATTATTCTTAATGGCTATTCTGTCAAGCATAGTAATAGCTTGCTCTACAGTGGTGGATTCTTTAGGCTGTAATTGATTTTGAGCCCCTTGGATTATCTGGTTATCCACGCAATAAGACAATGAGTCAAAAGACCAATTGCTTATATCATTTTTATCCGTAAAACTATTTAAGTTATTAGTTGAACTTGTATCTATTTTTTTAATATTTAAAAATCTAGTCAACATTGTTGCTATCTGCTCTCGCGTTATATTACTATTTGGATCAAATGTAGTTTTACCTACTCCTTGAATAATCCCCAGAGAATAGGCTCTTTGCACATCTATATTTGTAGTATCTTTGAACGGATTCTCTTTTATTTTTATACTTTTTTTATCCATATTGTTAGACTTTGCATAAATTCCAACAATTAGTTCAGCAAATTCTTCTCTTGTTATTTCTAATAGGTATTTCTCATCTTTTAAAACGGTTGGTGCGTCTATCTTATTTGATAAAAAATCACTTATGGCCTGCGCTGACCAAGAATTATTTGCTGCAAAAACAGGACTGAAATTCAATGCAACAGTTCCACAAACCACACAAGTCATTAATATTTTAGTAAATTTATTTTTTCTCATTTTTACTCTCCATTTCCTAATAATCTCCTAATCTTATTATAAAACTATTAATTTAAACATTTCCTTCCTTTTATTTAGTTACCATGGATTTCCCCTGTACAATTTGTAGGTAGTTATCTTATCCTCATTTGTTGCCAAATAGCCTAAATATACAGAAGTCTATGCTACTAAAATAAAATACCCCCTATATAAAGACAATACTTCCACTAATTTTGTTTCAATAATTTAAAAATATTTTAATGTTTTTATAAACAAAAAAACAACTTACAAATAATCATTTTATAAGTTGTTTTTTTTTATAACTTTTCAGATTTTTTTTATGGCTTTTTTAATCTCTGCGATATCTGTTTTTATTTCCTGTACAATATTTAATTTTTCTGCGAGCTGTCCTAGCAATTCCTGATATTTTTGCTCTCTATCATTTTGCTTTTCATCTCTTTTTTCCTGAGTGCGTATGATGTAAAAAAGTAAAACTACAGATAATACTGCCCAAATACCTTGCGATAAAGCCGCTTCAATTATTTCGTTTTCCATTTTCCTCCTCCTTTATTTGTAACTTTAATTTTTCTAAAGCTTTATTTTTTAACTTGTTTACTGCTTG
Organism: Aminipila sp.; assembly: GCF_032051575.1. Taxonomy (NCBI): domain Bacteria; kingdom Bacillati; phylum Bacillota; class Clostridia; order Peptostreptococcales; family Anaerovoracaceae; genus Aminipila; species Aminipila sp. The sequence continues at coordinate 88,941 of NZ_DAMBYD010000009.1, read as the reverse complement.
TCTGGAAATCCCCAGGCTTGTCCCAATCTCAGCATCTGAATATCCATAAATATATTTTGATACGATTACGGTTCTATGTTTATCCGGTAAAGTATTTATCAATTGATTCAAGTCCATCTGATCTTCAATCTCCAGCTTATTTTCTACGTAACAATCTTCTTCCGTATGGATTTCTTCAAGTGCTAAACAGTTTTTTCTATAAATATCAATTTTTTTATTTCTTAATAACTTTATTATGTAATTTACAATCTCACCCTCAGATAATCCGCTCATTTTTTCTATGTCCATTTTTTTAATGAATTCTAGTAGATAAATGATTAAGTCCGTTTCAGCACAATCATAGTTCAGCTGCCTCGCAAATTTTTTTATAAGCAGTTGAAACTTTTTAATGAAATAACAAATGGCTTCTTGGTTACCACCTTTAGCCAGTTTTAATACTTCCTGCAAACTTTTCTTATCCATAAATTCACTCTCCCTTTTCTTTTAAAGGAAAAAACGAATTTAATGGACAAGTTGTAAACCTTATCTTTTAATTCTCTCTATCTAATTAGATAGCTTTTATTTAAGGCCGTTTCACTTTTTTGATAATTTAAGAAAAATATATTATTTCAGTCTCTAAATGTTTTAAGCTTCGACTTTGTTTTGCAATTTTACCAAATTAATTGTTACAATCTTGTTTTGATTTTTATAAGCTTATTGCTGTTTAAGCGAAAAGGCGGTCTCAAAATAAATCGGTATCTAATATTACCGATTTATTTTGAGACCGCCCTCTTTTATTTGTTTATTGACTCTCACACTATGCTATACTCTACACTATAGTTGAGCTCAAAAACACATATATGTGAGGTAATATATAATGTTAAAAATTGGAGATTTTTCAAAGCTATCACTTATCAGCATTCGTATGCTTCGACATTACAATGAAATAGGCTTGCTTATACCTGAGTGCATAGATAATTTTACAGGCTATCGTTATTATAGCGAATCACAATTACCTATAGTAAATCGGATTACTGCCCTTAAAAATATGGGGTTCAGTTTAGGGGTAATTCGTGAAATCCTTGAGAAATATGAAGATGTGGAAGCCTTAAAAACTTACCTTACTCTAAAGAAGTGTGAAATAAAAGACCATGCGGATAGCTTAAACCAACAATTAGTATTATTAGAAGCAACGCTACACCGGCTTGGAATGAATGGTATTGTTATGAATTATAACGTCACATTAAAAGAATTACCGAAAAGATATGTAGCCAGTGTACGCAAGGTCATTTCAACTTATAATCATGAGATGGATTTATTGAGAATATAAAGAAGATGATATAGATGTAGAGGTTCAAAAATCTGTAAAAGGCACCTATAAAAACACAGAAAATGTAGTATTTAAAACAGTTGAACCTATTCAAATGGCCTCAGCCACATATAAAGGCAGCTATGATCAAGTTACTGAAGTTAATGAAGTTGTTGCAAATTGGATTCGCGACAATGGATATGAATTTAATGGATCGTCTTTTTGTATATATCATCTAAGTCCTCATGAAACACAAAATCCTGAGGAATGGGTAACAGAAGTGTGCTATCCTGTAAAACCAAAGTAAAAAATAATCAAAACATGATAATTATTATAACAAAAAACAGATTGCAGTGTACCTGCAATCTGCTTTTATATATGTAATAAGATTTTTATTATCATAAACCAGTCTTTTCTTCTTTACCCATTAAATCCAGATACACCTCTTTAAGAACCTGCAGTCCTCTGTGTAAATAAGTTCTAGCTGTGTTGTAATTAATATCAAGTATATATGCAATTTCTTTAATTTCCAGTCCTGATATGTAGCGTAATATAATAATCTGAGAATACTTTTTCTCTAGTTTTTTTAGTGCCTCCAAGAGAATATTGCTTTCTTCTGTTTTCACTAAATAATCTAATATGTCCTTCTCGGTTTCTTTTGACCATTCTTCTTTTATATCAGGAGAAACGATTTCATAAATTTCTCTTCTGCTTGTTTTCTTATAGCATGTTTTAGCTTCATTTCTGGCAATCCGAAACAACCAGCTTTTAGCTTTACTTACATCTCTTAAACTGTTAAGATACTTCCATGCTTTCTCCATTACATCCTGTGATAAATCTTCAGCTGTAGTCCTATCCCCTGTTAATACCCTAAGAAACCTATATATGTCTTTATAGTAAATTGCTATATTATTTTCAAAGAAACGCTTCTTAACCTTGTTATTAAATATCACATTAATACCCCTGCTTTATTTTATTGTTAACACCAGCTCCCGTAGTATTTTGCACGCGGTTATTGTAGACATGCCACTCTGGTCATAATGTGGTGCAAGTTCATTTATATCTGCCCCTACAATGGTAAGTTCATTAAGCTTATGCACCGCCTTCATTAAATCCATAAATGAAACACCGCCTGGCTCAGGAGTACCTGTTCCACAAAAATATGCCGGATCAAGTACATCTAAGTCTAGAGTAACATAAATTGGCCTTCCCTTCAATTGTTCAATAACATTATCAAGCCCCTCTAAACTATATTTTACTTGTATCGTGTGTGTTTCTGCAAACTCATCTTCATCCCGTGTCATGGATCGGATGCCAAACTGAAAAATTCTGTTATCTCCTAAAAGTTCATGACACCGCCTCAAAACGCATGCATGCGAGAGTCTTTCCCCTAAGTATTCTTCTCTAAGATCTGCATGAGCATCAAAATGTACAATGTGTAAATCTGGGTATTTTATAGCCATGGCTTCAATACAACCTAAAGTAACCAAATGCTCTCCTCCCAGCATTACCGGAATTTTATCATTTGCTATAATTTTTGCTGTCATGTCTCTAATTTCATCTATTACCTTCCTAGTATTTCCAAAACCAAACTCCAGGTCACCCGCATCAAAAACTTTAACATCTTCTAAATCCTTTTTTAAGTATGGAGAATAAGTTTCAATTCCAAAAGATTCATTTCTTATGGCTGAAGGTGCAAAACGTGTACCCGGCCGATAACTGACCGTACCATCATAAGGTGCCCCAAAAATAACAATGGAGGCACCTTCATAATCACTATCACATGCCATAAAACAATAGTGCTGGTTATTCATTCTTTGCCTCCTCAAGCAAGTTCCTTACATAGTTAGGAATAGCAAAACAGCCTGCGTGTAATTCTGTATTGTAATATTTTGTAGTAAGATTTAGTGCATTCCATTGTGCTGCATTAAAATCTTTTATCGGGTCTAATGTTTTTGAGGCGAATCCAAAAAGCCAGTGGCCTGATGGATAAGTCGGAATATGTGCCTGATATACTTTAACAATAGGGAAAAGCTCACTAATTCTCTTATGCGCGCGTTTCATTGAATGAGCGAACGCTTCATAGTATGGGCATTCATGCTGATTTACCATGATGCCATTCTTGCTGAGTGCCTTGTAACAGTTCCCATAAAACTCTTTAGTAAAAAGCCCTTCTCCAGGACCAACTGGATCAGTACTATCAACTATAATTAAATCATAACATTCCACTTTGTCCCTTATAAACTTTAACCCATCTTCATAAAATATGCTCACTCTTTCGTCATCTAAAGAACAAGCTGTCTGCTGTAAAAATTCACGGCTGACATCAACAACCACTTTGTCAATCTCTACCATATCTATCGTTTCAATTGTTTTATATCGAGTAAGTTCTCTAACTGTGCCGCCATCACCTGCGCCTATAACAAGTACACTTTTTATATCTGGGTTGGTGGCCATTGGTATATGAACAATCATATCATGATAAATAAATTCATCCTTTTCTGTTACCATCATTAGTCCATCTAATGTCAAAAATTTTCCAAACTCTTCGGCTTCAAATACATCCACCCTTTGAAACGGACTCTGCTCTGAAAATAGTTGTTTTTTTACTTTGATTGAAAACCTTGTATTAGGGCTGTGCTCCTCTGTGTACCATAATTCCATAATTATACCTCCATAACTTCAATAAATTTCATATCCATATCCTTTGTGCCCATCATTACACACCCTTTTTCTTTTGAATATATGATGTGTGTCATAATCTCTTCTGTAATCAGCTCCCCTGGAGCTAAAATTGGAATGCCGGGCGGATATGCCATAACAAATTCTCCACTAATGCAGCCTGCGCTTTCTTTTACAGGTACTGCTTTTTTCTGTCCATAAAAAGCCTTTTGCGGCTCCATGATTACTATAGGATTAATATATTCATATACTAATAATCCCATCGGGTCTTTTTTAAATCGCCGGCTAGTTTCTGCCAATGCCCCGAGAAGCCTTTCAATTTCAAGCTGACGATCCCCTACTGATATAATGGCAAGGATATTACCAATATCGCCCATTTCAATTTGTATACCAAATTCATCTCTTAGAATATCATAAACTTCAATACCTGCAAGGCCAACATCCCTTGTATGTATACTAAGTTTAGTTGTATCAAAGTCATATATACAATCTCCATCAATGATTTCACGGCCAAATGCATATAGCCCTGGAATTTTATTTACTTCCTTCCTTGCATATTCGCTCATATCCATAATTTTGGAGAATAATTCCCTTCCATGCAAAGCTAAATTTTTTCTGGCGATATCTACTGACGCCATTAAAAGATAGCTTCCACTTGTGGTCTGAGTCAAGTTTATAATTTGTCTAACTTCATTTTCATCCATACTCTCTCCTATTAAAAGGCTAGAGCTTTGCGTCAGTGAACCTCCTGTTTTGTGCATACTAACTGCCGCCATATCTGCTCCTGCCTTCATAGCAGAAATTGGTAGGTTGCTGCCAAAATAAAAATGAGTCCCATGTGCTTCATCCGCTAAAACTTTCATTCCTGCCTCATGGGCCAGCCTAACAATTTCCTTTAGGTTACTGCACACACCATAATACGTTGGATTATTAACAAAAATGGCTTTTGCCTCTGGATTCTGAGCGATAGCTTCTTTAATACTTTCTACAGACATACCCAGACTAATGCCTAACTCAGAATTTACACCTGGATTAACATATATAGGCACAGCTCCACAAAGTACTAATGCATTGATAGCGCTTTTATGAACATTTCTTGGCAGAATAATTTTATCCCCTTGTTTACAGCAAGTGAAAATCATAGTTTGTACAGCACTTGTTGTACCGCCAATCATAAAAAAAGCATGGTGAGCCCCAAAAGCCTCAGCCATTAGCTGTTCAGCTTCATATATGACACTTGTTGGCTGTGTTAAATGGTCCAGTGGCTTACTTGAATTTAAGTCCATTGAAAGGCATTGTGCTCCAAATGCTTCCAATAATGCTTTATGGCCTTTACCTTGTTTATGCCCAGGCACGTCAAATGAAACGATACGATTCTCCCTATATTTTATAAGTGCATTATAAATAGGGGTTTTATCTTGATTCTTCATAAAGCTTGCTCCCTTCACAACATATATTAGAAAACAAAAAACAACCATACTTAAAGATTTAAGCTATGGCTGTACTTGATTATGATCTTCACTATGAATTATTATATTAAACAATTTCTTGCTTTTTATCTGTTTAAATTCCTTAGTATTTAGAGCCTATACAGTAATTTCTACTTTTACTGCTCATGTTGATCATTCACAAGTACATTTTTCTTATGAACACATTTCGTGGGTTCACCACAATAAATATGAGTTTTTCACTCATCAACACGAATATTACATCGCTAACTCGGCATTTGACCCGGCTGTCCGTATGGCCTATTCTCACTGTTTATACAGTTAGGTCAAAAATAACTATGTAAATATAGGCTGTAAAACCTTTTTATTTTAATTACGGTGGAATTGTATCATATAACCATAAAATATGCAATAGTTTTAATATGCACAATTTTTTCTATTTATACAGGTTTTTGATGCACATTCTTATGATTTTTTATTTATATGTTCTTTTTCAAACTCTTGGGCTGGCACTGGCTTTCCAAAAATATATCCTTGTATTTCGTCACACTCCAGTTTTTTTAGTATTTCTAACTGCTTTTCTTCTTCAACCCCTTCTGCTATGGTTTTTATCTCCATTCCCTTTGCCATCATCACAATAGACTGGATTATAATCATTGCATTTTTATCTTCGGCTATATTATCAACCAGCTCCTTTGCTATCTTCAACCGATCAAAATCAAATTTTTTGATATTGCTAAGAGAAGCATACCCCGTACCAAAATCGTCAATAGAAGTGCTTATTCCCATTTGAGCAAATAAAGCAAACAGTTCTTCATTAGTTTCATTTGAGTCCATAGCACTGCTTTCAGTTATTTCCAGATCAACCCAATCAGGATTTACATTTTCTGAGTTAAGCTTGTCCTTAAACCAACTAACAAAGTTAGTCTTCTGTATTTGTATTGGAGATACATTTATACTGATTTTTAAGTTTAATGAATAGCTCTTATTCCACTTTTTTATTTGCATAAAAGCCTGATCAATAACCCACTCACCTATCTGAATAATGGCACCACATTCTTCTGCAATTGGAATAAATTCTCCTGGAGAAATAAACCCTTTTTCAGGATGTATCCATCTTAATAGTGCTTCCATACCAATTAGTTTGTGCTCATTTGTACTATACTGTGGCTGGTAATATAATACAAATTCTTTATCGTAATCTGCTCTTCTTAAAAAAATTTCTATTTCATTCTTTCTGACTATTTTTTCACTTATTACTGAATCAAAAAATAAGTAATTGTTTCCTTGATATGCTTTCTTTGCTTCATACATTGCAATATCAGCATAACGCATAAGAAGGTTCTTATCTTTGGCATCCTCTGGGTAGGCCACAATTCCAATACTGGCAGTAACCGTAAATAAATATGAGGATACGGCGATGGGCATTTGTATTAATTCCAGTAGTTTTTCTGCTACTGAAGAAACATACTGTTTTTCAATATTATTATCTATAATTACAGCAAATTCATCCCCACCAATTCGAAATACTGTACAATTTGCCATACAGTTCTTTAGAAGCCGATTACCTAAAGCACATAAAACATGATCTCCAATTTGATGACCATAAGAATCATTAATTGCTTTAAAGCGGTTGGCATCTATGTAAAATAATCTGAATGGAGTTTCTGTTTCATTTGAAATTAATGTATCCAGATACTTAATAAGCTGTCTTCTGTTATATAAACCTGTTAACGGATCTCTATTGGATATTTCTTCTAGGCTTTTATTTGCCATTATAAGCTCTTTTGTACGCTCTTCTACAAGTTTTTCAAGCTGCTCCTTCAACTTAACTTCATTTTTAAGAAGATGCTTGCTCTGAGCGCCGTCTTGTATTTGTGCCGTTAAAATCCAGTATAATATAGCTAGTATAAAGCAATTAATTAATATACCTAACGATAAAAAATTCATTATATATAAAATACAGAATAAGATAAGGAGGAAAACTATTTTTTGTGGTTTTCTAATGTTTTCTGGAATAATATCTTTATCTATGTCTTGCTCTTCTTTCGCGGATTCTGGTGATGTCTCATAAATAGCTCCTAAAGCAAACAGTACGTTACCCATCATATAAATGCCATCAACAATAGTATTGGCCTGATAAAGATTCATCAAATATAGGTATGCATAATAATAATCGATAAATGTAACAACACTTATCCCCAAAAGGATTAGAAAGAATCTTTTACATGTCTTTTTTATTCCTCCGGAAACAAAAGCTACATTTATTCCAGCAAGAATATAAAAATCAAAGAAAACAAAAATTATTGTATTGATATATTCAAAACTCATATGAAATTGAAGTGTGGTTTTGGAAAAAATAAAAGACCAAAGCAAAACTGCAAATATACTTGAAATCGCCAGCATGTCTAAAACTAACTGATATAAATTCCATTTTTTTAAATTCTGAGCATAGTAACACGTTATTGCGCCAGCCAGAAATATATTTGGAAATGTATAAAGAAGATTTATGAAATTTACCTTTTGGGGATCTATTAAAAGTAGATTATCGCAAATTAACCATAAGAAGTCTGCTATACCCCATAAAAATGGGTAGAAAAATAAAAGAACCCAACAACCTTTATAAGCTTTTATTTTCTTTACAGAAGTTAGTATTATACCTGCAGATAAAAATGCAACTACAGGAGACAAAACATTTCCCCAAAGGTTACTTTGTAATATCACACTTGTAAAATACACGGAAAATATAACTAGCAATGTAAATACCATATATTTCTGCTTTAGCAATTTCTACTCCCCCTGTTCAGATTTATAGCCCAATAATTAGTGTTTAGGATCCAAAATGCGTAAAAAATAGCTCTTTAGTTACTTTGTATTCTATCATATTACTAATTTTAGTCAAATATTTTTGGAGTTTTATGACAATAAAATTGTTGCTAAAACACTTCTTTTCTACAACTATTGACAATAAACTTCTATAATAGTAAAATGTGCATTGTTAATAGACAATACACAAGGAGAATTATTATGAGATTAAGAAAAGAATCAGATGATATGCAGGAAGAAGAAATATTATTGGTCGCTCAGGTTTCTGACGCATTAGCCCATCCTGCCAGAATAAAAATATACCAGTACATCATGCAGTGCAACAAGGATCGTGTTCCGGTTTGTAACAAAGATGTTGTAGCTGCTTTTAATTATTCTCAAGCAACAATTTCGCAGCACATAAAGAAATTGATACAGGCAGAACTTGTTCAGGCTCAGAGTAAAGACAAGTATTCTTATTATTTCGCAAATATAGGCATTCTTATGAAATATCTAAATGCAACTAAAAAGTTCAGTACTTTCCAAGCTTAATGATTATATAGCGGGGTACCAGACATGACAAATAAATCACTCTTACGAACACTATCTACAACTGTTTTTATTTGTCTTTATTGTTGTTACTTAAAATTGTATGCTGACTGTAAATTATTATTAATAAATATTTAATATATATGTAATATGCTAAATATTGGTTTTTCCCCAATATTATGTTATACTATTCAGCATTAAGGAATAAAGTGGCAGGGCCTAAACATATTGTGCAGGGTAACCTAGCTAATGGAAGGAGATTATTATGAAAAAATTATGTTTTGTCATGATTTTTGCTCTAGTGCTTTCTTCAAGCGCATTTGCTTTTGCAGCAACAGCAAAAACTGACAATGGAAAAACTACTCAAAAAGAATCAACTCAAACAACTCAGTCTGCAATTCAGACAACTTCAGGTGCAGTTAAGACTACATCAAGCGCTGTTGATACAACTTCAAGTGCAGTAAAAGCTACACCAAGCGCTGTTGATACAAAAGAAAAGACAAAGCTTACTGTTGCTGAGAAAAAAGAACTTATTTTAAAGAAGTATACTGCGGACGAGCTTTCATCCGTAAAGAGTGCTGGAGACGCTATTAAAAAGGCAGACTCTACAGTAAAAGTTCTTGATGTTAACAGTATTGTTTCTGATACTAAAGAATTTAAGTTTGATACACCACCAGTTATTAAAGGCAGCAGAACTTTAATTCCTGTAAGAGCTATTACAGAAGGCTTAGGTGCAAAGGTTGCTTATGATCAGGCAACAAAGAAAGTTACTATCACAAAAGATGGAACTACAATTGAATTAACACTTGGCAGCAATGTTGCTGTTGTAAACGGTAAACAGGTTACTCTTGATACAAGTGCTAATACAATGAACAATAGAACTTATGTACCAATGAGATTCATCATGGAAACATTTAATTTAAAAGTTTCCTATGAAAATGACGGAACTATTCAGGTAGAAGATGCAGCTGCAACAACTACTACAGTTCCTGCAATTCAGACTACAACTAGTGCAGTTCAGACAACTTCAGCTGCAGTTAAAACTACATCAAGTGCAGTTGAAACAACTTCTGGTGCAGTTAAAACTACATCAAGCGCAATTCAGAAATAAACGAATAACGAATAAAAGGTGTTGCCTAAAATTGGACAACACCTTTATTTTTTTTCTTTAATATTTTTTGTAGGTTTGCTTTAGTTTTAGCCTTTATTTTAGCATCTTGTACAGACAGAACTTATTCAGACCCAAAGAAAAGATAAATATTCTTTTTTCGACAAAATTCGCTAAAATATTGGTTTTTTTCTTTTTCGTGATATAATTACTAAAATTATTTTCAACGATAACGGCAAACCTTTTGAAAATTAGGGGCGCAAAGCAACAGGGCCTAAACACATAGTGCATGGCAGCCTTGCTACCGAAAGGAGATTTTTATGAAAAAATTATGTTTTGCCTTGGTTTTCGCTTTAGTGGTTTCTTCCACTGCTTTTGCTTTTGCAACTTCTGCAAAAAACCAAAATGGAAAAAATGTTAACGCTCAAAAAGACTCAAAGCAGACTGTTCAGACTACAGAGAGTAAGACTGATAAGCAAAAAGAACAAAACTCTGACGCTGCGGTTCACACAAAAGAGAAGGAAAAACTTACTCTTAGTGAGAAAAAACAACTTGTATTAAAGAAATATACTTCAGATGAGCTTTCAGCTGTTACAACAGCTGGTAAGGCGATTAAAGAAGCTGACTCAACAGTAACAGTTCTTGATGTTAACAGCATTGTATCTTCGACAAAAGAGTTTAAATTCGATACTCCACCAGTTATTAAAGGTAGCAGAACTTTAATCCCTGTAAGAGCAATTACAGAAGGTTTAGGGGCACAGGTTGCTTATGATCAGGCAACAAAAGAAGTTACTATCACAAAAGATGGAACTACAATACAGTTAACTCTTGGCAGTAACGTTGCTCTAGTAAATGGAAAAGAAGTTACTCTTGACACCAAAGCTAATACAATGAGTAACAGAACTTACGTACCAATGAGATTTATCATGGAAACATTTAAATTGAAGGTTACATATAATGATGGAACTATAGAAGTAGAAGAACCTGCAGAAGAAACAACTTCAGGTTCAGCAATTCAAACTACAACTAGTGCCATTGAGACCACTACAAGCGCGGTTGAGACTACAACAAGTGCAGTTCAAGCTACTACTAGCGCTGTTGAAACAACTACAAGTGCTATTCAGTAGCTTTAAAGGAAATAAAAAAGGTGTTACCTCTTTTGGGGATAACACCTTTTTTTAATGTCAGGGTCAATTTACTTTTTACTTAATAACTGTTCTAATCTGGCCTGTTGTTCTGGTCTAGCCATCTTATATCCATATTGATAAAAATCTAAAACATCTGCATCTTTAACAATTTCCTCAATAGGGCTCCCCACTTCGCTCTTATTGCTGTGATTTTTAACAGCTAGTGATAGAATCCCGATTTCATCTTCTGTAAAAAGATTAGTTTTTTTAAGAAATTCCTGTACAGGCAGATATCCTGCTTCTGCATGATCAGCCTGCTTCCCTGTTATGATTCTTCCATAATCATGTATTGCACATGCGGAAGCTGCGAGTATGGGCTCTACCCCTCTCTCTTCTGCCATCAAGTATCCAAGCTTTGCACAGCTTGATATATGTACACGTTCCCAATCAATAAAATGATCCCTCTCAGAAACAAGTTTTTCATATTTGTCAATTTCCTTTAATAATGCGCTTTGCAATTGTAATAATTTATGCATAATACTTCCTCCCTCCAAAATAAACTGTATTATTTTATTAATACAGTAATACATCATAGGTTAACGAATTGTAATTGTTATAGGCGTTAGTAATGCAAAAATTAATCTAAGCGTGTCATTTCATGCATAAGATTGGAATTTTTATAAGTGGAAATAATCGTTGAGCCACTTGCAACCAACATCAAAATGTATCCAATTACTAAATCTCCAATGAAAGCCCCTCTAAAACTTGCTTCCTCTTGTAATAAACTTGGAATCAATCGAAATGCATCAAAGAAAGTAATAGCATATTCCTTTTTAAATTCATTAAATATTTCAAGAGCTACAGCAATATTTTCTGCAAAGTAGAGCATTGCAATTGCGACTACCAAAGAAATAATTACACCTACAATATTTAATTTGCCCCCAAATTTTTCATACCCCTTCATAGAGCAAACTGCCATTACCAGCCCAGCGATTCCTGCTATGTAACCAAGTTGATATACGATTACCCAAAGCACAACTCCAATTAACGAACCAAGCAATGATCCTACGATGCCTGCAATAACATTGCTTTTTCTTTGGTTGTTTTCAAGTTGAGCCATTGATAAATCTGCCTGTGCTTTTTCAAAACAATCGTTGCACATAGTTGCATATTGACTGTTGATGCTAAACATGCTCAAATTTGTCTGACTGCCACAGTATTTACAACAGCTTACCATACCATTAGTTCTGCAATAGCGGGTAACAGCATCCAGCACCTCACGTATATTTTGCAAATTATTCTTCATTTTAAATTTTACACTTATAGAAATTGTGTTGTCATCAAAACTAGCAAATTTGACATAAGGTTTTGTCTGAGACAGTGATAGCAAATATTGAGAAATAGCTTGTTCTTGCTCAGGTGATTCCATACCAATGTTCATTGTAATAATAAACAGTTTTTGTTGGGCGGCATTCTTGATTATTGTATCATATCCATGATATTTACCGTATGCCAATAACCTTTTACTATTATACGTCAGACCTACCTCTTGTGCGAAAGTTTTTAAATTTTTTAGTGACATGAAACATCCTCCAATATATATTTTTTATAATAACTATGGTCTGAACTTTTAAATACAATATTAAGACCAAAAACTTATTTTACCAAGTTATTCCATATTGTGCAAGTATTTTTAGTGACATTTTTTTATCAGGAAACAACTTCTTACTGAAACGGTGCATCCGCTGGGGGGATAGAACAGAAAAAGGGATACCATTTTTTTGAAAATGGTATCCCTTATCCATACACTATATGTTATATGAAAGTTACTTGTGGTAGCTTTCATTCTTAATGATCTTAAACGCTCGATAAACTTGTTCCAATAAAAATACCCGCATCATTTGATGTGGAAAAGTCATAGCAGAAAATGAAAGTTTAAAATCTGATCTTTGGCTAACTTCCTCTGATAAGCCCAGAGAACCGCCTATAACAAATACCAGATCACTTTTTCCGTCTAACCCTAGCTGATTTATTTTATCCGCCAGCTTTTCAGAACTTAGCTGATTGCCCTTAATCTCCAACGTTATAACATAAGAATCTTTCTTTATCCTTTTTAATATGTTTTTGCCTTCTGCAACCTTAACCGCCTCTTCTTCCGCCGTTGAGGCATTGTCAGGCAGTCGTTCCTCCTTTAATTCGTCTATTACCAATGTACAATATTTGGACAATCTTTTACTGTATTCCTCTATTGCACTCACCCAGTACTTTTCTTTTAATTTACCTATACAAACAATTGTAATGTTCATTTTTATACCTTATAAATCATACTGATTTCATCCTTCATCATAGTATTTAGCTGAAGCTGTTTTCCTAAATAATGTTCTGATTCCTCTAATACATTTTTTATAGTTTGATATGCCATCTCAGGGAAATTATTTTCTCTGCTTAAATGAGCAAGTAACACTCTTCTAGGCTTGCTATAGCATTCGTCTAATAATCTGCATAAACAATTTCCTGCCGCAACATTCGATAAATGGCCCTTATTTCCCAAAATTCTTTGCTTAACGTTCCAAGGATATCTTCCTACCTTTAGCATATTCTCGTCATGGTTTGCTTCCAATGCTAAAAGGTCCGCCTGCTTCATTTCTGTAAATATTTCTTCTGTTATGTATCCTGTATCTGTGACAATACTTATCTGCTTTCCCTCTGCAAAAAAGGAAAAGCCTACAGGTTCTACTGCATCATGAGATATATGAAAAGGTTTTACTTGTATATCTCCAATAGAAAAAATCTCTCCTGTAATAAAAATCTCCCGCTGTGTCTCAGGAACATTTCCTTCAATCTGTGTCCATGTTCCTGCGTTGGCATAAGTTTTAACCTCTGGCAGTTTTTTTGATATAACACGAAGACTTTTAACATGGTCTATATGTTCATGGGTTACAAGTACACCCTTAACCTGCTCTTCCGGGGTTTCCGTTGCACTAAGCCCTTCAATTATTTTTTTCCCACTTATTCCCACGTCTATCAGTAAGGCTGTATTGTTACTTCTTATCAAGTAACAATTCCCACTGCTTCCACTAGAGAACGAACAAAAACTAAATGCCATCTATATATTTTCCTTTCATGCTTTATATGCATCAATATATTTCGTCTTACCACCATTATATGTAATCTCCCATGCCGGGAAAGCTGTATCCGATACAAGTGATTCTCCATTAAATCCCGAATCATTTATCCAGAATACCAATTCCATCTTTTCTACATGAATTGCTTCTTCAGAATCTTTTTCACTCATAAACATTAATAATGCTTCTTCAGGTGATGTAACTTTTATTTTTTTCTTACTTTTTGGTGTTGGTGTTAATAGCTGCCTTGTAGCATCTTTTATTTTTCCATGAAGAAAAGTCACGGCCATAAAACTATCCCCTATGGCAATGTTTTTATAACAATTTTTATATCGCACCACCGTAGACTTTCCTTCTGTCACCACCTGGTCAAAAACAAGATTATCATTAAATAACTGGCAGTCTTTTAAAAACTGATTCGCAGTTTTATGGTAAGCTTCCATTTTAGAATCTGCTGATATATTATATATATCACGCTTCAAATTTTTTTCAATGAGGTCCTGCTTATCATTATTATACTCAATAGTAATAGCCGGCATATTTTCATATTTATCAGGTATTTCTGTATTCACAAAAATATTTTTTGCCTCAAGCACAGCAAATAAAACGTCTTTATCCACTATCTTATGATCTGTTTCATTCTTCGTAAGATAGGTAAATAAAAGAAATATATTTGTTGCTATCAAAGCTACTATTAAAATGTTTTTTGCTTTAGACCAATCCATTATTACCTCATCCCCTGTTAATATTTCTTAGCATAGCCTTCAGGCTGACCGTCATACAAATCAAAATACAAAAGAATATCATTCACTTCCACAACCCACACCGGAACTAACTGTAACTTTTTTGCTGTATTTGCGCTATCATCAGCTGACACCTCAACTGCAGGTTTTAAGTACCCTGTATACAGGTTGTCAATTTTATTTGCAATATCTTCAAAAGAAATATCCTTTGCTTCTTCTTTGTCAATCAAACCGGCCTTCGTTAAAGCCTCTTTCATATACTCATAATTCATTGTCAGCATATTTATAGCAGAGATGCCCTCTTTATTTGACTTCCTCTGAACTTGATTTTCATCAAAGTTTATAAATTCTCTTCTGAAATAAGATACCTGGCCATCTACTACCTCTATTATAATGGGCATCTTCTCTTCATAAAACAATTTATTTTTTCCAACCATAAAACTGAATACAAATCGATAACTATTTTTCTCATCGCCTATAGGCGATGCACTTTCTAAATAAGGCTTTATTTCTTGTCCTGCAATTGTTCTAAACCCTTTATGAGCCCCCACAAAATCCAACGCAGTATCAAGGGCTTCAAACATAGAGTTCTGCTCTGGATTATCGTTTTTTACTTCCTCTTTATACTCAATGGAACCGTCATTTGGATTGATAATTAAGACCTTTTGTCCATATCCATACATATATATGGTTGTTCCATTTGCCTCCTCTACCTTTCTTACAAAATCAAAGGTCTCTCCAAAATAAGTCTGTGCCATGGCACTATTATTTTCGTTTTCACCTATCTCACTCTCTTTTTTATACTCAGCCGGCATGATAGCTGGCGGCAACTCAAAAGGAACCAGTGTATCATTGGTACTTTCTTCACCCAGAACCGTTTTTAATGGGTAATATGTAGTAGCCTCCTGCTGCGCAAAGATGGTATCCAGTTTACTGAAAATATCCAAAGGTCTGTTGCCTACTATTCCATAATATTTTTTCTTATTTCCATCAAAAATAAATGCACTTTCTTTACTGCCCTTAGAGAACCCAATCTCTGTCATGTTGCTGATACTGTCATACCCCTGAAACTTCTTTATTTTATACTTTTCACAAAATCCAGCAAAAGGTATGTTATATTGAAATTTTGCAACAATAGAAGGATACTTCATAACTTCCTTATATTGCTGTTCTGTTATTTCGACAACTGCAATGTTCGTGCCTTTCGAAAAATTTTTAAATGTATTTAATACTTCATTAGTCCAAAGTTCTTCCTTTTCTTCAAACGCAACCGTATAATCTTCATTTCCTTTTCCTAAAATGATTTGATCTGGCAGGATTACTTCATCGCAACTTAAGACTTCATAGGTCTCATCGTTGTCATTAAAGATAAAATCCTCAAGACTCTCGCTTCCCCACAAAAAATATAATAGTAGTATCGTTGTAAAAACCAATACTACTAGCAATATATTTTTAAATTTTTCAATTCTATCTACTTGTAATTTTTCCATTTTTTATCTCATTCCCAAGTTTCACTTGCTAATTAAAAATAGATTTAATTAAATTTTGTAAAAATGCCCCGGTTCCTGATTGGGAATCAAAAAGCTTACTTTCTTCTGATGATTTACTCTTTATAGTAACATAGCTCCGGCTTGAGTAAACAACCTTATTCTGATATATGGTTTCTACTTTAATTAAATATAAGCCAGGATTAATATTTTCTAGTTTCTTTGTATAAAAGCTTAACTTATTTGCAGATGAAAAATTTTCAGCTGAACCTACAGGCTTATAACCTATGGTACCTGAAAAGGTTCCGTCCAAAATAGCTTTCATATCACTTTCTCCCAACGCTGTTTCAACATCTCCAACAGTTTTTTTCACTTCATACGCAGATACTCTTATGGTTTTCGGTGCTGTTATTTTAACGGAAATAAGGAGATTACTTGATGTAATAGAACTGTAACTCACTGGATTTACGATGGTAACATCTTGATCAGCTGCTGCAAAAGATACAGTTAGACTGCTGAATACCAAGGTTAATATTAAAATAAATGTACGTATACACTTCTTCAAAGTTTTGTCTCCTCCTTTCCCATAATTTTGCTATTTGTCCTATATGAATTTGTGCCACAAACTGGCATAGGGCATAAAATTCACCAATTTACTTCCAATAGTATACATTACTATTGTTACAACCGTGTTACAACCGTTTTAAGATGCTTTTACATTTGCAAAATTACTGCTTTTATTGCATAATAATATTATCCTAAAAATCAAGAGGAGTAACTTAACAAATGAAAATTTTAAAGATTTATACCGATGGTGCTTGTTCTGGAAATCAGAGTGAAAATAACATAGGCGGCTGGGGTTCAGTTCTAGAATATGGTGAACATCAAAAAGAGCTATACGGTGGACAGGTTAACACCACCAATAACCGTATGGAAATGATGGCTTTAATTGAAGCCCTGAATGCGGTAAAAAAGGATAACCAAACCATTGAAGTTTTTTCTGATAGCTCCTATCTAATGAACTGTTTTAGAGAGAAATGGTATGAAGGATGGCTAAAAAATAATTGGGTGAATTCAAGTAAAAAGCCTGTTGAAAATCGTGACCTTTGGGAAAGGTTACTATTCCTTATTGAAGGCCACAATATCTCTTTTTACAGAGTAAAGGGCCATGTAAATTTGAATAGTAAAACTACAAATTTTAATGCCCTTTACGAAAAATTTATTCAAATGAATGGTGCTGGATTTTCTTTCGAAGATTTTAAATATATCACCGAAATGAACAACAAAGTTGACGCTCTTGCCAATAAAGGAATTGACCAAATCAGAGAGTCCTTGTAATTCTATTAACTGCCTCAATGGCAGTTTTTATTTGTGCTTTTGTATTGAAAGGTCCCACACTAAGTCTAAGGGCTCCTGTTTCCCAGGTTCCAATAGTCTTATGTGCCAGCCCTGCACAATGAAATCCAGCCCTTCCTGCGATTCCGTATATTTCACTGAGCTCATCTGCTACTTGCTCGCAACTCTTTCCCCTTATATTAAAAGTTACTATTCCTGCTTTTTTTGCGCAGTCCTCTACTCCATAAACTGTTACATTTTGCATGTTTCTGAGACTTTCATCCAGCATCCTTGTAAGGCCTTCTTCATACTCATGAATCGATTTAATGCCATTTTCAAGTAACATTTCGACGGAACATCCGAGCCCTACTATTCCTGGCGCATTTACAGTTCCCGCTTCATACCCTTCAGGCATTTCTTTAGGTTGTATTCTATCTTTAGAGGAAGTCCCCGTGCCTCCAAGCAAAAGAGGTTCTAACTCCAATCCATCTCTCACATAGAGAAACCCCGTGCCCATTGGACCCAGTAGACCTTTATGGCCAGGTAGTGCCAATAAATCGATGTTCATTTCAACAACATTGATTGGTATACATCCACCTGACTGCGCGCCGTCTACCATAAACAATAAGTTATTTCTATGTGCAAGCTCGCCAATTTCTCTTATAGGCATAATCGTTCCAGTTACATTTGATGCATGAGTACAAATAATCATACAAGTATTTTCTTTTATAGCTGCTTTTATATCTCTTAAATTTATACTGCCTGTTCTGTCACATTTCACAATAGTATGCTCTACACCTTTTGATTCCAGCATTTTTAAAGGTCTAAGAACAGAATTATGTTCCATAGAAGTTGTTATAACATGGTCACCCTGCTTAAGCAGCCCTTGAATGCCTTGGTTTAAAGCTCCTGTTGTATTAATAGTAAAAATAATTCTTCCAGGATTTGCAATATTAAATAATTTAGCCAGATTTTTTCTTGCTTTATAAACTTCCTCCCCGGTTTTCATGGACATATAATGCCCAGAGCGTCCGGGATTACCACAATACTCCGCCATACATTTATACATGCACTCAAGCATAGCTTTTGGTTTAGGAAAAGACGTTGCACCATTATCCAAATAAATCATATTTTCTCTCCATACATACACTTTTTAAGTTGTTTTAGGAAGCAAACTGCTCCCTATATGTAATATATGGTTTTTGTTCCAATTATGTTCCTATATCAATGATTTAGTGCCTCGGTAAAATGTGACATATTATCTTATTAATCACTTTACTCATGTACTGGCATAGGTGTATAATTATGTCCATATAAAGAAAAGGAAAGAGAGGGATTATAATGAGTCAATATGATAAAAATCAAATGAAATTACACCAGCTAGATCTTGCATTAAGTAATCTTTACACTCTGGTAATATCAGCAAACTATACTCAGAATATCTATTCCGTATTAGCATCAAAGGTCCCGGACCTTCCGATTTCTGAAAGTTGTACAAATTTTATAAAATTTGCCTCTAATTACTTTAATTCCTGTCATCCGGAGGACCTACAAAACTACCCTCTTATTTGTGACTTTGATTCACTTATTGAGCATCTTCAAAATAATAAGGGTGTATATAATTTTGAAGTAAGATTTGAAGTGCTGCCTTCTGTTTACAATTGGTTTGAAGGTACTTACTTTATAGTTGACAATTCAGAAAATGATGATTTAATTTTACTACTTCTTTTTAAAGATATAAATGATAAGAAAGTTATTGAAGAAAACCTTAGAGATGCCTTTAAAGCAACAGAAATTGCTGCGAAAGCTAAAACTGGTTTTTTATCAAGAATGTCCCAAGATTTTCGTACACCGATTAACCTTATTGTAAGTATGATTGATATAGCTAAGAAAAATATAGAAGATAAAGAAAAAGTTATGGATTGCCTGATAAAAATGGATATTTCTTCAAGATATTTATTTCAGATGATTGATAACGTTCTAGATATGTCACAAATTGAAGCTGGAAAGTTCAATATAGATAACCGCCCATTTAGCATTATTAATACACTTGAAGAAATTAAGCACACTTATGAAGAACAAGCCATCTCTAAAGATATTATTTTTGACGTTCTTATACATAATCATGGTCTGAACAATGTTATAGGCGACGCTTTTCGATTAAAACAAATCGTAAAAAGTTTAATTTCTAATTCATTTAGATATGTACCAACCAAAGGTAATGTTACTGTTGAACTGCTTTTAAATAAGGTTCTATACAACAGAGCATTTTTTAGTATTATTGTAGAAAATGACGGACCGCCTCTTGATGAATCTCAAATTGAAAGATTATTTTTTCCTTTTGAAACAGGTAACATGTCCACGCAGATATATTCATCAAAAGGTCTTGGCTTGGGCCTTTCAATTTGTAAAAATACGGTAGAACTTCTTGGCGGTACGATTACAGCTTCAAATAAGCCCTGTGATTCTGGCGTTAAATTTGAAGTTGAAATTGCTTTTGAACTTGATGAAAATAATGTGCCTAATAATATTGAACAATTATCCGATGCTGCCTTTATCAGATTTCCTAAAACACATATTTTGGTTGCAGAAGATGACCCGGAAAATTTTGAAATCATAAAAGCCTTACTTGAAAACCGGAATATAACTGTAGATTTAGCTATAAACGGCATTGAGGCAATAAAAGCTTTCGAGAATTCTGATCCAGGTTATTATAATGTAATCTTAATGAACATTGACTTGCCACTAATGTCGGGCATCGATGCTGCAAGCGCAATTCGTAACAGTTTCCACGAAAACGGCTCTACTATTCCGATTATAGCCATGACCGTAGATGTCTTAGAGCAAAATATCATGCTTGCATTGCAGGCAGGGATGAATGATCACATACTAAAGCCTATTGATGTTAATCGATTGTTCTTAACTCTGAATAATTATATTTAATAACTTAAAAAGCTGTTCCTTAATTGTGAACAGCTTTTTTCCTTTTTAGTTGATTTAAATAGTCCTTGTCTTCTTTAGATACCCTATAAGATTCTCTGATTTTTTGAATAGCCTTATTGAATGTAAAATCATCCATCTTGTTATGTTCTTTTTCAAAAAACTTCCCTGTTACTTCTGGATATTTTACAAAGCAGACGGAAATAGCCCAGGCCACTGCCATTTTTACATAATACCCCTCGTGATTAATATTTTCCAACAAGTCTAAGTTTGTTTCAATATGTTCTTCATCTATAAAATAGTCCATTAACATGACAACACCGAAGCGTATATAAAATTCGCGGTTATCCTTTAAATAGGGTTGAATAAATTGCCACACTAGTTCTTTATTCTTTTGTGTGAACTTTAGACCGGCACAAAATGAATCACAGACAGCCCAGTTATTAATCTTAGGTATAAAGGCTTCAACATATTTTAATTTTTCTTCTGCAGATTCTTTAATATATCCAATTGTTAATCCCCACAACATGATTTCTTCATAATAAATATTTTCAAAATCTGTACCATTAACCTCTTGAAAATATTCATCATAATCTACCTTAGCTATGCCTTTAGCCAGCTCTTTTAATGCTGCCATTCTTACACCTATAGCATTCTTAACTCCTGGTATAATTTTGTCATTAAACTTTTTATAGCTTTCTTCTGCCTGCTGCTCCAATAAAATTTTTACCTCTGTCCTATTCATTTACTACCCCTTTCTATTTTCTTACCTAACGCAATTAACCCTAAACGCAATTATCATAATTTCCAGTTTCTATCCATAAGTTTTGCCACAAAAGGTACTTTTACATCGATAGCTTTTTGTGGACACATTTCTTGGCAACAGTAACACCTTATGCACAGCCTGTAATCATATTGTGGATAACCCCTAAGTTTTATCGCCTTTTTTTCCAAGGGACAACTATTTACACAGATTCCACATTTTACGCATTTTTCCTTAATTATAAATGGTTTTTTCTGTAATAAAGGCTGTAAGGGCTGTAATAGTCTAATCTGAGTTTTTTTATCCGTTCCTCTATATACATCATATCTCTTGTTTCCATATTTTTCAGCAGCTTCCTGTGCTGTTATGTTCCCCTGTGTTGTGACTATTTCAATTTCTTCGCTTCTCATGGTGCCTACACCGTATTCATTTCCATACCGGTTAGTAGGAACAAGCTCTGGTTTTAAATCTATCAGATTGCAAAAAACTGCATCAAGTGCAATAGGGTCTTTTGCCATTAATATTAATCTCATTTCAATAGGAGTTCCTGATTGTGGTCCATTTCCTTCCATGGCTAAAATACCATCCATAATATGAAGTCTTGGTTTTATAAAATTATTCAAATCTGCAATCATTCTTGCAAAGCTGTCCGCATCAGTGTATTTCGCATGAAATGCTCCCTTATTTATTCCATAAACAGCTCCAAACATATTTTTTGCTGCTCCTGTTATTCTTTCCAGTTGATGAGTTTTCATCTTGCAAACATTTACAATTGCATCACATTCTAAAATCCCATTACTTATAACAAAATTCTGCTCCGTTATTCCTTGTTCAAACTTAACTTCTTTACCCACGCTAAAATCTGCTGGAATGATATTCAACTCTTCTGCAGGCTCTTTAATCCCACATCCAGCTGCAACTCTTGAGACTCCTCCTATAGGATTGCCTGGAGAATCTCCATAATATAAATTTTTATACCCATGCTCCCTTAAATACTTTCCTACCGCACTAAATACTGCAGGATGTGTCGTCACTGCTTTTTCAGGTGAAGACTTAGACAACAAATTCGGTTTTATGAGAATCTTTTCTTCTTTCTTAAAAAATACCTCTATACCGCCAAGCAGTTCTATTCCATCCTGAATAGCCTGATCAACATTCTTTTCACTATAATCCTCACAAACTAGCAACGCAACTTTACTTTTCTCCATAGCTTATTTCCTTATCTTCTATTTATTTTAATACCCTCAATCTCTAGCAGCTTTATTTTTTTATCTATGCCGCCACCATATCCTACCAGATTTCCGCTGGCTCCAATTACTCTATGGCACGGTATAAATATAGGAATTGGATTTTTATTATTGGCAAGCCCTACTGCTCTGGCACCTTTTGGGCACCCAATCTGCTTGGCAATGTCTCCATAACTTACAGTTTTTCCGTAGGGAATCTGCTGAAGAGCAAGCCAGTCTTTTTTTTGAAATTCTGTGCCACTTGGATTTAATTGAAGCTCAAATACTTCTCGGCTTCCCTGCAAATATTCCTCAAGTTGTCTAAAAGCTATCTTCAAGATTTTTGTCTCTTGCAAAATAATATTTGCATTTATTTTTTCAGATTCAAATATCAGATTGGTGATTTGTCCATTTTCTTCTGCTATTCCTATTTTCCCTAACACGGTATCATAATAATAAATGTATTTCATCATTTAATCCTTTCCAATTTACCCCCACATCGGCATCTATAGTTTGAAGGATGCTTTACAACATTAGACATCCGTGTCCTTGAAATTCTTGCTCCACAATTTTTACATACCAATACATAGTTTTCTTTTAAAAGCCGCCTTTTAATTTCTGGCTCTTCTATTATTCCTAATTGTTCCGCCGTATCTGTCCGTTTTATATTATAGCCATATGCCTGGTTCATCTTATACGCATATTTTTTCCATGTATCCCCATGATTATCGCATCCAGGACAAGTATGTAAAATCTCATGTGCTAAAGTCTGCTTAATAAAATTTGGTTCGCATTGTAACAGTCTATGCGAAAGTTCGATCTCAAAAGTTTCTGTGAAACCCTTCCTTATTTTTTTACAGCACCCAAACCTGCTTTTAGCTCTTTTATTAATTATAATACTATTATTTACTTTATTTGAAATAGGCAGATTTAATTTTTTAGCCTCTTCTAATACTTCTTTATATAAATCGTTTATATGATTCATCTAAACATTCTCCAACCCTTAATATTTTAAAAAGCCAAAAGTGTGTCACTCCACTCTTGGCTTTATTCCTCTTCCTTAAATGTATAAGGCAAAAAGTCTATTATTTCTTCTTCTGAGTACCCCAGACTCTTCATTTGTTTTATAAAGCCCTCAGTAATACTTTTGGCTTCCTTATATCGAATACTTTCAATAAGAAGCTTATTGGTTGTTACAAATCTGCCTGCAGTTCTTTCCGCATGAAGTAGTTCCTCCCGTTCAAGTTCAGATAATGCCTTTTGCATGGTATTTGGATTTACACCAAATCGTACCGCAAGGTCTCTTACTGAATCTATTTTTGCTCCTGGCTCTAATGATCCGGAAATTATATCATGCTTAATTGTTGCCATCAGCTGCAGATAAATCGGCATGCTCTCATTGAACTGTGCCTCTGCTGTATTTGCCAAAAATCCACCTCACTCTCTTATGCCGTTCCCATTACTCTAGACAATTCAGGTTCTGCAAAAAGTCTTACCAGTTCATCTGGCTGAATTCCCAAATGTTCTAAATTTGAAATAAACTCTTCTGTTACTTTTCTAGCTTCCTTATACCGAATGCTTTTTATGAGCAATTTATTGTCTGTAACATATTTGCCTGCTGTTCTATTAGAACGTAATAGTCCTTCCTCTTCTAAATTAACTAAAGCCCTCTGAATGGTATTTGGATTTACCTTATATTTCTTAGCTAATTCTTTAATAGACTCAATTTTTTGATTAGGCTCTAATATTCCTGAAACAATTTCCTGTCTTATAATTTGCATTATTTTAATATAAGTAGGTAACGTAGTTTCCAATTATATATTCCCCCCTAACCCTTAGTTTTAGGTATTGCTCTTATAATGCAGCTTAATTTTAGCTGTACCATGTCTATAATACAATAATACAGTTATTTTTGTTTGTCAATCCCCCAAAGATTACAATTTGTAGTTTTTTGTAGTGAAACAAGCTTATTGTATTGCTTATATAATACAATAGTACGTAATTTCTTTGCTTATTTTTCCGAAATGTATCTATGTACCATAAAATACTGTGTATATTTGTATTACTTAAATAATACACTATTTTTTATATGCGTTTTAAGAAACCTAGTATTTACAACGTTTATATTTATGTATTTTTTTAAAATTTCTACTTCAATTTTAAAATTTGTTTTTTATTTTGGATTTGACGTTAAAACTGAATTTTACTATTATTTTAGAGTTCACCAGAATTCTGCTTATTAAAATTTTTGATTTAAGCGATTTTTTTATAAAAAATCTGTTATTTGTCTTTTCGTCTTTATCATTTGCTTTCTTTTTTCGACTTTTTACACTAAATACCTTCATACTGTACCATTGTCTTAATACAGACTTATAAACTTTTTCGACTTTTGTTATTAAATTATAGTTTTTCAAGTACCATTGTATTATTCTAGTCATACAATTTTTGTTTTATATTTAGTCAAAAAAGTCCAAATTTCAACATTTATCTTTAATTTACTATGTTTTGTGCAAGAATTTTTTCCGATTATTGAATTTTTTTGTTTTCTTGTGTTTTCGACATTTTAGCTTTTATATGAAATTTAAACAAAACAGCATTTATATAAATTGGCTTAAAATAGCCGATTTAAGGGTTACTTACAGATTATGTAAATATTTTTTATTCGTTTTCTGTTTTCTATTACTACTTTCCATTAATACTTTTATTAAATTCATTAGTTTTTAGATATTTTATGGCAAATTTTGTACTGTTTTAATAATACAATTATACAATTTCTAAGCAATATATCTTTTTGATTATCCCTTAGGTTTTTCCTTTATTTTGAATGCTTTTTAAGCCTTTTAGAGGTATTTTTGTCCATATTTCCTGCTTTTTTGTATGTACTATTGTATGAATTAAATAATACAATTTATATTTTGTGAATGTTCATTTTTAAACATTCTTTCAATTGCCTTATTTCATTTGGTTGAAGTTTATCTCAGATTTTAGCCAAAAAAGTTAGTTTATAATTGTCTTTTAAGCTAAATTATCCTTTTACGCTTCATTTATAGCTATTTTATAAAAAATATGCAAAAACTTAAGTCCAATATTTTTAGTTCACGTGAAAATTTTCAAAATTATTGTTTTAAAGTTCTTTTTTTTGTGGGAAATATATGATTATATATTTCCCACCGTATCAATAAAGCTAACAATAAGAAAGATTGGGTATATAATAATCAATTGCAATTAACTGTAATTATTTTTAATATCAATAAATTTTGTTGTTTGAAGTTAATATTGTTTAAAATTATTCATGTTAGAAAATAATAAAAGAAATAATCAAAAATTTATTTAAACAAAAACTGAAGAATAATTGATATAATTAATTTAATAATTTTTTAATTTACTTATGTTTTTTTCAGGAATTAAAATGCATATTTATTTTGTAAAATAATAAAAAATGTGCTTATTTTGATATTCGTCAATTATAGTAACCGACATTTCCCACATATTAAAAAACGAGGCTTAAACTTGCGTTTTAAGCAAATTTTAAGCCTCGTTGATATGTTATATTAAGTTCTTGTTTTGTTGTGCTTATACCTTGATTTAGTACGTTACTTTTTACTCATATCGCAGCGCCTCAATCGGATCAAGCTTTGCTGCTTTCTTAGCTGGGAATATACCAAAGAAAATTCCAACAAATGCGGAGAAGGCTACTGCTACTATAATTGCAGTAGGATTTATTACTACGCCTACTCCAGCAATAGTCATACCTATTGCAGCAATTCCTACTCCAAGACCTGTTCCAATCATTCCTCCTATAATAGAAAGAATCATCGCTTCTATTAGAAACTGTGTTAGTATATCATTTGTTTGTGCCCCAAGAGACTTACGTATACCGATTTCTCTTGTCCTCTCTGTTACAGATACTAACATAATATTCATAATGCCTATACCACCTACTAAAAGTGATATGGCAGCAATAGCCCCTATGGCTATCGATAAAATACCCAGAACATTATTTATCATTCCCAACTGTGACTCCGCAGTTTCATATCTGTAAAATCCTTCAGGCTCTTTTTTTATTTTGTTCAAATAATTTATAAAGTGTTCTGCCTGTGTAGTTTGATCCATATTTTCATTTGCGTAAATATTAATATATTGTGACCCTTCGCCAGAACCCATTGTTATGGAATACGGCACAAAGCAATAATAGTTAGTAGAGTGATCTAACCCTGCGAAAACAGATTTTTCTTGTTTATACACACCTACAATAGTTAAATCTTTATTTTCTCCAAGAATTGTTACAGGAATTGTTTTCCCAACTACATCCTCTTTATTAAAGAAATATCTTGCCGCTTTATCTTCTATCACAACGACATCTTTACTTGAGGCAACATCACTTTTATTAATTCCTCTGCCATAAATAATTTTATTTTTTATATCAAATTTAAAATAGTCGGCATCAATGCCTGTCATATCAAATTTACCTTTTAATCTTCCAATCTTACTATCACTTGATGCGCTACCATAAGGCGCTATATATTTTATTTCATCAGGAAATCTGGCTTTAAGCGCTTCTATATCTTCCTTGTATATTAAGTCGTTATTGTTTATATAGTCATCAACCATTTCCCAATTAATCATGATATACATGTTGGCACTATATCCTTCGAATTCCTTGCTTACTGCTCCTTTAGCACTATCTCCGATAGACGTTATAGCTATTACTGAGCTTATACCGATAATGATTCCTAGCATGGTTAAGAAGGAACGCATTTTATTTACTCGGATAGCAGACAAAGCCAGCTTAATATTTTCAATTAACAGCATGTTCCCACCTCCTCATTTTTAGTGGGAGCACTATCTCTTGTTTTATATTTTTCCATCTGTTCGCCGTTTTTAGTCAAATGATCACTTATTATCTGACCATCTTTAAAAGTAACTATTCGGTCAGTAAATTCTGCTACATCCGGCTCATGAGTTACTATAATAACGGTATTGCCATTTTCTCTGTTTAGTTTTGTAAAAAGTTCCATAATTTCAATAGAAGAACGTGAATCTAAAGCCCCTGTTGGTTCATCTGCCAAAAGAATCTGTGGATTGTTAGTCAATGCTCTAGCTATTGCTACACGCTGTTTTTGACCTCCTGATAATTCGTTAGGCATATGCTCTGTTCTTGAGCCAAGGCCTACGCTTTCCAAAAGCTCCATAGCTCTTTTTTTTCTTGCGCTAGAACCTATTTTTGCATAAACCATAGGAAGTTCTACATTCTTCAGCGCACTAGTTCTTGAAATAAGATTAAAAGACTGGAATACAAAACCAATCTTTTTATTTCTTATGTACGATAATTCTTTATCACTTTTATCACTAATTGAGATTCCCTCCAGTAAATATTCCCCGCTTGTAGGCCTGTCTAAGCAGCCAAGTATATTCATCAGTGTGGATTTTCCTGATCCTGAAGTTCCCATTATTGCAACAAATTCACCCTTATTAATTGAAAGATTTATACCATTTAAAGCTTGTACTTCAATGCTCCCATTTTTATATGTTTTCATTAAATCACATATGCTAATTACTTCATTACTCATTTTAGTCCCCTACTTTCTCTACATTGCACTTGGGTCTGAAATAGTAACTTCCATTCCACTCTTTAAATCAAAAGTAGGTGATAATACAACCTGATCACCAGATTTTAATTTATCAGAGATTACTTCTATATTAAAATCTCCTTCAATACCAGTCTTCACTTTTATCTTTTTTAATTTATTATTTTTTATAACAAATACATACTCTGTACCGTCATTGGCATCTTGCAAAATAGCATCTACTGGAACTGCTAATGCATTGTCCTTCTTTTGAATTAATATCTCTGCTTTTGCACTAACGCCGGCAATTAATTTTTTATTCGTATTATCAATGTTTATGTCTACCGGAATAACCTTTTCACTAGTTCCACTGGAACCACCAGAGTTATCTTTACTTTCACCTGAAGGTGCTATTTTTGAAACAACGCCCGAAGCAGTTCCTTCACCAAGCACATCAGAAGTAATTGTAACTGTCTGCCCTTCTTTAATTTTGCTTATATCGTATTCACTAACTTTTACTTTTAACTGTAAATTTTGCAAATCCTCAATTACAAACATAGACTTGTTATCTGAAGTATTATTTGCGTTACTTCCAACGGTGACATTTATCCTGGTTACTGTACCAGCTATAGGACTGGTTATGTTTATTTTGTCAAAATCATATGTATCAAGTGTAAGTACATTGGACTCATAAGTTGCTTTTGCCTCTAAATAGTCGTTCTGTGGTAATGCTCCCTGCTCATATAATAACTTTGCATCATCATACTTTCTCTTGGATTCAGCTGCAGTTATTTTAGCTTTAGAATACTGTTCATTTAAATCACCACTATCTAAAACAGCCAGTAATTGTCCTTTATTTACTCTATCACCTTCATCCACATAAACAGCTTTTACTTCCGCAGTTTGTGTAGATTGAATTTCTGCCTTTTCAGAGCCTTCTACATTTCCTTTTACTGCAACAAGTTGCTGTAATGTCATCTGCTCAGCAGCCCCAGCTGTAACTGGAATTCCTACAGGTTTAGATTTTCCTAAATTTTGAGTTAAAGCGCAAACAATAGCAACAACTGCAAAAATTATTATTGGAACTATAATCCATTTCTTTTTTAATTTTTTACCATTTTCTTTTGTCATATAAAATCCCCCTCTTATAATACTCTCTGTATTATACCCCAAAATTTTCCCTAAAGTTATTAATTCTTTCTTAACATTACTTATTTTTACATTTTCACATTGTTTATTTGCGATAAGCAATGTGTGTTCTTTTAATGTTATCTACTCTTATATCGTATTTTTCTATCCAGCTAAAAATTTATCAAATTTTGTAGATAAATTTTCAGAAAATACTTGCAATTCTAAAATTTGATGCTATAATAAAGCCATAACAACTAAAGATACTAAAACTAATATAGAAATCCAATTGTTGGAGTGTTATTACTATTTTAGAAGCTGGTATCGTGAGAAAGGAGTGATTCCACCAGAAATGCTAACTGAACAGAAGTAGCACCGTTTACTTGTAGTTTTTAAGTAATTGTAAACGGTGCTATTTCTATTTTATTTTACATGTTTTATGATAATAGTTTTTTAATCATATTTACAAATAAGTAAGAGTTAAGTAATTATTTGATACTAGTACGTATAATACCCCCCAATTACATAATACAGATAATGGTAGAAGTAATTTAAATTTTGTTTTCTGAGTTTTATGTCTAAAAATATGAGAACCTATTAAACTCCCCAACCCACCCATAAAGAATGCTGTCAATAATAACGTTGCTTCACTTATTCTCCATTTGTTGTGTTCTGCTTTATACTTATCTATACCCATTATAGTAAATGTTATAATGTTCCATATTATATATATCGCCATTACATATTTCATATAATCCTCCATTAAGTTTTACTAATATATTTATCAAAATGTTTCACGTGAAACATTTTGATAACAAACAACAAATCGCATCCACAGTCTACCTATGGATGCGATAATTACTATACCTTACCTTGGATTTCTTAAAAACTCAATTAATCTCTCTAAATCTTCTCTATTATAATACTCGATTTCGATTTTTCCTTTGTTTCCAGAATGCTTTAAGCTAACCTTCGTCCCTAAAGCCTCCTTTAGTTCTTCTTCAACCTTTAAGACATCAGGAGATTTAATCCTTTTTTCAGTCTGTTTCTTGGTTTTCGGTTCACCTATGGTTTTTGCAAGGTTTTCAACTTCTCTAACCGATAATCCTTCTTCAACAGCTTTATCAGCCACAAACACTTGCATATTTTCATCTTCTATTCCTGCTATAGCTCTAGCATGTCCGTTGGTAAGCTTACCCTCTAGCACATATGCTCGTACCTCAAAAGGTAACTTTAGAAGTCGTAAGGCATTAGTGATATATGGTCTACTCTTTCCAACACTCTTTGAAACCTGTTCCTGACTTAATCCAAATTTTTCAATCATCTGCTGTAATGCCTCTGCTTCTTCTATTGGATTAAGGTCTTCCCTCTGCATGTTTTCTATAATAGAAATAACCATATTTTCTTCTTCGGTTAATTCCTTAAGTATACATGGGACTGTTTTTAAATTAGCTTTCCTTGCAGCTCTCCATCTTCTTTCACCTGCAACAATTTCATAACCAATTTCGGATTTTCTCAACACAATAGGTTGAATAACACCATATGTTTCAATTGACGCTGCTAATTCATCAATTTTCTCATCATCAAATCTTTTTCTGGGCTGATTTATATTTGGTTTAATCTCATTTATGTCTAAATACAATATAGAATTAATGTTAGATTTATCGCTTCCATTGTCTTCATTAGACTGATTTCTATTGGATACTTCTGATGCATTAATTTCAACCGCACTAAAAAGTTGTTCTAATCCCCTACCTAAGCCTCTATTTTTTGGTGCTGCCATTATTCTTCTGCCTCCAAGTCTAAAAATTCCTCAGCAAATTCATGATATGCCGCAGCTCCTGCTGATTTAGGATCATATTCAGTAATAGGCATACCATAACTTGGTGCCTCAGCAAGTCTAACATTTCTTGGTATAACCGTAGTATAGACTTTTTCTCTAAAGTATTTCTTAACTTCTTCAACAACTTGAATTGAAAGATTTGTTCTCCCATCAAACATACTTAGGATAACACCCTGTATCTGGAGATTCGGATTTAAGCTCTTTTTTACTAATTCTATTGTGCTCATAAGTTGACTTACACCTTCAAGCGCATAAAATTCACATTGAATAGGAATCAAAACACTATCTACTGCTGTAAGTGAATTAATAGTCAAAAGTCCCAATGATGGAGGACAATCAATAAATATATAGTCATAATTAGATTTAATCTTATCAATTGCCTTTTTAAGTCTCTTTTCTCTACCCTCTAATTGTACTAATTCAATTTCTGCACCTGCAAGTTGAACACTTGCTGGTATAATGTCCATGTTTTCAACGCTTGTATGCATAATTGCTTCTTCTGGAGTAATTGTATCATCAACTAGTATCTCATATGTAGTCCTATCAAGTCCTTTTTTTGAAATTCCCACTCCACTTGTTGTGTTACCCTGTGGATCTATGTCAAGAATAAGTACTTTTTTTCCCTTTAATGCCAAACAAGCTGCCAAATTTATATTTGTGGTAGTTTTACCTACACCGCCCTTTTGGTTAAAAATTGCTATCGTCTTTCCCAATATATTTTCTCCTTTTTAGTTTTATATAGTAAATTGTTGATTACTTAATATTATCCTTTTAATAACCTATTTACTATTATATTATACAATATAATATTTAACCACTACTTTTTACATAATAACACGTAATTTTCACAAAAAAACAAAAAAATGTGGCTTTGCCACTTATCTAAGGTACCCAATGTTTCACGTGAAACATTTTATAAGATAACAAACCAGCTACAATTATATTTAGCAGCTGGTTTATCTATATGTAGTATTTACATTATATTATTTTGTAATTTACATTTTTTGTAATTTTATCCGACTTTATCGCAACTTGCGTTTTTAGGTATTAAAATCTTAATTTCCAGCATATCCCCCAGATCCTGCTGATAATACTTTGCGTTCGCTTCTGCATCTTTAATTTGGTCAAAAGTTTTCTTTATTGAATTTATATATATTTTATAATTAATATATCTTAATTTATGAGCCTTCCGCATTTCCTCCTGCTTTTTACTCAAAATATCTTCTATTAACCTTTCTGTTTGCTTAACATTTAAATTATTAGCAATAACTCTTTCTAAAACCTTTTTTCTTAAGGTTTCATCATCCAATTTTAATAAAGCTCTAGCATGCCGTTCAGTCAACTGGTTATTTATAAGCATTTCTTGTACATCATTAGGTAATGCTAATAGTCTTATCTTATTTGATATAGTAGATTGCTGCTTTCCCACTCTTTTGGATATTTCCACCTGAGAAAGTCCGAAATCGTCCATTAATTTTTTGTATGCAATGGCCTCCTCAAGATAACTCAAGTTTTCTCGCTGAACATTTTCAACCAAAGCAATTAATGCTATGTCCTTAGAGTTTACTTCCCTTATGATGGCAGGAATCTTAGATAATCCAGCCAGCTTTGATGCCCGAAGTCTTCTTTCTCCTGCAATTAAAAAATATTCACCTTCTTTATTCTTACTTACAATAATTGGCTGAAGTATACCATACTCTCTAATGGACTCTGCTAATTCCAAAAGTTCATTCTCATTAAAAACCTTTCTAGGCTGATCTGGATTTAGATTTACTAAATCAATAGATACTTCAATATTTTTTTTATTAAACATAAAATCATCCTCCTGATAATCACATTACAAGCATATACTCTTCCTTATTTAATATTATCAGAAGCCTGTCCAATTGAAAGTACCTTATGATAAACAAAAAACCACTGAAATCGCTATTTCAGTGGTTCTTTCGATGGTGTTCCCGCTTTTCTCGGATATTTTGCGGAAGTGCTCTGCACTTTATTCATTACTATAATATTATGATCCAAATCATAACCTGGTAGTGTTACTCTTTCCTCTCTAGCTATGCTGCCCCCAAGAAGAAATATAGCTTTATGGGCCTCTTTTATTTCTTCATCAGCCTTAGTCCCCTTATATGCAAGGAAGTTACCTCCCCTTTTTATAAATGGCAGACAATATTCAGACAAAGTTGCAAGGTTTGCCACAGCTCTTGAAACACATATATCATACTTTTCCCTATGTTCCTTATTACGCCCCATATCTTCTGCTCGGCCATGCAGCGTAACAACATTTAAAATATTTAATTTAGAAGCCAAATCGTCTATTATATTTAAACGTTTTTGCAGTGAATCCATTAAAACAAACTGTTTTTCAGGAAAAACTAATGCTAAAGGTATTCCGGGAAATCCTCCACCGGTTCCAACATCTATAACCTTCTCTGCTTTTTTCATTTCAGGAAAATTGTAACACAAAAGAGAGTCAATATAGTGCTTTCTAATGAATTCTTCTTTGTCCGTTATCGCTGTTAAATTTACCTTTTCATTCCATTCAAGAATCAATTCCATATACTTTTGAAACTTGTCTAAAACTTTATTATTATAAGATATATTTAACTCATTAAATGCTCTCTGTAATGTTTCCATTGCCATTAGTTTTTCTTACTCCTTCTTGCCTTCTCCAGATATACAAGTAATACATTTATATCTGCTGGTGAAACTCCTGAAATTCTTGAAGCCTGCCCAACAGACATAGGTTTAAACTGAGTCAGTTTTTGAATAGCCTCTAATCGCATTCCTTCAATCTGTTTATAATCAAAATTCTGGTCTAATTTTTTAACCTCAAGTTTTTTAAACTTTTCTATTTGCTGAAGCTGCTTCGCAATATATCCAGTATATTTAACCTGAACTTCCAGTTGAGTAATAGAATGCATGGATAGCTGCTTATCTCTATTTTTGTCAAGGGGGGCAAGTAAATCATAAGTAATTTCTGGTCTCTTCAAAAGCTCACATAGTGAAACTCCACTCTTTATTGGAGAACTTCCTAAGCTTTCAAGATAATGATTAATTTCTTCTGTTGGTGGAACTATAACATTTTCAAGTCTAATCTTTTCTTCTTCGGCCTCAT
Source organism: Aminipila sp. (assembly GCF_032051575.1). NCBI lineage: Bacteria > Bacillati > Bacillota > Clostridia > Peptostreptococcales > Anaerovoracaceae > Aminipila > Aminipila sp. The sequence continues at coordinate 54,659 of NZ_DAMBYD010000009.1, read as the reverse complement.
TTCTTGTTTTTAAGAATCTATCAAATCTATTCTGCTTCACGAGACCTATTTCATAAGCTTTTTCGGTCAGACGTAAATCCGCATTATCTTGCCTTAATACCAGTCTATATTCAGCTCTGGAGGTCATAATACGATAAGGTTCATTAGTACCCTTAGTTACAAGATCATCGATTAATACCCCAATATAAGCCTCTGATCGATCCAATACGAATGGATCCTTACCATCTACCTTAAGTGCTGCATTTATACCAGCCATTAAACCTTGTGCAGCAGCTTCTTCATATCCAGAACTTCCATTAAATTGCCCTGCACAGAAAAGATTTTCAATCTGCCTGTTTTCAAGGCTTGTTTTAAGTTTAAGTGGATCGATACAGTCATACTCTATAGCATATGCAGGTCTTACAATTTTTAAATTTTCAAGTCCTGGTATAGTTTTATAAAAAGCCTCTTGTACATCTTCTGGCAAGCTTGAAGACATTCCCTGAATATACATTTCTTCAGTCTGCAAGCCTTCAGGCTCAATAAACAACTGATGTCTTTCCTTGTCACTGAATCTGTTGACTTTGTCCTCTATGGATGGGCAATATCTAGGTCCAATACCTTCTATCTGGCCTCCAAAAAGCGCAGATCTTGAAAAATTATTTCTTATAACTTCATGTGTTTTGGCATTTGTATAGGTCAGCCAACATGATATTTGCTCCTTCTCAAGTTCATCATTCATAAATGAAAACGGTACGATCTTTTCATCACCAAACTGCTCCTGCATTTTAGAATAATCAAGGGTGCTCGCAAGTGCTCTTGCAGGCGTGCCCGTTTTAAAACGACGAAGCTCCATGCCATGCTTTTTAAGATTATCCGCAAGTTCCATTGAAGGTGCTAGACCATTTGGTCCACTATTAAAACACCATTCTCCTATAAAAATCTTACCTCTTAAAAATGTTCCTGTCGCCAATACTACAGCTTTTGCTTTATATGCAGAACCTGTTCTTAGTATTACTCCACAAGCCTTACCATCCTCCACGAAGATATCTATAACCTCACCTTGTTTTAAATCGAGATTATCCTGTTTTTCCATAGTTTTCTTCATCTCTTCATGATATTTAAATTTATCAGCCTGTGCTCTAAGGGAATGTACTGCCGGTCCTTTTGCAGTGTTTAACATTTTACTCTGAATAAAAGTTTTATCTATATTTAGTCCCATCTCTCCGCCCAGTGCGTCTATTTCTCTGACTAAGTGCCCTTTTCCTGTTCCACCGATTGAAGGATTACATGCCATCATAGCTACTGCTTCAAGATTTATAGAAAATGCTAAGGTTTTTTTGCCCATTCTTGCAGAAGCAAGCGCTGCTTCGCAGCCTGCATGTCCTGCACCAATAACGATTACATCATATTCACCCATCATATAATAATTCATACTACTTATCACCTACTTATTCTACTTTCCAAGACAAAATCTTGAAAATACCTCATCTATTATACTATCACTTACTGTTTCTCCAACAATTTCACCAAGAAACTCAAAAGTTCTTTTTACATCTATTTCTATAAATTCAAGTGCCTCACCTAGACGTACCATATTTACAGCATCCTCTAAAGCACTTTTAGCAGACACTAAAAGATTTGAGTGGCGAACATTTGTTATAAACGTATTTCCACTCTGCTTTACTTCACCATTGTATACCAAATTTTCAATTTCTTGCTCAATATTGTTTATTCCTCGTCCATCTTTAACTGCAGTTTCTATAAAAATAGCTCTTGGCATTTTTTCATGTAGAGTTTGTTCATCAATAACCATGCCTAAATCTATTTTATTTATAAGAACTAAAGCTCTCCTATTACCAACTATTTTTATAATATTTTCATCTTCTTCAGAAACGGGCTGGCTTCCATCTAAAATTAGCAAAACTAAATCAGCTTCATTAAAAGATTCTTTACTTTTTTCAATTCCTATTTTTTCAACCGTATCCTCCGTATCATGAATTCCTGCAGTATCAATTAATTTTACAGGTATATTCTTAATTGTAATATCTTCAACAATTGTATCTCTAGTAGTCCCAGGAATATCAGTAACAATAGCTCTAGTTTCTTTTAACAGCGCATTCATAAGTGAAGACTTTCCTACATTTGGTTTACCAACAATAGCAACTTTAAATCCTTCTTTTATTATACGCCCTGTATCTGCTGAACTAATTAATTTTTGAATCATATCGTTTATTTGTAATAGATTGTTTAATAATTTTTCATAGGTTATTTCTTCTATATCTTCATCTGGATAATCTAAATTTACTGTTAAGCCTACAAGTTCATCCATCAATAAATCTCTAATTTGTTTTATATCTTTCGATAAAGCTCCTTCAAGCTGCCCCAAAGCAACATCAAAGCTTTTATCACTTTTTGCTTTTATTAAATCTATAACTGCCTCTGCCTGAGTTAAGTCTAATCTGCCATTTAAAAATGCTCTTTTAGTAAATTCTCCAGGTTCAGCCATTCTAGCGCCATTTTTTAAAACAAGTTCTAAAACTTTTCTAAGTGACACTATACTCCCATGGCAGTTAATTTCTACAACATCTTCTGTAGTATAAGTATAGGGTGCCTTCATATATACTGAAAGTACCTCATCTATAACCTGATTTGTATGATAATCTATAATGTGACCATATGTTAATCGTCTATTAACTATAGGCTCTCCAATTGTCATACTAACGGATTCAGGCTTGAAAATATATTTTTCAACATCATTTTTTTCTATGTGCTTTTTTATAGGCTGAAATACCTTATTTAAAATTGATAAGGATTCTTCACCGCTTATTCTTATTATTCCAATTCCACCTTCTCCATATGCGGTAGCAACTGCTGCTATTGTATCTTCCATAATTTAATCACCATCTTTTCAAATTAGTAAAATTATAAATTTTGTCTAGCAACTTCTTTCACCAATTGGACAAAATAATTAACGATAAAAATCGATCTATCCATGATTAATTTCATAAATCTGGATAGATAAAAAAGAAAAAATAGCCCGAATGGGCTATTTTTTTATTTCATTTCTATTATAACCCTTCTATAAGGTTCTTCACCTTCACTTCTTGTAGTGATTTTAGGGTTGCCCTGAAGAGTAGCATGAATAATCTTTCTTTCATACGGATTCATTGGCTCAAGCCTTACACTCTTCTTTGTTCTAACAACCTTGTCTGCTAGTCTATTTGCCAGCTGTTCCAAAGTTTTTTCTCTTTTGCTTCTATAATTCTCAGCATCAACGACAACTCTTTTATATTTTTCATCGTCTTTATTTACAACAAGACGAGTTAAATACTGTATAGCATCAAGAGTCTGTCCTCTTTTTCCTATAACAGTTCCAGAATCTTTTCCATTGATGTCAATATATATACTATTTTCATTTTCTGTAGCTGTAACAGTAACTTCAATTCCCATTTTTTCAGTTACATCTTTAAGAAAATCTAAAGCAGGAGAGCTTTCAACAGATACTAAATCATTTGGTCTTTCAGTTTTAAAGTCTTCAACATTTTCAGGTTTTCGAACTGAATTTTTAATTTCTTTAGTCTCTTTAAATTCTTTGTGCTCTTTATTTTCTTTTTTTACAAATTCCTTTTTCGTAAACTCTTTATTTGAGTTACTTTGTACCTTTGTTATTGGAGCTTCCTTCACAGCTTCTTTTATAGGCTTTTCTTCAACCTTTGCAGCTGTCTTCTTATAAACTCTTACTTTGGCAAGTTTTGAACCTATACCGAAAAAGCCTTTTGAAGATTCTTCCAATACAATTACATCAACTTCATCTATCGTAAGTTTTAAATCAATGAGGGCAAGTCTTATAGCTTCATCTTCATCCTTCCCCCACTTTTCTGCGTAATCCATATTTAATTTCCCTTCAAATATATGCTTTTATTTCTTACGTTTCTTTTCTGATTCTTCCTTCATCTTTTTCCTTAATCTATTAAGTCTAAAATTAAAACCAATCTGAACTAAAGTACCTATAAACCAATAAATTGTAAGACCAGCTGGGAATGATCTACCCATCCAAACGATCATTACTGGAAAGAAGTACTTCATCATATTCATCATTGGAGCCATCTGGTTATTTGCAGAACCTTGCTGACTCTGTGTTTGGCTGAAAGAAATAAAAGTTGTTACACCGGCTGCTATTGGAAGAATCCATAAATCAGGCTGACTTAAGTCCATAACCCATAAAAATGATTCGTGAATTGCCAATAGCATAGAATCACTATTCATATAAGCCATAGGATTTCTTAATAAAGCAAAAAGTCCAAATATTATAGGCATCTGAATTAACATAGGTAAACAACCGCCCATAGGATTAAACTTTTCTTCCTTATAAAGTTCCATCATCTTTATATTTAGTGTTTCTTTATCATTTGCGTACTTTCTTTGCAAAGCCTGCATTTTAGGCTGAATGTCCGCCATACCAGCAGTTGATTTAATCTGTGCTGCATAAAGCGGGTAGAGACAACCTTTTACTAATATGGTGAAAATTATTAAAGTTATACCATAATCATTTAACAAACTATATATAAAACTTAATAACCAACCTAGAGGCACTGCAATAAAACCAATAATTGTTTGCATTAATTTCCTCCGCTACTTTAAAGGATCATAGCCACCAGGATTAAAGGGATGACATTTTAGAATCCTTTTAATTCCAATAAAACTACCCTTTATCACACCATATTTTTCTACTGCTTGTATAAAATATGCTGAACATGTTGGGTAAAACCGGCATGTTGGTGGAAATAAAGGAGAAATAAATTTCTGATATCCCTTAACAAGTCCTATAACTATTTTCTTCAAATAGTACACCTTCTTATTTTTTTGTTATTAATCCGGCTTTTTTTATAAGAGAATTCATAGATTTGTAAACATCATCACACTTGACATCTTTGATAGTGTTTCTTGCAATCAAGATTATATCAAAACCAATCAGCGTATCAGCTTCCATTCGTCTAAAGCTCTCTTTCATAAGTCTTCTTGCTCTGTTCCTTACTACGCTGTTTCCTACTTTTTTACTAGCTAAAAAACCTAATCGATTGTAACTTAAATTATTCCTTCTACAGAATAATACTACATATTTTCCACCGAAGGATTTTCCTCTGTTATAAATAGCAGAAAAATCTTTTTTATTGCGTAATACATTTTTTTTTAGCATTACATCACCATACAAGACCATACAAGAGTGTCCTGTTCAATCTTTAAAACAAAAAGACCACAGTTGCGGTCTCTATGCTGATAATTCTTTTCTTCCTCTTAATCTTCTTCTCTTTAATACATTTCTACCGTTCTTTGTACTCATTCTTTTTCTAAAACCATGTTCTTTTGATCTCTGTCTTTTCTTTGGCTGATAAGTCTGTTTCATTCTTAAACACCTCCTTGCTTAATTCAATAATTCGGTTTCATACACATCTAAATTTCAACGCGTATTTTCACTTACATGTCCTATACATGCCACATTATTATACATTCGCTAATTATCTGTGTCAATGATTTTAACAAGTTTACCAATAATATTACAAATAAATAAAAATATTTTACGGTAATATTTTATATAAAAACCTATATATAGTTGTTAACATGAAAACTATACACAAAGTTGTCCACTATATGTGGATAATTTTTAAATTGTTGAAAGTTCAATATAAAAAATTTAACTATTGCCTGTGGATAACTTAATTGTTATTATGTATTAAGAACTTTATATCATTTTTTTTCTTTGATTAGTTATTTAATTTTTACTAATCATTTTATATTTAATTAAGCATAAGGATGTAGATAAATGAGCAACATGAATGAAAATTGGAAAAAAACCCTAGAATTACTTGCTCCAGAATTAACTGAAGTAAGCTATAATACGTGGTTTTTGCCTATAGTACCTTTAAAAATAGAAGAAGAAAATAATAAATTATATTTAAAACTTTTAAATGATATGAATTTAAATATTATGAAGAGCAGATATATGTCTATTCTGGAAAATGCCGTAGCTATTGCCTTTTCAAAGAAATATGATATAGAACTTACTCTTGATGATATGGAGGAGGAAGAAACCATCAATCACAAAAGTGCATATGATGATTCCTTCGTAAAGCGTTTTCCAGATGAATACTATTTTAATCCACGCTACAATTTTAATGCATTTGTAGTAGGTAATAACAATAGATATGCACATGCTGCATCACTTGCTGTTGCAGAATCGCCATCATGTGTATCTGCAAATCCCTCTGATTCCTACAATCCATTGTTTTTATATGGTGGATCTGGTTTAGGGAAAACTCATTTGATGCATGCCATTGGTCAATACTTATTGATAAATTATCCAAAACTTAAAGTTCTTTATGTCTCCTCTGAAATGTTTACAAATGAACTGATCAAAGCTATAGGGGATAGAAAAACTCTTGAATTCAGAAATAAATATAGAAATATCGATGTATTGTTAATAGACGATATACAGTTTATTGAAGGAAAAGACAGTACTCAGGAAGAATTTTTTCATACGTTCAATACTTTATATGAAGCCAATAAGCAAATTATTATTTCCAGTGATAGACCACCAGCCAAACTTTTAAACATCGAAGAAAGACTGCGATCTAGGTTTCAATGGAATATGATTGCAGATATACAACCTGCTGATTATGAAAACAGAGTTGCCATCTTAATGAAAAAGGCGGAACTTGAAAACATTACAATTGATGATAACCTCATGGAAGTCATTGCTCTTATTGCTGGAAAGATTAAGTCAAATATCAGAGAACTTGAAGGAGCCTTTTCAAGAGTTATTACTTTTTCAAATCTAATGAACAAAGAAATAAACCTATCTCTTGCAAAAGAAGTATTAAAGGATATTATTTCAAATACAGATGTCATCATTAATCCAGAGGTTATAAAAAAATATGTCTGCAAGCATTTCGATATTAAAATTTCAGATATCGAATCAGCAAAGAGAACAAGGGCTTTAGCATTTCCAAGGCAGATTGCTATGTATCTATGCAGAGAAATGACTGATTTATCACTTCCAAAGATTGGCGAAGCTTTTGGTAAAAGAGATCACACTACGGTAATGCATGGATGTGAAAAAATTACTTCTGAAATAAAAATGAATGAATCTATAAAAGAAGTTGTTGAAGCAATCAAAAGAAATATAAATGAGAGTAGAATATAAAAATAATACATAAAAATTTATACACAACAATACACTGGTTGTTATATAAATTTATACAAGTTATCAACAAAAAATAAACAACAAAAAAGTTAGCAGTTTCAAGGCTTCAAAGTGGTTATCAACAAATCCACAGCCCCTACTACTAATACTACTAATAAAAATTAATAAGAATAAAGGAGTCGGCACATGAAATTTACCTGTAATCAGCAAATTTTATCTAAAGCTATAAATACCGTTTCAAAAGCTGTAACTAACAGAACTACTATTCCTATTCTTAAGGGAATTTTACTAAAAGCAAAAGATAATAAGTTAGTATTAACTGCATCAGATTTAGATTTAAGTATAGAAAAAATAATTGACACACATGTATCAGAAGAAGGAGAAATTGTTGTTTTATCAAAATTATTTGGTGAGATTATCAGAAAACTTCCAAACGAAGACATCACTATTGAACTAAAAGAAGAAAACAACATAACTATAGAATGTTCAACATCACAATTTAACATTGTATGTTTTCCAGCAGATGAATTTCCAAACATAGGGGAAATTGAAGAACAAAGTAAACTTTTAATTAATAGAGATATATTTAAAGAAATGATTAGAAAGACGTCTTTTGCCGCAAGTGTAGATGAATCAAAGGGTGTCATAGTTGGTGTTTTAATTGAGCTAGAAGAAAATTACTTAAATATGGTTGCATTAGATGGCTTCAGAATGGCTGTTGTGAAAGAAGAAATGAAAAACTCTGAAGAAAAGAAAATAATAATAGCTTCAAAGATTTTATCAGAAATAAGTAAAATAATTTCAGAAGTAGAAGATGAAGATGTTGGAATCATCTTAGACTATAAAAAAGCTGTTGTGATACTAGAAGGAACAAGAGTTGTTTTAAGACTTTTAGAAGGTGAATTTATAAAATATAAAGATATAGTTCCAAAAGAATGTCAGACAACTGTTACTATAAACAGGGGAGATTTATTAGAAAGTGTTGAAAGAGCCTCTCTTTTCGCAAAAGAAGGAAAAAACAATCTAGTAAAACTTTCTATAGACGGAAATAATATGACTATTACTTCAAGATCTGAAGAAGGTAATGTTAAAGAAGATGTTATTATTTCAACAGAGGGGGAAGGTCTCGATATAGGGTTTAATTCAAAATATTTAATTGATGTACTAAAAGTAATAGACGATGAAAATATTAGACTTGAGCTAAATACAAGTGTAAGTCCTTGTTTGGTTAAGCCAATAGAGGGTAATCAGTTTGTTTATTTAATATTACCTGTAAGATTATCAGGAAATTAAAGAAATTTGGCTGTCATTTATGGCAGCCTTTGTTATATGGAGAATAGAAGATGTACATAACAAAAGTTGAACTGCAGGATTTTAGAAATTATGAAAATCTGAATATAGAATTTCATCCTAATGTTAATTTGATACTTGGTAATAATGCGCAGGGAAAAACTAATCTTATTGAGGCTATTTATTTATCTTCACTAGGAAAGTCTTTTCGTACTTCTAATGATTTTGAAATGATCAAATTTGGCAGTAAATTTTTCAGAGTAAAGATAGAGGCCGAAAAAAAGAATGAAGATCTTTGTGTTGAAATGGCTGTGAGTAAGGAAAGTAAGGCTGTAAAGTTAAATGGGCGAAAAATAAAAAAAATTTCTGAACTTCTTGAAAATATTTATATTGTTGTGTTTTCTCCAGAAGATTTAAAAATTGTTAAAGAAGAACCTGAAAAAAGACGAAAATTCATTGATCGAGAACTTTGCCAGATAAGGCCTATGTATTTTAATAATATTTCTCGATATAAAAAAATACTTCTACAGCGAAATACAATGTTAAAAGAGAATTCTCCCAAAATATCTTTACTTGAAATATGGGACCAGGAATTAGCAGAGTATGGATCTAAGATTATATTGATGAGAGCTGAATTTATTAAAAAGTTAGATAAAATAAGCAGTCAAATACATAAAAATATTACCAATGGCAAGGAAAAACTCCATATTCAGTATGAAGCAAATGTTCCATTTATGAATAGCTTACAGGAGCAGAAAGATTTATTTTTAGAAAAAATAAGGAAAAATATAGAAAAAGATTTAGTAAGAAGAAGCACAAGTGTTGGGCCTCATCGTGATGATTTGAAAATAATCATAAATGGCATAGATATAAGAAAATATGGCTCTCAGGGCCAGCAAAGAACAGCAGCATTGTCTTTAAAATTAGCTGAAATTATGTTGATAAAAGAAGAAACAGAGGAAGATTGTATATTGCTATTGGACGATGTTTTGTCTGAATTGGATGAAGAGAGACAAAATTATTTGATAAATTCCCTTGCAAATATACAGCTTTTTATAACTTCAGCAGAACTTTCAGATAAAGTTAAAAGAACACTTCCTGAGGGAAAAACATTTTATGTGGAAAATGGATGTGTAGAACAACGAAAAAGTACGATAGATTTTGAGGTGGTAGGGGTTTAGTGTGATTAGTTTATTAATGATGGAAATTTCTGATGGAGTTAATAAAACAAATTTTGAGAAATTGTATACTCTATATAAAAAACATGTTTATTACATAGCCTTAAAATATTTAGATAATCAGCAACAGGCAGAAGATGCTGTGCAGATTACATATTTTAAGGCCTTTTGTAATATAGAAAAGTTCGAAAATATGGATGATTATAAAACCAAAGGGTATATTTTTACTATAGCTAAACGCACTGCAATAGATATTTTAAGAAAAGAAAAAACAAATGTATGTGTAACAAATGAGCAGGAAGATGCGTTATTAAAAATAAAAGACAATTTTTCTTTAGAAAAAGAAATTTTAAAAAGAGAAACAAAAAAATTAGTTAATTCCAAGATGGATGATCTAAGTGAAGTGGATAGAAAATTATTAAAATTAAAATACATAGATGAAAAAAAAGATAAAGAAATAGCTGAAGAACTTGGAATTCCTTATGATAATGTGAGAGTGAAAATAACAAGAGCTAGAAAGAAGCTGGCACTATCACTTTTAGTTGAAAAGGAGGATATGTTTGATGAATTTTAAATTTGAAGATATGGCAGATGAAGAATTAGAAGAAGCTGCAGAAGAATTCGAAAGGATAGAAGTTGAAGTAAAAAATTTAGAAGAACAAAATAATCCTTTTTCTGTTCCAAAAGAATTGGATCAGAAAATACTAAAAATGATAAGAAAATTTGAAGCAATAGAGCTAAAAAATAATAAAAAGAAAATAAAAAATAAATATTTTAGAATTGCAGCTATGATTATAGTTTGCATAGGTGTCGCCATGACAGTAGTCACAATGAATGTAGATGCTTTTCGTATAAAGCTTTTTGATTTTATAATAGAGGATCATGGAGAATACATAGATGTTAATGTAGTTGAAAAAGGTGAGCTGAGTCCTGAAACAAAAGCAAAATTTCCAAAAAAATGGGAAGATGTATTTTATCCAATGGCACTGCCAGAAGACTTTAACTTAGTAGATGTTAATGGATATGGTGATATAAAAAGTATGACTTTCACTATTAATGAAAAAGAGGAGTTATATGCAACGTTTCAATATTATTTAATTGGAAAAGCCAATACAGCTATCAATAGTGAAAATTGTGAGGTAGGAAAAACTAAGGTTAATGGAAAAGAAGCAATATATTCTTTAAAAAAAGATGAGTGTGTTATTTTAATGTGGACTGATAGTGGATATGAATTTTGTATAACGATAAATAGGGGAACTGTAAAAGAAGCAGTAAATATAGCAGAAAGCGTAGCTTATGTAAAATTAAACTAATTAGTGGAACCACTAGAGTATCTTATTTAAAGTGAAAAATAAAGAGTAAATAAGGAGAAGAAAAATGCGCAGATTATTGATTTTAATGAGTTTAATTGCAATATTTTTTTCATTAAATGCCTGTGGTAATCAAGTAAATAGTTCAGAGAATATGAGTGATAAACAATTTATGCCTTACGAGAAACTCACATTAAGCAATAAGGCAGATGATATACAAAATGGGGAGTGGATTGAAAAATTAAGGATGCAGCTTATTGAAAAACAAGAAGTTAGTGAAATGACTGCGGACAGATTAATGAAAAATGGAAAATTTGAAGCTTATAGATTAGAACTTGCAGGTAGCCAGGAATATGATGGTAAAACATATCCATATAAAATAAGTGCAGACATGGTGTTATGGCAGAGTGATGAATATTATGCCATTTGTGAAATTAATAATAAAAAAATACAAAGTTGCGACGAAAATATAGAATTAATTACAGAAGAACCCTTAAAAATGTGGACAGATGATTTAGATGTCTTAAAAATAGTGACAACAAAGGAAGTAATACAATTTGATATAGGTGGAAGAGTTTCTTTTAAAGAAAAAGGAAATAAAGAAGTAGGTCCATTTACTATAGTTTATAGCGTAAATTTTTCTTGTCCAAGGGAAATGTGAATATAAGAGAAAGTAATTGAAATTTGACTTATAACATCTAAAATGTTATAATAAATAAGAATAAAATAATAAAATGTGTTGCTGAGTCAAGAAATTGAACGGGAGAACCAAATTTATGGGGTGAATCACAGATGTATTGTGTAGGGTGTCTTTTCTGCCCGAATCCGTCAGCTAATCTCGTAAGCATTAGAAAAGGGAGTATAATATAATAATATACATTTTTTTTGTGTGCAAAAAATTAGCTACGGTTTAAAAACCGTAGCTTTCTGTGTTTTTGGCTTCAGTTCCAACAAAGAAAGGAGGAAAATAATTCGTTTGTTGTAACAATTGAAGGGGGTTTTATATGATTAATAAAATGTTAGAGGAAATTAATCGTTTACCGCGTAAATTTATTAAAGATTTAGATATAAATCTTAGTAATATTAAAGTATATCTAGTTCAAGATTTTGATTTATTACTTTTACAAAATATGGTAAGTTTTGGATTGAATATCTTTGGAGAATTAGGTATGGATGAATGGGGACTAGTTCCACAAATTCGGCATGGAAGTGTTTATATATTAAAAGAAGAAGAGAAAACAGACATTAAAGGGCTGGCAATTCTTATGAGAGATTGGGAAAATCCTGAAAAAGCATATCTATTTGATTTTGCTATTGAAAAAGAAATACAGGGCCATGGTTTTGGGCGTCAATTCCTTAAAATTATTGCAGAGAATCTGCAAGAACAAAATTTCGAGAAAATAGACCTTACTGTTGATGTTGACAATCAACCTGCAATAAATTTATATAAGCATATTGGATTTAGACCTATTGAATATAGTCGTAATGAGTATGGAAAAGGTCATAATCGATATATTATGGAATGGGATATTGCAGGATCAGATCAAATATAAGATTCTTAAATACAATTCATTAAAAAATAACTTAAATTCTTAAATTTCAAATTCTAAATATATTATTTTACTTTATTTCAAAAAAAATATATGATTAGCATTTAATATGAGCAAACAACAGATAATATGATTTAGGCTGTTATTTATTTGTATTAATTTAATATTTGTTTCCGTGTAGGAACAGAAAAATTTCAATAGAATATATGTTTGTATATAGGGGATATAAGTATATCTAAAGAAATAAAGAGATGAAATATAAGACGTACAAAAAGTGAGGAGGAGTACATGGAAAAAAACAAAAAAAGGCAAATATCTATTCAAAGAGCAAATGAACTAAAGGGTAAAATAGAAGATTTTTTGGAAGCAAAAAAGACAATTACAAAAGGAATGGACATGGAAAATGAACTAGTTAAAAGAAAAAATAAAATATTAAGTTTGTTAAAAGCCTCAGAAGAGGATTGGAATGATTATCATTGGCAATTAGATAATAAGATTACGGATGCTGAAACTTTAAGTAAAATTATTAATCTAAGTGAAAAAGAAAAGAAAAATATTGAAGAAGTTGAAAAAAAATTTAGGTGGGCAATTTCTCCTTATTACTTGAGTTTAGTACATCCGGATGACAAGTATGATCCAATAAGATTATTATCAATTCCTGCATATAAAGAATTAGAGGATTCATGTACAGATCTTGATCCTATGGGAGAAGAATTTACAAACCCAGCAGGATGTATAACCAGAAGATATCCCGACCGATTAATTATAAATGTAACTAATGAATGTGCCATGTATTGTAGACATTGCCAGAGAAGAAGAAATATTGGAGAAGAAGATGTTCACAATACTCGTGCCGCCATTCAAGAGTCAATAAACTATATTAAGGAAAATGAGGAAATAAGGGATGTTTTAATTACCGGTGGAGATGCTTTATGTCTTTCAGATGAAGAATTAGAGTGGATTATAAAACAATTAAAAGATATTTCTCACGTTGATTATATTCGTTTGGGAACCAGAACCCCAGTAACCATGCCTCAAAGAATTACTGATAAATTATGTTCTATGCTTAAAAAGTATCATCCCATTTATGTAAATACTCATTTTAATCATCCAATAGAAATTACTTATGAATCTAAAGCTGCCTGCGAAAGATTAGCTAATGCTGGTATACCTATTGGAAATCAAGCAGTATTGTTAAATGGTATTAATAATAGTAAATTTGTTATGAAGGTGCTAAATCAGGAATTGTTAAAATGCAGAGTAAGGCCATATTATATATTTCATGCTAAACATGTACAGGGAACCACTCATTTTAATACTTCAATTGAAGATGGAATGGAAATTATGGAATATTTGAGAGGTTATACTTCAGGTATGGCAATTCCTACTTTTATAGTAAACGCACCAAAAGGCCAAGGAAAAACTCCTATATATCCAAATTACATTGTTTCCAGAGGACCAGGTTATATTCAATTAAGGACATGGGAAGGAAATATTGTTAAATACGAAGATCATGAAACAAAAAATATTAAAGAATATTTTGAAAAGGTATAAAATAAATGCCGCAAATTAGACTATAGAACTTAAAGTGAACCAGAAAGCCTTAAATTAACGATTTAAGGCTTTTAAAATGTGTTTTTTAAAAAGAACCTCCAAAAATAGAAAAAATATTGTAAGGGTGCAAATTTTAGTGTATACTAGATTAGTTATATTGTATCTAAAATTTGGTAACAATATTTAGTAGAGTAAAAAATAAAATTTTAAAAGGCAAGGAAAATGGCATTACTAGAAGTTTTGACAAGATAACCATCCATGTCTATAGAACAGGAGAAGTTAAATTGAGTACAGAAGTAAACAATCAACAGTATGATGCTGCCCAGATACAAGTTCTGGAGGGTCTTGAAGCTGTAAGAAAAAGACCGGGAATGTATATAGGCAGTACTGGTCCAAGAGGTCTTCATCACCTAGTTTACGAAGTTGTAGACAACAGCGTGGATGAAGCTTTAGCAGGTTTCTGCAAAACTATCAACATTACAATAAATGCAGATAACTCTATCACTGTAGAAGATGATGGCAGAGGTATGCCGGTAGATGCACACCCTAAGCTTGGTATTCCTGCAGTTGAAGTCATTCATACAATACTTCATGCTGGTGGTAAATTCGGCGGCGGGGGATACAAAGTATCTGGAGGTCTTCACGGTGTAGGTGCTTCTGTAGTTAATGCGCTTTCTACTGAAATGGAAGTTGAAATAAAAAGAAATGGGAAAATCTATAAGCAGACGTATAGTAGAGGTAAGACTACTATGCCTCTTACTGTTATAGGTGATTCAAGACATACTGGTTCAAAGACAACCTTCTGGGCTGACCCTGATATCTTTGAAGATGTAAACTATGATTATGCAACGCTTGAACATAGACTTAGAGAGATGGCTTTTTTGAATAAGGGAATTAAAATTTCACTTAAGGATGAACGAGAAGGTCAGAAAAAGGGAGAAGTATTCCATTACGAAGGCGGTATTAAGGAATTTGTAATACATCAGAATAAAAATAAAGAAGCTATTCATGAAGAAGTTATTTACTTTGAATTAATTAAAAATAACCTTGAAGTTGAAGTAGCTATGCAGTATACAGATCGTTATAACGAACTGATTCTTTCTTATGCAAATAATATTAACACCACTGAGGGTGGTACTCACATGGTGGGCTTTAAGTCGGCACTTACCAGAGTAATCAACGACTATGCAAAGAAGAATAAGCTTATAAAAGAAAATGATGATTCTCTTTCAGGTGAAGATGTAAGAGAAGGACTTACTGCTATTATTTCCGTAAAGCTTACTGAACCTCAGTTTGAAGGTCAAACAAAGACAAAGCTTGGTAATAGTGAAATGAGAGGTTTCGTTGAAACTTCAACAAATGAGAATTTAACTGCATTTTTAGAGGAGCATCCAAATGAGGCAAGAATTATCATTGATAAATGTCTTCGTGCGGCTCGTGCAAGAGAAGCAGCAAGAAAAGCAAGGGATTTAACCAGAAGAAAAGGTGTACTTGATGGTATATCACTTCCTGGAAAGCTTGCTGACTGCTCCGAAAAAGATCCTGCGCTTTCAGAAATATTCTTAGTCGAAGGAGATTCTGCGGGTGGTAGTGCTAAGCAGGGCAGAGATAGAAAAAGACAGGCAATTTTACCACTTCGTGGTAAAATTTTAAATGTTGAAAAAGCTAGACTTGATAAAATATTAAATTCAGAAGAAATTAAAAATATGATTACAGCATTTGGCTGTGGTATTGGGGTTGACTTTAATTTGGAAAAGCTTAGATATCATAAAATCATTATCATGACCGATGCCGACGTTGATGGCGCGCACATCAGAACATTATTATTAACATTCTTCTACAGATATATGACACCGCTTATTGAAAACGGTTATGTATATGCGGCTCAGCCGCCACTTTTCCAGACCAAAAAGGGTAAGGAAGTATATTACACTTATGGGGAAAAAGAACAGGAAAGACTTATGGCGGAAATTGCGGACAAGCCTGGAAAAGCAGATATTCAAAGATATAAGGGTCTTGGAGAAATGGATTTCAACCAGCTTTGGGAAACAACTATGGATTTTAATCACAGGACTTTAGTGCAGATAACCCTTGAAGACGTTACTGCTGCAGATGAAATCTTTACAACTCTAATGGGAGATAAGGTTCCACCAAGGCGAAAGTTTATAGAAGATAATGCAAGATATGCAAATGTAGATATTTAAGATAGGAGGAAAAAACATGACTATGAATTTATTAGAAGATTCAAAGCTGATACAGCATGAGATTCATGATGAAATGAAAAACTCCTATATAGACTATTCCATGAGCGTTATTGTAGGAAGAGCTCTTCCAGATGTTCGTGATGGTCTAAAGCCTGTACACAGAAGAATACTTTATGGTATGAGTGAATTGGGAGTTACTCCTGATAAGCCACATAAAAAATCGGCACGTATCGTCGGTGAGGTAATGGGTAAATATCACCCTCATGGTGACAGCTCTATTTACGATGCTATGGTTAGAATGGCACAGGATTTCTCAATTAGATATATGCTTGTGGACGGTCACGGTAACTTCGGTTCGGTTGATGGAGATGGCGCCGCAGCAATGCGTTATACGGAAGCAAGAATGACTCCGTTTGCATTGCAGATGCTTCGTGATATTGATAAAGAAACCGTTAATTTCATGCCTAACTTTGATGAAGAAGAACAGGAACCTGAAGTACTTCCCGCAAGATTCCCAAATCTGTTAGTAAATGGTTCTAACGGTATTGCGGTCGGTATGGCAACATCTATTCCTCCTCATAATCTTAGAGAAGTGATTGATGCTGCTGTTTATATGATTGACAATGAGGATGCAGATGTTGAGGATCTAATTAAAATTGTTAAAGGTCCAGACTTCCCAACAGGTGCAACCATCATGGGAAAAAACAGTGCAAAGCAGGCTTATAGAACTGGACAGGGAAAAGTGCTTGTTCGTGCAACAACTGAATTTGAAGAAACAAGCAAGGGTAAGCAGCAGATTATTGTGACAGAAATTCCCTATCAGGTAAATAAAGCAAGATTAATCGAAAAGATTGCAGAATTGGTTAAAGATAAGAAAATTGAAGGTATTTCTGATATCCGTGATGAATCAAATAGACAGGGTATGAGAATTGTAATTGAACTTAAAAGAGATGCAAATCCTCAGATAACTTTAAACCGACTTTTCAAGCATACTCAGCTTCAGGAAAGCTACAGTATGATTATGATTGCACTTGTAGACGGACAACCAAGAACATTAACGCTTCACGAGATTTTAACTGAATATTTAAAGCACCAGAAAGAAGTTGTTACAAGAAGAACTATATTTGATAAGAAAAAAGCTGAAGCAAGAGCTCACATCTTAGAAGGTTTAAGAATAGCGCTTGATAACATTGATGAAATCATTAAAATTATTAGATCTAGTTACAATGATGCAAAAGATAAATTAATAGAACGTTTCGGGCTTTCAGAAATTCAGACACAGGCAATTCTTGATATGAGGCTTGCCAGATTACAAGGTTTGGAAAGAGAAAAAATTGAGAGCGAATATGAAGAATTAATGAAAAGAATTTCATATTACAACCAGTTATTAGCAGATGAAAAGATGTTAATGGGTGTTGTTAAAGACGAACTTCTAGAAATCAAGGATAAGTGGGGAGATGACAGAAAAACAAAGATTGTTGCTGACATTTCCGAATTAGATGAAGAAGATTTAATTGAAGAAGAAAATGTTGCAATAACATTAACTCATCTTGGTTATTTAAAGAGAGTATCAGTTGATAATTATAAGACTCAGAAGCGAGGCGGCAAAGGAATAACTGGGTTAACAACCAGAGAAAATGACTTTGTAAAGAATATGATTATGACGTCAACTCATGATACACTAATGTTCTTTACAAATACGGGTAAGGCTCATAAACTCAAAGCTTATGAAATACCTGAGGCAGGGAGAACTGCAAAGGGCATGCCTGCTGTAAACTTCTTGAATTTAATGCAGAGAGAAAGAATAACAGCTATTATTCCTATCAAGGAATTTACAGAAGATGAATTCTTAATTGCGGTAACTAAGCATGGTACAATTAAGAAGACTCCTATTTCACAGTTTGATACAAATAGAAAAACTGGGCTTATTGCTATCAATCTAAAGGATGGCGATGAACTTATTGGAATAAAGCAAACAACAGGCCGCAATAAAGTTATTATCGTAACAAAGCAGGGAAAATGTATCTGCTTCTCTGAAGAAGACGTTAGAAGCATGGGAAGAATTGCTGGCGGTGTAAGAGCCATTAAACTTGAACCAGATGATGAAGTCGTTTCCATGGAGTTAGTTGAGGCAAATGAAGAACTTCTTGTTGTTACTAAGAATGGTTATGGAAAGAGAACACCGGTTGATGACTATAAGATTCAGGTAAGAGGTGGTAAGGGACTTTTAACTTACGACAAGGCTAAGTTTAAGAAAACAGGCGAACTTATCGGTGCAATGGTTGTAAATGAGGATGATGAAATCATGCTTATTAACTCCGATGGTATTATAATCAGAATTAGAGCAGGTGAAGTCTCAAGACTTGGAAGAGCTACTCAGGGTGTTAAAATCATGAGGGTTGACGATGATGCGAATATCATTGCTATGGCAAAAGTTATTAAAGAAGTTGATATAGAAGAAACTGAAAATGAAACGGAAGAATCTTCACAGATTGAAATAAAAACAGAATAATGTTAAAATGAGGGGAATCATCATTTATGATGATTCCTACTTCCTATTATGACCAAATCAAGGAGAAAGTATAAAAATGGCAGATTGTATTAAATTTACAGTTACGGGAAAACCGGAATATATTAAAGTTGTTAGAATGGGTATTGCTGCACTTGCAAGCAATGCTGGTTTTGACGTGGAAGCTGTGGATGACATAAAGCTTGCTGTAGATGAGGCCTGCAAGGCTATTACGTGTCATGGGTTCAATGCTTGGACAAATATGTATGAAGTGTCTTGTGAACTTCATGAAGACAAAATAGAAATTTTGGTTACAGATATTGGTAACGGAAGAGACTTAGTAAAAGAATACAGACCTTGTAAAAATTGTCCTCAAGATGGTGATTTGGCAATGATTGTTATAAAAACGCTTATGGATAAAGTTGAAATTAAAAATGCAAGTGATGAACAAAAAAGCATAGTAATGGTGAAGAACAAATGATGAACCAACAAGTATTCCTACAGTACAGAAAAAGCAGAAGTGTTGATATAAGAAATCAAATTGTAGAGACTTATCTGTATATGGTGGAAATTCTCATAAGAAAATATATGAATAAAGGTGTAGACTATGATGATCTTTATCAAGTAGGTGCAATGGCTCTCGTTTCTGCCGTTGACAGATTTGATCCTGAAAAGGGCTTTGAGTTCTCTAGCTTTGCTACGCCCACAATTTTGGGAGAAATAAAAAAGCATTTCAGAGATAAGGAATGGAGTATGAAAGTTCCTCGCAGGACAAAGGAGATAAGTCTCAAAATACCTGCTGCAAAAGAAGATCTTACCGAAAAGCTTGGAAGAACACCGACTGTTGATGAATTAGCAAAGCATCTTGACTTATCAAATGAAGAAATTATTGAAGCAGTGGAAAGTGGAAAAGCTTATGCTACATACTCATTAAATCAAACTACTGAAACTGACGAGGTTCTAACCTTTGATAAGTTTGCGTCTATTGAAGAAAAGGGATATAGTAGTATTGAAGACTTTGAAGTTATAAAGACGGTATTTAAAACTCTTAATGAAAAAGAAAAGAAGGTTTTTAAGCTTCGATATTTAGGAAATAAAACTCAGGCAGAAATAGCAGACGCTTTAGGGGTATCACAGATGACTATATCTAGAGCAGAAAAGAATATAAGAAAAAAGTTTCACGAGGAATTAAATCGTTAAACGGAGGAAAAATAAGATGAAACGAGTTTTTTCAGGCGTACAGCCTACAGGTAATATACACATAGGAAATTATTTAGGAGCGTTAAAGCAGTTTGTTGAATTACAAAATGATAACGACTGTATTTACTGCATAGTAGATATGCATTCAATAACTGTGCCACAGGATCCAAAAGAACTTAGAAAACACACACTTGATGTGGCTGCTTTGTATATGGCAATCGGGATTGATCCAAACAAAGCTACTGTCTTTGTTCAATCTGATGTTCCTGGTCATGCTGAATTATCATGGGTATTAACTTGCAATTCATACACAGGTGAACTTTCCAGAATGACTCAGTTTAAAGATAAGAGCAAGGGAAAAGAATCTGCACCTACAGGATTGTTTTCATATCCTGTATTAATGGCAGCCGATATTCTTTTATATGATTGTAATATAGTTCCTGTTGGAAATGATCAGAAACAGCATATTGAATTATGCAGAGATCTTGCTATGAGAATAAATAATAAGTATGGAGAAACCTTTGTAATTCCTGAGGGAAGATTCCTAAAGGAAGGTGCCAGAATCATGGCATTGGATGATCCTACAAGAAAGATGAGTAAAAGTGCAGAAAACCCACTTAGCAAGATTTCTCTTCTTGATGATGAATCAAAAATTAAAAAGGCAATTATGAAATCCACCACAGACTCTGAAGGAATTATTCGTTTTGATATTGTAAACAAGCCTGGTATAAGTAATTTACTTAATATCTACAGCTCTTTTTCAGGAATTACTGTACAAGATATTGAGAAAAAGTATGAAGGCTGCGGATATGGGGATTTTAAAAAAGATTTAGTTCAGGTAACTTCCGAAGCACTAAGACCAATAAGAGAAAGGTTTGAAGATATCAGAAATTCCGAAGAACTAATTATAGCATTAAAAGAAGGTGCAGAAAAGGCTAATGCTATTTCTGAGGCAACTATGTCTAGAGTAAAAGAGAGATTTGGACTTGGAATTGGAAAATAAGAATGAATATAATAAAAAAAGAAATGAACTGGAAAAGAGTTTTAATTGATTATTCTTTTATAACATTAGGGCTATTTTTAGTAGCAACTGGTGTGTATTTTTTTAAAATGCCAAACAATTTTTCAACTGGTGGTGTTAGTGGTATTTCTATTCTACTTGCCAGTGTAGTGCCTATGTCAAAGGCAACTTTAATGGCGTTAATAAATATGCTGCTACTGGTTGTAGGTTTTATATTTTTAGGGACCTCTTTTGGAATAAGAACTCTATATGGTTCTGTAGTTTTATCTTTTTTTGTTACATTTTTTCAAGAAATCATTCCTTTGAATGGCCCGCTGACTAATGAGCCATTAATGGAGTTAGTCTTTGCTGTAATACTTCCAGCAATAGGCTCTGCGATTTTATTTAACTATTCAGCCAGTAGTGGCGGTACGGATATAATCGCTATGATTTTGAAAAAGTTTACCGCTTTGGATATAGGAAAAGCTTTGTTTTGTACAGATGCACTTATAGCCATAACTAGTGGAATTATGTTCGGAATCACCACTGGTTTATTTTCTATACTTGGACTTTTATCAAAAGCAGTTGTTGTAGATAACGTAATGGAAGGTATTAATATTTCAAAATGCTTTACAATTATTACGGATAAGCCAAGTGAAATAAGTGAATTTATACACAGTGAATTGAAGAGAGGAGTAACGAAGCATAGCTGTATTGGAACATATGACAATCACGAAAGATTTGTGTTAATGTCAGTAGTTAACCGTGCACAGGCAAAACAGCTTAGAGATTTTATCAATATAAATGATAAACATGCTTTCGTTATAATAACCAATTCAAGTAATATATTAGGCAAAGGGTTTAGAACACCCATGTAGGAATTATAAAGGAGTAGGATCAAAAAAAGTTTTTGATCCTACTCCTAATTTTTATCTGTTTTTTAATTCAGCATATATAGTAAGAAAACTATTATGGTGGTTTTTATTTTTTGTTTATACTTTTTTATTTTCTATGTAACGAAATATAGAGTAGTCGGATACATGTTGTGAAGGAGGTGATATAAAATGCTCAACGTAGATGATATTTATAATGAATACGCAAAAATGATTTACAAATTTTTGATGAGTCTTTGCAATAATGCAGAGCTTGCAGAGGAATTGACTCAGGAAACTTATTACCAAGCAGTCAAATCATCTAAAAAATATAATGGCACCTGTAAAGTATCAACCTGGCTGTGTCAAATTGCAAAGCATTTGTGGTATCAGGAAATTGAAAAAAGTAAACGAAGAAAAACATCTACGCTTAATGAAGATATCGTTTTACCTGATTTAGAACTGCCTGAAAAAATATGTTTAAAGTTTGAGAAAATGAAAGTGATTAAAGCAGTACATATTTTAGATGAAACGTCAAAAGAAGTAGTACTTCTTCGTATAACAGGAGCATTTTCATTTAAGGAAATAGGTGAAGTTTTTTCTAAAAATGAAAATTGGGCAAGAGTAACCTTTTATAGAGCAAAACAGAAGATTGTAAAGGAGGAGAGAACAAGATGAAGTGTGAAATAATCAGAGATTTACTGCCAAGTTATATTGATGGACTGACTAGTGAGGAAAGTAATTTAGAAATAGAAAAGCATATAAATGAATGTTCTTTATGCAATGATATTTATGATCACATGAGAGTGGAAATGAAGTCCCAGCGTATCATATTTGATGAAGACAGAATTAAGCCTTTTAAAAAGTTGAATAGAAGAATATTAAAATCAGTGGTAGCTACAGTTTTAATTTGTGCAATGCTTGTAGGTGTTTATTTGTATTTTTTTACTTTCGGTTGGAAAGTAAATTCAGAAGATATGAATATACATTATGATTATAAGGATGGGAGTATCTACATTGAGTTTGAACTTTTAGATGGAAGAACTTTAACTCCAATATTGGATAGACATGCCTTTGGACCTGAAAAAGTTATTAATTTTAGAGAATGTTTCAGTAGTATTATAGATGACAGAGGGGAGTACCCAAACCAATTTTCCTATGGAATTGAATATAATGAATATTTCAGAAAGAATTTGGATGATGATAATTGTGTTATACTTAATTTTAAGGATAAAACTGAAATTTTATATTATAAAGATATTGTTAAAGAATTGAAGTTAAAGAAATAAGTGAAAAAATTTATCAAGCTGAATAGTTCATCAATCAGCTTTTTGTATGAGCAAAGACACATAAGCATAGTTAAATATACTTATTTGGTGTTAAGAATTAGAATGGTTTTTATGGGATATAATAGTAAAACAACATGATTGGAAGGAGACCAACTATGGAATTTACTATATGGCCAGAAACAGAGCTGGGCCGATGGGCAGCAAGCCTTGGCATTACTGTTATAATTTTTGAATTGTTGAAAATGATGTTTAATTTTCCGATTATGTGGTTTATTATTACAGTTCAAGGCTTGTTGGGATTGGTTTTTGCCATGGTTACAATTTTGAAATATAAAGAAAAATCGATACTTGTTTTTCTTTCAGCTTTTATAGGAATAATTATTATTTTATAATATATAAATAGTTTATGGACTATTTGTTATTTTTTAAATCGTTTAGGCCTTTTTTTACAATCTGTTCTACTGTCTCGGCTAAATTAGAAGCCTCAGATCTAGATAGCCCAGAAGTTTGAATTGCTGGATGAATAAGAAAGTCAACTGTAAAGTCACCCTGCATATAGCCTTTTTCCTCAAAAAGTTTGTAAGTGCCATTTATAGAAATAGGCACGATAGGAACGCCAGGTTTTGTAGCAAGTCTTAAGCTTCCTTTTTTAAATTCACCCATTTCGGCGCCCTTGCTTCTGTGACCTTCTGGAAAAACAACGATTGAAAAACCTTGTTTTATAAAATCAATTGCTGTTTCAAAAGCTCTGAGTGATTCTCTTGGATCTTCCCGATCAATCATAACACTTCTGATATTTTTTATCCACTCGCCATAAAGAGGCAATTTACTAAGACTGCTTTTAGCAATAAATCCAGTTTGGAATTTATCTAAAGCGGCGCAGCATGTGGGGATATCACCATAACCCTGATGGTTAGCAACAAATACCACAGGACCGTTTTCTGGCATATTTTCTTCTCCAATTATATTTAAGTGGATATTTAAATCATTTAAAATTCGTTTTCCCCAGGTAGAAGTAGCTTTCAATATATATTCTTTTTCTTTCTCAAGATCTTCAAGAGCCCTATATTTATATATGTTTTTTTTATGTTTTTTTAGTTCTGGGAGTGCTGAAACAAATTCAACAATCATAGGTATATTTCTTATAATTTTCATCTTTATTTCTCCATTCTACTTTTAATCATAACATATAATTAATAAAATATTAATTACTAATTAAAATAAAGGTGTAGTATAATGTTACGAAAAGAGTATATTTTAAGGTGGTATAGTATGAATAAATTTATTGCACCTATTGTCATTGCAGTAATAACAATAATTTATGGACTAGGCATGTCGATACTTTTATTTACAGCTGTAATGAAGAATCTGTTACCTATGGCAGTAGCCATATTTATATTAATTGGCCCTATAGTAGGAGCTGTTTTAATAATAGTAGTCTTAATTCAAAGGATAAAAGAAATAAAAGGAGGAGAAGAGAATGCTGCTAGTAAATATTAATTATATTCCAGGAAAAGATATAGAGGTAATTGGAATTGTTAAGGGAAATGTAGTACAGTCAAAGAATGTTGGAAGAGATATAATGGCTGGTGTAAAAGGGCTTGTAGGAGGCGAATTGTCAGGATATACAGAAATGCTGACAGAGGCACGGCAAATTGCAACTAAGCGAATGGTTGATGAAGCAGAAAAACTTGGGGCAGATGCAATTTTACAGATTCAATTTTCATCATCAGCGATAATGCAGGGAGCAGCTGAAATTATTGCTTACGGCACTGCTGTCAAATATAAATAGAACGATAGCGTTGGGGGCTTTATGAGTTTAAAAAGAATGGTTGTTTTGAGCGGAGCATTGCTATGCTTCGCTTTTATAGCGTTTTATGTAATGAACTCAATGGCAACAGTGGAGCCATTAGTTTTTGATACAATTATAAGGAATACAATCATTGGATTAAGAAATCAATATTTAAATCCAATTTTAACTGGTATAACGTATTTGGGAAATCCAAATACCATTACATTATTTTGCATAGTATTATTATTTTTTAAGAAAACTAGAGTGGAATACGGGATGCCACTTGGTATTGCAGTTTCTTGTTCAGCAACGATACAAACCATGATTAAAGTAGTGGTGCATCGGCCCAGACCACCTGTGGAAAACTTCTTGATTTTACAGGGAGGATTTAGTTTCCCTAGTGGACATTCGTGCTCAGGCCTTGTATTTTATGGGATGTTCGCATATTTACTTTTCCACACAACTGTGGATAAAATTGTGTATAAGATAGTTGGAAATCTATTTATAGTATTAATTTTAGTAATTGGGTTTAGCAGAATATATGTAGGTGTGCATTATCCTACAGACGTTTTAGGTGGTTGGTCGTTAGGATTAGCCATATTGATGGTAGCAATTTCTGTTATAGACAGGTGGAAAAGTCCTAAAAACAAGAAAAATTCTAATAAAATTGAGGATTAGAAATTATGACAAAAAGGGAAGAGATATTAAGGAATGAGGTCCTTTTAGTGGATTGCAGCAATATGCCTATAGGTAAAGCCACAAAATTGGAGGCTCACAGGAGTCCATTACTCCATAGGGCCTTTTCTATATTTTTATATCATGAAGATAAGTTATTAATTCAGCAGAGGGCGTTTGATAAATATCATTCTGGAGGATTATGGGCAAATACATGTTGTTCACACCCTGGGGATAATATGGGGATAACTTCAGATGCAGAAGAAAGGCTCTTTGAAGAAACAGGCATAAAATGTAAGGTAAAAGAAATTTTTTGCTTTGAGTATGAACATAAATTTGATGAGAATTTATATGAGCATGAGTATGATCATGTAATGATTGGAGAATACAATGGAGATTTTGTATTAAATCCTGAGGAAGTAGAAGATATGAGGTGGGCTACCTTTTCAGAACTGGAAAAAGAATTATCTGAGCATCCAGAAAAATTTGCACCTTGGTTTATCATAGCGGCACCTAGAGTTATGGAATATTTAAAATCAAAGAAATAAAAAAAGCCATAGGAAATATAAAAATATCTCCTTGGCTTTTATCCTGATGTGGACACAGTATTTTATAATATCATAATCAGCAAAAAATGTTAAAATATCATACTCGGTGTTTCCCTGTAAGGTTTTTAATTTTGATTTTTATTACCATTGCTTTTGGTGCAGCAGCTTTTATATATTTTTCTCCTTCATTTATAAAATCAGCACAGTACTTGCTAAGAAATTCTCTGAAAGCCCTTAATCGTTCTTCTTCATCGGAAACTAACTCAGCCTCTCCGAAAGCAATAGCACTCTCATATAAAGTGCCAAATTTATCTGGCAGAATTTTTGTTTTTCCCACAACTGTAAAACAAACTATGTTGTTATATTTTATATTGTTGTATTTGCCGCCACCTTCACTGGTACTGTGGAAATAGATGCAGTCGTCCACATAAACATAACTTAAAGGTACTCCATAAGGGTGCCTCTCCGCATCAACTGTTGCAAGAATTCCATAATTCCCTTCTTTGAGAACCCTTAAAGTGTCCTCCTGGCTCATGAGCCGATCCGATCTACGCATGTGTATCTCCTCTCATATCTAACTATAAAGTTAGTTCCCGGTCAACAACATTCATAAAAGTAACCTCTGTAGTACCTCCAAGATACTTCTTGGTAAGATCCGCTAATAATAATGCAGCTGCTTCTAAGTCATCACTTTTGTCAGGATCTACTGATTCTATAATAAGAAAAGCATTTTCCGTCTTTTCAGTAAGCATCGTTCTCTGACCATCACGCCAGTTCCAACATCGGCATACGGCTCCTTCGTCATCTTTATAAATGACTTCACCAGGCAAAGCATTATTATAGTCCTCATCACCAAGTGCCAGAAAAAGTTCTCCACCAACTGCTTTTGTTAGTAGTAAATCCCCCTTAAACGTATCAATATCTTCGCCACCGCAAGGAAGTCCATAGGTTAGTGATACTGCATTATAGATGTCAACTAAAGGATTTATCGGCGAAACTCCGATCCCTTTTTCTACTCGTTTCAATAACGCCTCTATGGAGCATCTGACACCTTTTTTTGTCTTAAATTGCTGATATGCTTCTCGCCAAACAGAAATTACTTTATTTTGGCTGAACACCTCCGCTGTCAGAAATTTGTTTGCTTCTTTGCTACTCTGTTTCAATAGTTGGTTGATTTCTTGCCTTACATCGGCCACATGTGCTTCTGTATTTTTAATTCCTTTCACTAGAACTATAGCAATCTCAGCTTCGGGAAACAATTCCCAAAACTCATCAGTAATCATAAATTTTGCCATTTTACATTCCTCCTCTGTATTTATATTAATTAAGGTTATACATAAACTTATAAACTTAATTTTTATCAAGTCCAGAATTATATTTTATCATTTTTTTACTTGTTTTATTAATTAGTTTTCCTTGGGATGGAATCTGCGCAAGAAGAATGGCTGCAAACATTATTATACATCCAAAAGTCTCACGTATAGAAATTTGCTCATGAAGAATAATAATTCCTGCAATTACTGCAAATACGGATTCCAAGCTTAGAATCAGGGATGTAACGGTAGGCTCAGTATATTTTGAGCCACAACCTGCAAGGTATATGCAATACCGCAAGACATAACGCCCGCATATAATATGGGCAGCCAGCAATTCATAATATTCATCCAATTGATACTCTCAAAAACAATCATAAAAGGTATGGAAAGAATCCCGCAAACAAGGAATTGGACACAGGATAGTTTCACGCCATCTGTTTTTGGCGAAAAATAATCAATTACTAAAATGTGTATTGAAAATCCCAAGGCACAAATCAATATTAGAAGATCACCTTTGCCTATTGAAAAACCCTCTTGAATGCAAAGCAAGTATAGACCTGCGGTGGCTAATAGTACACAGAACCATAGAATTGGACGAACCTTGTGTTTCAGAAAGATTCCTAAAATCGGCACTATAACAATGTATAATGCTGTAATAAAGCCAGCTTTTCCAGCAGTGGTATAAACCATTCCAATCTGCTGCAATGAGCTAGATATGAAAAATATAACACCACATGATAAACCACCTATAATTAGATTCTTTTTGGCAGATTTAATTTCCATTTCCGTTGTTTTTATTTCTCTTTCAGTGGATTGGCTTTTTTTTCTTTGGCAATTCATTATAATTATAACAGGAAGCAGAGCAAGAGCGCCAATTAAACATCTTATTCCGTTTAATGCAAACGGACCGATGTACTCCATTCCTGCTCGTTGGGCAACAAAAGATACTCCCCATATCAGAGCTGTTATAATCAACATGAATTCACCACGCATTTTTCTTAGCATAATATTTCCTCCATTACATAATTAGATACTCACATAATAAGCAAATTACATGCCAATTATTATGTTTTAACTATAAATGCCAAAGAACATGTAAGTTATCAAGCTTCAGTCTGTATAAAATATTTTTTGGTGAAGAGTGTTTGAATCAATACTGAATCATTATTAATTATCTTGATACAAAATTGATTCAAGATAGACATTGGTTCGTATTGAAGATATAATGAGTCAGAAATATATTCGTCTGGTTAGAGAGGAAGAAAAATGAACATAACAAATGATACATTCGGGCTTAGCCGAGTAATCGAGCCAAAAGATGCTGTTCCAGTTACGGCATGGAAGGTTGATAATCATAGAGAAATATCACCCGCGGAGTGTAGAGTATCTTTAAAATTGATTCATTTAGAAAGAGACTGTTTTCAGCAATTTTGCAGCGAATGTGGTTTTGATGAGGCTAAGATTATTGCAAAAATTTTAGATTTAATAAATCGTAGAGGAAAACTTCATAATCCTTTTACAAATACTGCCGGACAATTTTATGGTACTATCGAAGAAATGGGAAGTGAGTTTGAAAAGAGCTCACAGTATCATATAGGGGATAGCATTTTTTGTTTGACAACCATGACAGCTCATCCGATTTATATTGATAAAATCCATAAAATTGACTATAACTATGGCGAACTCACGGTAATGGGCTATGGCATTGTTTTCATGACGTCGCCATTAACGACAATACCTCCTGCTTTACAGTTGAATTATACTATGGCTACCTTTGACGAAGCAGCGAGTTTGTATAGTATTCATAATGTGTCTGATGAAGGACAACGGTATCTTGTTATCGGGAAGGATTTAGTTTCAAGCATAACCTATGTTTGCTCCATAAAGAAAGCAGTCGGTGATAACTGCTATATTACAGTGATTCTTGACGAGGATGGGATAGGGACGCTTACACCTCAGCAAGTTAAACACGAACTAGCATATTGGGCTAATTCTTCCTATGTTCTTAATGTAGCACAACCTATCAATTCGTCAAAAGCGGTTCTGAAAGAAGAAAAAAAACACTATGACATGACAATTAATTGTGAAGATCTTCAGGGCTCAGAGGTTCTAAGCGTTATTCTTACACGCCAAAAGGGAAAACTATATTTTACAAGTCTCAAAAATAGTTATACACAATCCATTCTAATCGCAGAGAGTATGAGCAAGGAACTTGAAACTTATGTACTGGGACAGTTCGTTCTTGGATATGAAAAGTATACCTTTGATTTACTAATATCCATTGCAAAAGAGCTGGATAGGGTGAATAAGCTTTATGAATCACAATCAATCGCTTTTCGTCAGGCAACAAAAAAATCCACTGTAGTAGCAATGGAAAAAAATAAAAAAATAGATGATTTTATTTTCGGAAGTTCTACAACAAAAGCCTTAGTAGATGAAGGCTTAAATATTGCTCAATATGACTGCAATATTATTATCCAAGGAGAAACTGGCGTTGGGAAAGAAAAAATTCTTGATTTAATACACAAAAACAGTACTCGTAAGAACAAGCCATGTATCAAGATTAATTGTGCAACTATTCAAGAGAACCTTGCTGAAAGTGAGTTCTTTGGATACGAGGCAGGTTCGTTTACTGGAGCTCAGGCAAGTGGTAAAAAAGGATATTTTGAGTTAGCCAATGGAGGAATTTTGTTTTTAGATGAAGTTGGCACGCTTTCATTAAATCTTCAATCAAAACTTCTGAGAGTACTTCAAGAGAGTCAGTTTTATAAGGTTGGTGGAACAGCGCCTATTAATATTAATGTACGTGTAATCTGTGCAAACAATATACCGTTGCGGCAGCTTGTGGAGCAGGAAAAGTTTAGAGAGGATTTGTATTACAGGCTAAATATCTATACGATTACAGTTCCGCCACTTCGGGAGCGAAGCGATGATATTGTGCCTTTGGCTACATCCTTCCTTAGCAATTATTGTAAGCATTACAACATCGACAAGGAATTTGATGCTGCTGCTCTTACAAAACTTGCTGATTATGATTGGCCAGGAAATGTCAGAGAGTTAGAAAACCTAATACATCGTGCTGTAATCAGCGTAAAAAGTCATGTTATAACGGGAGACCATATACAAGAAGTCTTAAACGAGAATATATATGAAGATTTAGTTATGGAATTAAAACGTAACATGCGGGCTTCCTCTTATCTGAATTTTGATGAGATTATGGAGCAGCAGGAAAAGAAACTGATAGAATATGCTTTAAAAAAATTTGGAACGACCAGAAAAGCTGCAGACTTTCTTCATATGTCTCAACCCAAACTAATGCGAAAAAAACAGAAATATAATATTTTGATCTAAAAGAACTGAGGCTGTAGCAAAATAAAACGGCTACAGCCTCAATTCAGAGTAAGCTATAAACATCGATTAGGGTTCGAGTTAAACAAGAACGCAGCCAGGCTCTCTATCAAAGAAAATACTCTTTGAAGATGTTGAAAGTGGAATTCCATAAGCTACTCTTACCTCTTTAGGGAAGACACTTGTTTCTACTGCAGTCTTTCCTGCAGAATAGAGCACACGGTTGTCAATTCTGTTATCTGCTGCGATAGACACGGCTGAACCTACAGCTATACCTAAGTCGGTTATATTAAATGTACAGTTGGCACCTGCATTTCTCATAACCCCACAGTTTTCAAAACCGCATATTCCACAATTCTCTAAACCTAAAGGATTATTCTTTATGCCGATTAAAATAACGCAATGGCTGTTATCCACATTGCCAGCATCACGATTAAAAAAATCAGCCCCTGTTTCTTTAGCAATCCTTCTCATATCACTGGATAACTTATCCTTTTCTATTCCATCAAGAATCACAACTTCAATGTTATCTACACCACAGCCTTTTGGAGCTGTTCTTGCTGCAGCTGCCATTAAATCTGCAACGGCAAAGGCTGCTCTTTTCTCTGCATCAGCGCTAGTATATCTCATGTCTAAAGTCCTCCCTTTTATGTTCTTTATTTATAAAACTTATTATACCATAGGTACAGTATTTGAAAAGGTTGCAAAATTCATTATTTTGGTATAAAATTAAAAGGTTTATGGAGTATAGTTAGTAGAAATTTTCTACTAGAATGAAATAAGGATAGAGAATTTGAAAGGTCGTGAATTTATGAAAGAACCAGTTTTAGTGATTATGGCAGCTGGTATGGGTAGCCGATACGGCGGATTAAAACAGATGGATCCAGTTGGATCTGCGGGGGAACTAATTATAGATTTTTCTTTATATGATGCATACCTTGCGGGGTTTAAAGAGGTTATCTGTGTTATAAAAAAAGAAATAGAAGAAGACTTTAAAAAAATTATGGAGGGAAGAGCTGCAAAGCATTTAAACATTCGTTATGCTTTTCAGGATATTCATGATCTTCCTGAAGGATATAGTGTCCCAGAGGATAGGGTAAAACCATGGGGTACCTGTCATGCAGTTTTGAGCTGTAGAAAAATGATTGATGGGCCTTTTGCGGTAATTAATGCAGATGACTATTATGGCCCAGGGGCTTTCCAGAGTATTTATGATTATCTTTCAAACACACAGGATGATGATAAATATAGATATTGTATGGTAGGTTATCAGGTAGAAAACACTCTTACTGAAAATGGAACAGTTGCCAGAGGTGTATGCCAAACATCTGGGGATGGATTCTTAAAAGAAATTATTGAGCGAACAAAGATTAAATGGATGGAAGATGGAAACATTGGATTCACAGAGGATGAAGGAGAAACTTGGCAGAATGTTTCGAAAGGAACACCTGTATCTATGAATTTCTGGGGATTTAGCAGAAGTATGATTGATGAAATGGATGCAAGATTTCCTAAGTTTTTGGACAAAGCATTAGTTGAGAGTCCTTTAAAAGGCGAATATTTCCTTCCTTTGGCAGTAGATGCTTTGATTAAAGAAGAGGCAGCAACGGTAAAGGTATTAAAATCTGCAGACAAATGGTATGGAGTTACTTATAAAGAAGATAAGGAAATGGTTGTGGATGCACTCCAGTCACTGAAAGACAAGGGTTTATATCCTGAAAAACTTTGGGATTAGATATAATAAACATTAAAAAAATGGAGGAACTATGGAAAATAAGAAAATAACTAAGGTAATAATGGACTGTGACCCTGGGCATGATGATGCGATTGCGCTATTGCTTGCATCCAGAGCGGATAATATTCAGATTTTAGGAGTAACAACAGTTCAGGGGAACAGCGAAATAAAATACACAACAAGAAATGCCAGAAGAGTTCTAGATTACGCAGGTGTTACGGATGTAGATGTATATATGGGATGCCCTAAGCCAATGATGAAGGAGCATTATCGTTTAACAGGTGTGGCTATTCATGGGGAAGATGGATTAGGTGGACCTTATATTCCAGATCCTATTACACCAATAAAGGAAAAGCATGCCGTAAACTTTATTATCGATACATTGAGGGCTTCCGAGGAAAAAATAACACTTATTCCAACAGCACCTTTAACAAACATTGCTACTGCATTTATTATGGCACCAGATATTAAAGAAAAAGTTGAACGAATTATTATTATGGGAGGAGTCGTTTATACAGATGGGAATGTAAACTCTTCAAATGAATTTAATTTATTCCTGGATCCTGAAGCAGCTAAAATTGTATTTAACAGTGGTTGCGATATTTATGTAAATACACTTGATGTTACGATGAAGGCAACTTTTGAAAAAGAAGATGTGGAAAGACTTAGAGCACAGGGAGACAAAGTTTCCGTAATAGTTGCAGAACTTATGGACTTCTTTGGAAACAGCCATGAAGAATTATTTAATTTCTTTACGATTCCACTTCATGATCCAGTTTGTGTTGCAATGCTTATTGACGAGAATTTGGTGGAATATGATCATGTTTGGGCAGATATCTCTACGAGAGATGAGCTTACAGCAGGTGAAATTGTGGCAGACATCTGGCATTTAACCGATAAAGCACCAAATTGCCATATATCCAGAAAAATCGATAGAGAAAAATTTGTAAACATGATTTGTGATCACATGAAGAAACCTTACATATCAAAAAATGCTTAAGGGAGAAAAAAGGTTATGAAAGTTGAAAAACTAAAACCTTCAGAACAACTTTGCAAAATTATGTCGCGTATTTATGATTCCAAGCTTACTACAGTTTCTGGAGGAAATTTGTCCTTAAAAGATCAGGAAGGGAATATATGGGTAACCCCTTCTGGAGGAGATAAAGGGAGATATGAGATTAGTGATATTTTAAAGATATTACCAGATGGGAAGATAGAAGGGACGAAAAAGCCTTCAGTGGAGACAGGAATACATCAATCTATCCTTGCGGATAGACCTGAATTTAAGGCCGTTGTTCACGCACATCCTGCAGGGCTAGTGGCGGTCAGTCTTCTTAGAGAATTGCCTGAAACTATGATTATACCACAGGTTGCTAATTCTGTTAAAAATATTAGATTGGCGGCTTACGGATGTCCTGGCAGTGAGGAGCTCAGAAATAATGTAGCGAAAGAATTTAAGGAAAATAAGCAGACTAATGTTGCAATACTTGAAAATCATGGAGCGTTTGTCGCCAGCAAAATTGGACTGCGAGATGCGTTTGGTATTTTTAAAGATTTAGATTTTAGTATCAGGATACAGGCAAAAGCGCAGAATTTTTTGGGAAAACGCCCGAATCTCATTTCACAGGAGCAGCTCGAACATTACAACAATGCTTCATGCCCTAAAGTTGAAACGTTTAACCAAGCAGAAATTCCTGAAAAGGAAATGCAGTTAAGAGAGCTGATTTGTGATTTCTGTGAAAGAGCATATCGAAGAGATTTGTTTACTCAGAATATTGGAGTAATTTCTTCCCGGCTAAATAGCCATAGTTTTTTGATTACAGAAAGTGGGGCTGACAATGCACAGCTTACTGTGGATGAAGTTGTTAAGGTTCGAGGGGTGGCAGTAGAAGAGGGAAAAATCCCCTCTAAGAGCGTTACGCTGCATAAAAAAATTTACGACGAAAATCCAGACATAAACGCTATAATAATGGCTGCCCCAGAAAATGCCATGGTTTTTGCTGTAACCGATTTAGAATATGATTTAAAAACTATTCCAGAATGTTATATCGTATTGCGAGAAGATATTACTAAATTTCCTTTTGGAGCAACAATTAATCAACAAGAAGATTTAGCGCAATACTTTAAATTAAAATCCCCAGTTGCAATTGTTGAAAATGACTGTTATATCTGTACAGGAAATAGTCTTTTTAATGCATTTGATAAACTTGAGGTAGTAGAGTTTAGTGCAGCTGCGGTTATAAATGCAAAATTGCTTGGAAGTGAACTAAAACCAATAAATCAGGATCAAGTAAAAGAAATAAAAAACAAATTTGGCATATTTTAAATTAAGTTGAAATTTATGTATAAGAAGTATAAAATGGAAATTACCGATTTTTGTTAATTGTCAATCAATTATAGAAAATTGACAATAAAATAATGTGATTTAGGGTAATCCCTAAGAGGAGGAAAAAATGAAAAAAATTCTTAGCTTATTATTAGTGACTGCATTAATAATGACTTCATTAGCTGGTTGTGGCAGCAAAGCTTCCGAAAAACCTGCTAAGGATAGTAAAACATTAAAAGTTGAGTGTCTATTAAATGGTAACTTAG
This sequence comes from Aminipila sp., assembly GCF_032051575.1. Classification (NCBI taxonomy): domain Bacteria; kingdom Bacillati; phylum Bacillota; class Clostridia; order Peptostreptococcales; family Anaerovoracaceae; genus Aminipila; species Aminipila sp. The sequence continues at coordinate 19,514 of NZ_DAMBYD010000009.1, read as the reverse complement.
GAGACAAATCATTCTTCGATTCAGCCAATAATGGTATGAAACTTATTAAGGACCAACTTGGTTGTGAAACTAAAGTGGTAGAAATGGGTTTTGATAACACGGTTTGGGAATCAGATCTTTATGAAGCTTGTGATTCTGATTATGATGTAATTGTTGTTGGTACATACCAGATGCAGGAGTTACTTCAGAAAGTTGCACCAGAATACCCAGATAAGAAATTTATTATCTTCGATTCAGAAGTAAAGGCTGATAATGTATATTCTATCACATTTAAGCAAAACGAAATGATGTATCTTGCAGGCGCGTTAGCAGCTACATTGGCACAGGATAAAGAAAAAACAAATGGTTCAGGTACTATTTCAGCAGTATCTGCTATGGATATTCCTGTATTAAACGACTTCCTAGTTGGTTATATTCAGGGAGCTACGGAAACTGTTCCAGGTACTAAAGTTATTACATCAATGATTGGGGATTTCTCTGATACAGCAAGAGCAAAAGAATTAGCAACAGCTCAGATAAATGCTGGATCTGCAGTAGTATTCCACTGTGCAGCACAGGCAGGCCTTGGTGTTATTGATGCATGTAAGGACAAAAATACTTTAGCAATTGGTGTAGATGCTGATCAAGCTATGGCATTGCAGAAAGATGATCCAGAAGCAAGCAAGATTATTGTAACATCAGCAATGAAGAATATTGACCAGGTGCTTTTAAGAGCGATTAAAAAGCATCAGGATGGAACTCTTCCATATGGAAAAACAGAAGCTTTAGGTATGGCAGATAATGCCGTTAGCCTTGCTGATAACGAAGTTTTCAGAAGCATTGTTCCACAGGATACTATTGATATGATGGCCGGCTTAGAGAAAAAGATTCAAAATGGTGACATAAAAGTTAAGAGTGCGTTTGATATGTCAACAGAAGAAATAACTGCTTTAAAGGCATCAGTTGCGCTATAATAATTAACAAAAACTAATTCAACGGGGCTGCTTTTGGGGACTATGAGATGTGGTCAGGGATATAAAGCAGCTTCGTTGTTGTATAAGAGGAAAAATATATGGCTGAATTATTGGAAATGAGAGAAATTTCTAAGATATATGGGAATGGCGTTTATGCTAATCAAAGAATAAGTTTCTCCATTAAAAAAGGTGAAATTCATGCTCTAGTAGGTGAAAATGGGGCAGGGAAAAGTACCTTAATGAAAATTTTGTTTGGGCTGGAGAAGCCAGATCATGGTGAACTTATATTAGAGGGAGAAACACAGAATTTTCAATCGCCACAGGATGCGATGGCAAAGGGAATTGGGATGGTACATCAGCACTTTATGCTGGTAGAGTCATTTAGTGTACGAGAAAATATTGCACTTGGTTATGAACCGATTAAAAATGGTTTTGTTGATAAAAATGAAACAAAAGAAAGAGTTTTAGCCCTTTCAGAAAAATTTAACATGAAAATTAATCCAGATAGCGTAGTAAGGGATTTACCTGTAGGAATAAAGCAGAAGGTAGAAATATTAAAAGCACTTTACAGAGGTGCAAAGATTTTAATTTTAGATGAACCTACAGCCGTTTTAACGCCGCAAGAGACAACAGAACTATTTGCACAGTTAAAACATTTAAAAGAACAGGGCTTTACCGTTATCTTCATTACACATAAATTAAGAGAGGTAAAAGAGATTTCAGATAGAATCAGCGTTATGAGATCAGGAAAGATGATCACAACGGTAAATACTGCTGATGTAACAGAAACTGAAATTTCTGCCCTTATGATGGGAACGCAATATTCATCAGTATTAGAAAAAAAACCTGCTAAACCTACGGATTGTATATTGCAAGTAGACAATGTAAGGCATGTGGACTCAGATAAAAAGGCAGTGGTTGATGGTATATCATTTACTGTAAGAGCAGGTGAAATTATGGGAATTGCAGGAGTTGAAGGCAATGGGCAAAATGAGCTGGTTGAGCTTATTACAAATCTTAGGAAACTTGATAGTGGTAAAATCACCATGTTTGGTACAGATACAAGGGGCAAGCATATTCGGAAACTTAGAGAATTGGGATTAGCCTATATTCCAAGTGACAGAATGACTTTGGGGATTACAAAGCAGCTGTCTATTGAGGACAATCTTATAACAACTAAGTTAAAGTCCCCTGAGATTTACAATAAGTTTAAACTTTTAGATCCAAAAGCGATTAGAAAGTTAAGCCAAAGACTGGTAAAAGAATATTTAATAAAATGTAAGTCTCCATTGACAGAAGTTGAAATGCTTTCAGGTGGTAACATGCAGAAGGTTGTTGTTGCGAGAGAATTTACCCAGGAGAATGTAAAACTTATTATAGCAGAGCAGCCAACAAGAGGTATAGACGTTGGCGCTGCTAAATTTATACATGAAAAACTTGTAGAGCTAAGAGATGCAGGCTGTGCAGTATTGCTAATTTCTGCTGATTTAGAGGAACTATATAAACTGTCAGACTCCATGCTTGTTATTTATGATGGCAAATTATCGGCTTACTTTGAAGATCCTTCAAAGATAAGTGAGCAGGAACTGGGTAAATATATGCTTGGTGTTGAGACTCAGTCTGATGAAGAAATAAGGAGGGCTTATCATGCGTGAAAAATTGCAGAATAAAAATTTGTGGTTCTCCTCAGCGACTACTATTTTAGCGGTAGTAATTTCACTGTTTATCGCATTTATATTAATTATGATTTTCAGCAATAATCCAGGAGACTCCATTTCAGACCTGCTTACAGGTCCATTTTCATCAAAAAGAAATCTTGGAAACGTTATATCTATGGCTTCAACGTTTACTTTTACTGGGGTTGCCATCTGCATTATGTTTCAAGCCTCTTTATTTAATGTTGCAGCAGAAGGTGCATTTTTTATGGGTGCTATGTTTGCGGCAGCAGCTGCAACTCTTTGGCAGCTTCCAGTTGGACTTGCATTAGTAGTACCAATGATAATTGGTGCAGTGACAGGAGCCATCATTTGTTTTATACCAGGAATATTAAAGGCTAAATTTAATGCGGATGAACTGGTGTCATCACTTATGCTTAATTATATAGTTCTTTACTTGGGCTTATACTTACTTAATACATATATAAGGGACCCGAAATTTGGTGCGTTAGCGTCCTATCAACTTCCTGCAGCGTCAAAGATTTCAAACCTTATACAAGGGACTTCAGTAAATAATGGAATTATCATTGCTATTATTTTAGTCATTATAAGTTATGTGTTTTTATATAGAACTAAAACTGGCTATTCCATTAGAATTCTTGGGCAAAATAAGGATTATGCCAATTACTCAGGGATTAAAGTAGCAAAAGTTATCGTTATTTCTCAGTTAGCAGGCGGAGCAGTAGCTGGCCTTGGCGGTGCTGTTGAAGTAATGGGTATGTATGGACGTTTTCAATGGACGTCACTTCCTGGGTATGGATGGGACGGTGTAATAGTTGCAATTTTAGCGGGAAATAAACCTCAGCTTGTACCTATTGCAGCCATATTTTTAGCATATTTACGAATAGGAGCAAATGTAATGGCTCGATCAGGTGACGTTCCTTCAGAACTTATAACAGTTATACAGGCAGTAATGATTATTCTTGTAACAGCTTCAGCGCTGTTAAGTCATATAAAGAAAAAGGTTATAATAAAGGAGGCGCTTTCAGATGGACAAAATAGTTGATATAATCTTCTCAATCGCTTTCCTTGATTCGGTTATAAGAGTTACTACTCCAATATTATTTGCAACAATGGCAATACTAGTTTCAGATAGGGCTGGTGTTTTAAACATTGGTGTAGAGGGAACAATGCTAGTGGCAGCTTTGGCGGGAGTTGTAGGGAGTGCATACACACAGAGTGCATGGTTAGGTTTATTAATCGCCATCCTAACAGGAATGGTTTATTCTGGCATTTTAGCGGTTTGTCACTTAAAGCTTGGAACAGATGTATTCTTATCTGCCATAGCTCTAAATTTGATGGCAAGTGGACTAACGGTATTCGTTCTTTATCTGCTAACAGGGGATAAAGGTGTTTCAACAAAACTGCCAAGTAAAGTAATTCCAGATGTAAATATTCCTATTATTAAGGATATCCCAGTTTTAGGAGATATTTTATCCGGGCAGAACGCGCTTACCTATATTGCCATAATCACACTGATATTACTTAGCATATTTTTGTATAAAACGCGCACAGGTACTTATATCCGTGCTGCTGGAGAATTACCTCAGGCAGTTGAAACTGCTGGTATTTCAGTAAAGAAAATTCGTATGTTTGCATTACTCCTTTCTGGAGCCATTGCTGGTATGGGTGGAGCATTTATGTCTATGGGTTATTTATCCATGTTCACAAAGGATATGGTGGCAGGGAGAGGATTTATTGCTTTAGCAGCAGAAGCTATGGGAAGGGGCCTTCCGGGATTATCCTTGCTTTCCTCACTATTATTTGGTTTTGCAGATGCATTAGCCAGCAGCTTACAGATTTTTAATATACCGAGCCAGCTGACTCGATTAGTACCATATCTTCTAACAATTGTTGCGTTGACAATATATGCTGCAAGAGAACAGAAAAAGAGAAAGAAGTTATAACTAAGAAAAAAGTCAGGATAGGAGAACGATATGAAAATATTAAATTTTGGTTCTTTGAATATAGACTGGGTTTATAATGTAGATCATTTTGTTAAACCGGGAGAAACTCTTTCTGCCTTGTCTGTTGACAGGTTTTGCGGGGGTAAGGGGCTAAATCAGTCAGTAGCCTTATCTAAGGCGGGAGCTTCGGTTTTTCATGCAGGAGGCATTGGAATTGACGGACAGTTCTTAAAAGAACGCCTTAAAGAAAGCGGCGTTGATGTAAGTTTTGTTAAAACATTTGATGTGCCAACAGGTAATGCTTTTATTCAGGTGGATAAAACAGGACAAAACTGTATTATACTTTTTGGTGGAGCAAATCAGGAAATTACTAAAGAGTATGCAGAAGAAGTGATTAAAAATTTTCAAAAAGGAGACATTATCGTTCTTCAAAATGAAATTAGCTCACTAAATGAAATTGTGGATATGGCATATGAAAGTGGTTTACAGATTTTCTTAAATCCAAGTCCTATGAATGAAAAGATTTTAGCCCTTGATTTAAACAAAATAACCTATTTTATGATGAATGAAATAGAGGGTGAAGCCATTACAGGAAGCAATGAACCGGATATTATTCTTGATAAAATGATAGAAAAATACCCTAAAAGTAAAGTTGTTTTAACTTTAGGCGATAAAGGGGCAAGATACGCAGAAGGAACCAAACGTATTGCTTGTGGCAGTTATGAAGTGAAAGCAGTTGATACTACAAGCGCAGGAGATACTTTTACGGGGTATTTCATCGCGGCTTTGGCTGACAATATGGAAATAGAGAAGGCATTAGAAAGATCCGCTAAGGCAGCTGCACTGGCAGTATCCGTAAAGGGTGCCTCGAATTCCATACCGTTACCAGAAGAAGTTGATAATTGCAAGCTTACTTTGAAAAAATAATTCAAAAATTACCTTGCTTTTTCAAAAAAATATAGTATAATTAAAAGGCATGAAATTTGTAGGACTACTTTGAAATTATTTTCAGTTGGAGTCCGACCGACAAAAGATTGCTCTCTGTGCAGGCATAAGGTCTGCACCATTTAGTCCATAGGGAGGTGAAAACGAATGACAAATTATGAAATTATGTTCATTATCGACCCAACTGTAGAAGATGCTAAAAAGGATGCTGTTGTAGCAACAGTACAGGAAATCATTGCATCAGATGGTGAGGTTGGTAAGGTTGATGTTTGGGGCATGAGAAAGCTTGCATATCCAATTCAGAAGAAGAATGAAGGTTACTATGTGGTAATCGAGTTCAAGGCTGCTCATGATCTACCAAAGGAATTAGACAGAAGACTTAGAATTTCAGACGCAGTAATGAGACATCTTATCGTAAACAAGGATGAGAAATAGGGGGTAACAAATGAATAGTGTAGTTCTTATTGGAAGACTTACTAGGGACCCTGAAGTTAGATATACTCCTAGTACACAGATGGCTGTTGCTACTTTTACATTAGCAATTGACAGACCTACTGGTCAGGGGAAAGAAAAACAAACTGATTTTCCTAGAATAACTGTATTTGGCAAGCAAGCCGAAAACTGTGAGAGATTTCTTACGAAAGGCAGACTTGTAGGCATTCAGGGAAGAATTCAGACAGGAAGCTACAAGAATAAAGAGGGTGCAACTGTATACACCACTGATGTTGTAGCAAATAATGTGGAATTTCTGGAATGGGGAGACAGAGGCGGAGATGGCGCAAGAAATAGTTCATCAGTACCTACTGGTTTCCAGACGATGGACGAACCATCGATTCCAGAAGGTTTCTCATCACTTGATGATGATGATATTCCATTCTAAACAAACCTTAATGAAAGGAGCGTAATCGCTATGATGGATAAAAGACGTGGCGGCATGAGAAGAAAGAAAGTATGTCAGTTCTGTGCCGATAAAACTGAAGCAATAGATTACAAGGACGCAGACAAACTAAAGAAGTATATTACTGAAAGAGGTAAAATTCTTCCTAAGAGAATCACAGGTACTTGTGCTATTCATCAGAGAGAAGTTACTAAGGCTATTAAGAGAGCAAGAATTGTTGCATTATTACCTTACGTAGCTGACTAATATAACATTAAATTTAAAACCGAGTCTTATCTGACTCGGTTTTTTTATCTATATAGAAAAAGATTATTTTCACATAAAATAATAAAAAATACGGGGGCAAAGCCATATTTTGTAATGTTTGAAATTTGAATTGCTTTGTGATATAATTAATAGGTTAAAATAGTAGGGAGAATTGGATGTATACATTAATTATATTTTCGGTATTGGTGTTTTTACCGCTACCTTTAATGGCTTCAGCAGCCAGAAAAACAAAAAAAAGCTATAGGGCTATATTTGAAGGGGTTTTAGGTGTTGCCATAGCTATGATGCTGATGTTTATTATCGCGTCCGTTACAGGAAATCCTGTGGGCCGTGCTATAGCATCAGATTTACAATTGTTCTGCGAAACTGCAGCAAACAATAATCAAATTGTCTCCATGTTAGGCATGGAAAAGGTTTCATTTGGCGATAGGGTCAATACACTTACTAAAGTATATACGTATGCGATAAATGCTTTACCAGCAACAATGCTAGTTTGGTCCACGATTATCGCATATTTTGAATATATGCTTATAAGCAGAATAAGCAGAGGAGCAAAATATCCATTACCAGAACTTACAAAACTTAAAGATTTTAGTATGCCAAGGAAGGCGTTATGGGGATGGATTTTAATCTATTTAATGACTTTTGTTGTTACATTGCTTGGGTTTATGCATAGCAAGATATTACAGATAAATATACAAGTGTTATTTCAATTTGCATTTCAGATACAAGGTTTAGCTGTAATATTTTACTTTTGTGATTCTAAAAAATGGCCAAAAGTTGTTGCTGTCATATTGTGTTTATTTTTCTTGCCGACAGCTATAGGGCAAATGTTATTATGCATGATAGGGTTCTTAGATTTGGGATTCGGATTGCGAAAGATAATAACCAGACGTTAGTTTCGAGCTATCTGATTAGTATTGAGTGAAAAAGAGGAAATAAAATGGATGGAACAAGCCTAGAAAAAATCACCACTGAGAAGAGAATTGAAAAATTACTTTCTGCTTATGTGCCGCTTCCTATGTGTGTTATAAATCAGCAGGGAAAGGTTACTAGAGCCAGTAATAAAATTGATGAAGTGTTTAAATATGATGGTATAAAAGATGCAGATATATTTGCTCTTACTGGAATAAAACACGGAGAGTTCTTCTCTGAAGGTGTGAATGAGAAGTTTTTGACACTTTCCAGAAATGACAAGATTTTTAGAATCCAAGTAGGATATATTGGCAACAATGAGCAAAGGCGTGCCATAATCTATTTCTATGACATCACAAATTATGAAACATTAAAGACGATGTACAATGATGAGCGTACATGTGTGGCAACTATAAATGTGGATAACTATGATGAACTTACCTCAAGTACGTCAGAGGAAAAGCGTCTGGCTTTAAGCACAGATATTGACAAGGCCGTAAGACAATGGGCCGCAAGAGGTAACGCCTCTATTATCAGATATAAAGAAAGTATGTATTTTATGGTATTTGAAAATGCCTACTTAGAGAAAATTCTTGAAAATAAGTTTGCAATTCTTGATGACATCAGAGCCATAGAAACGGAGGCTGACTTCCCAGTAACTTTAAGTATTGGCATTGGGGCAGGCGGAAAACATCCTGCACAGAACGATCAGTATGCTGTTGCAGCTTTAGACCTTGCACTGGGCCGTGGGGGTGACCAGGCCGTTGTAAAAAAGGGAGCCAAACTGGAATACTTTGGCGGCAAAATGCAGACCGTTGAAAAGGGAAACAAAGGAAAATCAAGAATTATAGCGCATGCTATAAAGCAGCTTGTAGATCAATCCTCTAAAGTTATAATTATGGGACATCGTAATCCTGACATGGATTCTTTTGGATCAGCTTTAGGTATTTACAGGATTGTTGCAAATAGAAATAAAGATGCTTATATTGTTATAAATAACTATTTTGAAACCCTTGCGGAGATATATAATCAGGCAAAAGAAACGGAATTTTATCAATTTATCAATAGTGAAAAGGCTATATCTATGACGGATAAGGATACGCTTTTGGTTGTTCTAGATACCCATAGACCTAGTCTAACAGAGTGTAAAGAATTGTTAGATCTAACTGAGAGAATAGTAGTAATAGATCATCACCGTAAGGCTGAAGAATGGATTGAAAATGCTACCTTGTATTATATGGAACCTTATGCGTCTTCAACATCGGAGCTGGTAACAGAAATTTTACAGTATTCCGGTGACAAGAAAAATGTTGCAAAGCTTGAAGTTGAAGGTCTTCTAGCAGGAATATCAATGGACACAAATCGATTTGCTGTGAAAACGGGCGTTAGAACCTTCGAAGCCGCTTCTTGGTTAAGACGTTCGGGAGCAGATACAACTACAGTTAAAAGATTTTTTCAAACAGATGTAGAAGCCTTTAAGATAAAGGCAAGGTGCATAGCAGATGCAGAAATAAAAGAAACTGGAATAGCTTATGCTATAAGTCATGGACATCATCCTGACATTCAGGTAATTAATTCTCAGGCAGCAGATGAACTTTTATCGGTTAAAAATGTTCGAGCTAGTTTTGTTGCGGGCAAAGATGAGAAAGGGACTACAGTAATTAGCGCAAGATCTCTTGGAGAAATGAATATGCAGACAATAATGGAGAAGCTGGGGGGTGGAGGACACCTGACCACTGCAGGTGCACAAGTTGAATGTACACCAGAAGAAGCATTACAGCAGATAGAGGAAATTGTAAATTCATTGGATGGTAAACTTGCGAAAAACAAGGAGGAAAAATAAGATGATTGTTATATTGTTAAAAGATGTAAAAGGTTCCGGTAAAGCGGGAGAAGTTGTAAAAGTAAACGATGGATATGCAAGAAATTTGCTAATTCCGAAGGGGCTGGCAAAGGAAGCAACAGAAGGTAATGTTAGAAGTTTGGAAAAGCAGAAAGCTATTGCTGCAGAAAAGAAAGCCGAAGAAAAGGCAGCGGCCCAGCAGTTAGCTGAAAAGCTTAAAGAACTAACCGTTTCTATTGTAACAAAGGGTGGAGAAGGTGGAAGACTATTCGGGTCCATCACTTCAAAGGATATTTCAGAAGCATTAAATAAGCAGCATAAAATTAATATTGATAAGAAAAAATTCGTTCTTGAAAATCCAATAAAAACAACGGGTGAGTTTTTTGTAGAAGTAAAACTTTATACAGAAGTAGCAGGTGCTGTAAGAGTTAATGTTTCAGTTTAGGTGATTTAAATGTTAGATAGAATACCTCCTCACAACGATGATGCGGAAAGGTCAGTATTAGGCGCGGCTATGCTGGACAAAGATGCACTTTTTGACATCATTGAGGCAGTGAAGGATGAGGATTTTTACAGCGAAATACACAAAGAAATTTTCCACGCAATTGTCGAGTTATGTAGAAAAAGTGCGCCGGTTGATGCACTTACTGTGGCAGAAGAGTTAAAAAAAAGAAAAGCACTTGAAATGGTTGGCGGACGTGCTTACGTTCTGTCTTTAGCCAGCAGCGTTCCATCTACAGCAAATGCAGTTCAATATGCTAAAATAGTAGCGGAGAAAGCTGTGCTTAGAAATCTGATAAGGACCGCAAGTGATATTGTAGAGGAAAGTTATCAGGAAAAAATGGAACCTGAGGCAGTACTTGATCATGCTGAACGAGGAATTTTCGAAATTGCTCAAAAAAGGCAGAAAAAAGACTATGCAGCATTGCAGGATGTACTGCTTTCCAACATGGAAATGATAGATGAAATATCAAGGCTTGAAGGTAATGTTACTGGTATACCTACGGGATTTATTGACCTTGATGCAAAGACTGCAGGCTTTCAAAGATCAAACCTAATTGTTCTTGCGGCAAGACCAGCTATGGGAAAAACTGCATTTGCACTAAATGTAGCTCAGCAGGCAGCCATAAAGGGTAATGCTACGGTATTAATTTTTAGTTTGGAAATGGGTAAAGAAGAACTTGGACAAAGACTTTTATCTATGGAATCCCGTATAGAAATGCAAAAATTAAAGACAGGCCAGCTAGAACGTAAGGATTGGGAAGACATCACGCTTGGATTAGATGCTCTTTCAAAGGCAAACATTTTTATAGATGATACACCAGGCATTTCTATTATGGAGATGAAGAATAAATGTAGAAGGTTAAAGGCTGAAAAGGGACTGGATATGATTGTGGTGGATTATCTTCAGCTTATGAATTATGAAGGTAGGAACGAGAGCAGACAGCAAGAAATTTCTGCACTTTCAAGATATTTAAAACTTCTTGCAAGAGAAATGGACTGCCCTGTTATATTGCTTTCGCAGCTTTCTCGTGCACCAGAGCAAAGAACAGACCACAGGCCAATACTTTCTGACCTTAGAGAATCTGGCTCCATTGAGCAGGATGCGGATATAGTAATTTTCTTATACAGAGACGATTATTATAATCCTGAGACAGACAAGCCAGGCGTTTGTGAAGTTATTATTGCAAAACAGAGAAGTGGTCCAACTGGTACGGTAGAGTTGACTTGGTTAGGAAAATACACGAGATTCGTGGATAAGAGTAATATTAGATAATTATAATTGAATGGGAAGGTAACATGCAGAATAATTTTGTTAAAAAAAGAGCAAATGAACTTTACCTTTTAGACACCAATGTTGAAAATGTATTTATAAGTGAATATATGGTGGGTGCGCCGGCGGAATATGTAAAGGTTTATCTCTTTGCGCTTATGTATGCAAGTGCAGGACATTATATGGATAATGACACTATTGCTAAGCAGCTTTCCATGGCAGATGAGGACATCTTAAAAGCCTGGTCTTACTGGGAGGCCATTGGGGTGATTGAAAAACATTTTGAGGACCCGAAAGATAAGTTTAACTACGGCATAGAGTTCATAAATTTAAAAGAACTTTTATATGGGAAGCAGACAAAAAAAAGCAAAGAAAATAAATCCAATAAAGATATACAAAATAAATTAGTAGACATTGACGTAAAGGAAATGTATAGTTCTATTGAAAAGATAACAGGTAGACTTCTTGGGGGTAAAGAGCCTATGTCTATCCTTTCATGGATAGAAGATTTTGGCGCTGATCCAGAGATGATTGTTTATGCTTATACCTACTGTAAAAATACACGAAAGAAGGATGCACCTAATTACGTGGGAACTGTAGTGAAAGAATGGGCAGAAAAAAATCTTAAGACAAAAGAAGATATTGAAGTATATTTACAGGAAATAGATAATAAGCACTATTTATATAAACGTGTTATGAGGGCACTTGGGTTTAACAGAAATGCTACAGAACAGGAAAAGCACTTGATGGATTCATGGTTTGGAGAAATGGAGTATAAGCTTGACAAGGTCTTGGAAGCATGTAACAAAACCAGTGGAATATCTAATCCAAATATAAATTATGTACATAAAATCCTTAAAAACTGGCGGGAAGATAGCGGAGCTGGGAATAGTGGATCTTCTGAAAAGACAGGTGGAAGTAAGTCTGTAAAGGCAGGAAGTGTGCTTAGGTATTATGACATGATTAGAGAGAAAGCCGAAGCAGAAGCTGCCGAAAGACGTCAGCAGATATATGACCAGCTGCCTGAAATAAAGCAAATAGACGAAGAGGTAAGAGACCTTGGTATGAAACTTTCAAGGGTAATGGTTTCGGGAGCAGATAATGCCAAAGAACAACTTGGAAGATTTAGGATTAAGATTGATGCTTTAGGCGAGGAGAAAGCCTTTAAGCTTACTGAAAATAATTTTCCTATGGATTACATGGAAATCCGTTATAAATGTGATAAATGTAAGGACACAGGAACGAATGATATGGGGGAACGTTGTAGTTGCTTTAATGAGCGGCTTAGCGAAGCGGAAATATGGCAAAATTCTTCAAAGAAGATTTAGATAAAACACAGAAAAAGAAAAACAAAAGAAAACATAGACCTGGAGAACTTATTGCGGACTTAAATAATTTGGGTGCAGATAAAGAGGATGAGTTTTTAAGGGGATTTCCGAAGACACCAGCTGAAATTGCACAGGAACAGGCAGAAGCTCAGGCAAAGGCTCAGGTCTTAGCAAGAGCAGAAGAGGAAGCTGCAAGGCTGCTGGAGGAAGAAAATAAGAAAGCTTTGTTAGAGGCAGAGGCTCAAGCAACGAAGCAAAAGGAGCAAGAAGAATTAAATGCTATACTTGCAGCTGAAAAAATGCAAAGTGGACAAGTTAAAACTAAGAGAGAAAAATTAGGGACGGGGCAAACTACAGTTGCAGATAAAACAATGGAACTAATGACATCTGTGGAGCATGGAATCGGTGAATTCTGTCGAACTTTTTATGAAACAATAATACATTTGGGACATTGTGCGCAAGATGAAATCGTATCTTCGGTAGGTTCAGTTTTTGGCGGCATGAAAGCGGTTAAAAATGCAGGCAGGGACAAAATAAATACTTATTACCAAGAGAACCCAGAAAAAAGGCGTGAACGGCATCAGAAAAATCGTAAACTAATGAGACAGTTTATTCAGACAAAGAATAATCTGATTGCAAAGGAAAAAGCTACAGCTGCCAAAATGGTTCGGTTTATTAACCATGTGGATACCAAAAATGAACAACTGGCAGATAAAACCACAGTTATCGTTACAGAAGGTAACAAAAAGTTTAATTTTGCAAGAGAATGGGCAGAGATAAATAAGAGAAAGCTATTACTACATTTTGGTGTAGTTATAGTTATAGCAATTTGCTGTGTTGCAGTATTTAATTATTGTACGGCATATGAATATTCCTATAATGGCAGAACCCTTGGCATGGTAAAAAAGCAGGAAGATGTTTTAAAGATAGTTGATATCGTAAGTGAGCAGCTTTCTAAAGAACATAATGCAGAAATAAACATTGATAAAGAACAAGATATCGCTTTTAAAAGGGTTGTTGCCATAAATAAGGACATGGACGATACAGAGGCAGTCCTTAAGCGGCTGACCTATATGAAAAACATGAATGCCACAGCTTATGGAATTTATGTAAATGATATAAGAGTTGCTATTGTAGACAGTAAAAAAACAGCTAAAGACATATTGAATAACATTCAAGCAATGTATCTTGTTTCATCAGGAGATATAGACTATAAAAAGGTTAGTTTTAAAGAAAAAGTTACTTTTAAAGAAATAGATACTAAGCTGGGAAGAATACAAAATGTTGATACCGTTATGCAGAAGCTGTTGACTGGGGCAATCTCCCAGCAGGTTCATATAGTAGCAACAGGGGATACCTTATCAGGCATAGCAAAGACTTATGGTATGTCAATAAGTGAGTTAAGGGAAGCAAATCCTACTATCAATCCAGAAAAGTTAAGTATTGGTCAGCAGATTGTACTTACAAAACCAGCGCCGATGGTAACCGTTCAGACTCTGGAAATAGCAAATTATCTTGAAGCGATTGCATATCAAACCGAGTACAAAGATACAAATACCCTTTATAAGGGGGAAACAAATACAGAAGTACAGGGCATTGATGGTGAACGTTCCGTTACTGCACGAATAACTAGACAAAATGGGGTTCAAGTAGCGGCAACCGTTTTATCCTCTGAAACCACTTTAGAACCAACTACAGCAGTAATTCTAAGGGGTACCAAGGAACGCCCGTCCACTGTGGGGACCGGAAACCTAAAATATCCAGTATCTAGTTTCAGGTTAACTTCAAAATTCGGACCAAGATGGGGCAGAATGCATTATGGGCTAGATCTTGCTTGTCCTGTAGGCACAAGAGTCAGTGCTGCAGATGGTGGTACGGTAATCTTCTCAGGTTATAGTGGTTCCTTAGGCTATGTAGTTAAGATTAATCATGGTAATGGTATAGTTACTTTTTATGCACATTGTAGTAAGTTACTGGTGAAAAAAGGTGATAAAGTTTATCAGGGACAGCAGATTGCAAATTCAGGAAATACCGGAAGAAGCACTGGTCCCCACTGCCATTTCCAAGTTGAGAAAAATGGCGTACCAGAAAATCCGTTGAATTATTTGTAGGAGGAAGGATACACAGATGGAAGATAATGAGGTTATTGTAATAGGTATCGCTGGAGGTACAGGAAGCGGAAAGAGTACGCTGATCAATAAAATAAAAGAAGAATTTAATGATAATATTACAGTAATTTCACATGACTTCTACTATAAAGAGCACGACAATATGCCCTTTGAGGATAGAATACTTTTAAACTATGACCATCCAAATGCTTTTGATACAGATTTGATGATTGAGCATATAAGACAGCTAAAAGCCTGGAAACAAGCCATGTGTCCTGTGTATGATTTCACTATTCATAACCGTGTAGATGAAAAACTAGTGTTAAAACCTTCAAAAGTTGTTGTTGTAGAAGGAATATTAATTTTTGAAAACAAAGAACTTTTAGACTTGCTTGATATAAAAGTTTTTGTAGATACTGATTCTGATGTAAGGATTATACGACGTATATTACGGGACGTTAGAGAACGAGGCAGAAGCTTAGAATCTGTTGTTGCACAGTATCTTACAACAGTAAAGCCTATGCATGAAGAGTTTGTGGAACCAAGCAAGAAAAATGCGGACATCATTATTCCTGAGGGTGGGTTTAATACTGTAGCATTACAGATGTTGAATCAAAGGATACATGCCTTATTAAATGAATAAGCGTTACGAGTCAATTTAATAATTTTAGTCCAAAACAGGAGTATATGAATGCCCCGTCTCAGTAGGATGTTTTAAGTTTTTAAGATTTGCCGTAGGATTTTTGTCCTACGGCTTTTATCTTGTCTTAAGCTGTATTTTGGACAAGTTTTCCAATCATAACAAAAATTTGTTAGGCCAACTTTGTGTTAAAATTGACATCTTTAGCCGAATATAGTATTATGAAGTTAACTTCTTATGAAGCGAGCTTCATAATACGAGAGCAGGGGAATTATGAAAACAAAAGTAAAAGAATTACGGAACAAAGCTAATTTAACACAGCAACAGTTGGCAGACTTGGTTTATGTTTCATCAAGAACCATTATTTCTATTGAAAAAGAGCAGTATAGCCCTTCCCTTATGCTGGCGTATCGAATGGCAGAAGTATTTAAAACAACGGTGGAGGATTTATGCTGTCTAAAAGAGAACAAGGAATTGGAGGATAACCAGCGTGAAGATTTATAATAAAAAGGGACTCGTGTTTGGAATCGTGTGGACCGCAGTAGGTGTCTGTAATTTAATCGTTAATATTGTTTCACCTGAAGAGTTTTTACCGAAACAACTCAAGGATGTTATTATTGCTGTTGTGGTTATCATGATTGGCATTAGCGGATTTATTCGTGCTTTTTCAAAACAAGCCACAAGAGAAGATATTATAGAAGGTCACGATGAAAGAAACAGGCTTTTAATGCTTAAAACTAAGTCGTTAACACTAAAAATCCTTTACGGCTGTCTTGCAGTGTCTGCAATAGGGGGCGTGGTTGGATACAAGCTGATTGACAACACAGCATGGATTCCTGTTTTTACAGTATCCGCAGTTTTTCTGGGGTTTTTATTGTTAGTTGAATTGACGGTCAGTATCTATTATGGGAGGCATATGTGAGATAGGAGACAAAATGATGAGTAATCTAAATAATTAAAAATTTACAAAGGGAGAAGTAAAATGCCTGAAAGAGAGAAATGTTTTGAACAAGCTGAACTTAGATTATACAGTTTAAAGGAAAAGATGAATTTTAGTGACTTGCAATTTGAAAGGATAAAATCGACAATATTTAAGTCATCCATATGGGATAGAGGAATAGATGAAGCAATAGTTGATTTTATGAATGAATTTGATGAAGATGAAAAAGAAGAGATGAAATTTAGATATGAAACAGCTAAGATAGCCAGTACTTCTGCAAAAGAGTTATGGAATCAATTGAATAAGTGCTCCGACATTGAATTGCCAAAAGAGAGTATAATTATAATTTTAAGTTACTTTATTGAGTATTTTAAAGAATTTGCAGACCAGTTTAACGATAATAAAGATACGGAAGTACTTATACATCTTAGAAAAAGTTTAGAAGATATCAAGCAAATGTAAGGTATCCTTGAATTTAAGTTCCGGCAATATTAGAACAGCACAACCATCTTCAAGAAGCTCCGAATGACGTGCTGTTCAAGCTGCATTCACCCTATTGCCTGCACAAGGTTCTGCCGCAAGGCAGCCCTTATCTGAATAATGATAATGAGGTCGTCAAAGCCTATGTAACAGAGTGCATGGATATTGCCGCTGACATATATCGCTGCTTGGATTTCGGTTCTGAGCTTCTTGTCGTGTATGAGTACTGTTACAGTGAAAACAGTCAAGAGGAAATTTATTTCGGAGAAAAACGAATACGTTTCATGGTATCTTCCATTGGCATGGTATTTTGTTTCAGATAATCCTCCAATAAAGATTATTTACAATTCATAGGTAATCGT
This sequence comes from Aminipila sp., assembly GCF_032051575.1. Taxonomy (NCBI): domain Bacteria; kingdom Bacillati; phylum Bacillota; class Clostridia; order Peptostreptococcales; family Anaerovoracaceae; genus Aminipila; species Aminipila sp. Next base: position 2,439 of record NZ_DAMBYD010000009.1, on the reverse strand, counting down.
TTGGCTGTATGCGAAACAATTATGATTTTCGAAAACATCCTTATTAGATGATTGCTAAAAAATGCTCCTGTTTTTTAATATCCTGTTGTAAACGGTAAGAACAGGAAGTACTCTTAGTAAGATTTCAGTAAAACTACAGATTTCTGTGTTAGAATAAAACTGAGGTGGTAATGAGATGAATATTCAAATTTTAGTTGTTGAGGATGATAAACATATTTGTGATACAGTAAAAACCTTTTTACAGAATGAAGGTTTTTTTGTGGACACCACTTTTGATGGAGAAGAAGCATTGGAAATGTTTTATGATAAAAACTATCATCTTGTGATTCTTGATATTTTGCTTCCCCGTTTAAACGGGCAGGAACTTTTAAAGGAATTTCGAAAAATAAGTAATGCACCTGTTCTGATAATGACTGCGTTGTCAGATGACACAAATCAACTAACAGCCTTTCAGAATGAAGCTGATGATTATGTGATAAAGCCTTTTTCCATGCAAATTCTTATTAAACGTGTTGAGGCATTGTTGAGACGAAGTGGGATGCTTCAAAAAGAAATTAGTGTCGGAAAATTGTCACTTAATATGGAATCATATAAAGCAATTTATGACACTAGGAAGTTAGCTCTTACTTTAAGAGAATTTGAGATTTTGCTCCTTCTTGTGCAAAATAAGGGAAAAGTCATTTCACATGAAACCTTTTTCACTAAAATATGGGGTTATGATTTCGATGGAGATGAGGGGATTGTACATACGCACATTAAAAATCTGCGCAGTAAACTCCCTGTTAATATGATTAAAACAGTCAGAGGTATCGGATATAGTCTGGAGGAACAAAAGTGAACATACATAAATTTGGAATTTTTGGAAAAGTATTTTTATATACACTATTGTTTCTTTCACTTACGATTAGTATAACAGTACTTGTTTTTGCACAACAGTTTAAAGACTTTTATGATTATCTTCAAGTTCAACAATATACAGCAATGTTTGAACCATTGAAAATGAGCATAGTTAAAGATGAAGGTATTGAACAGATTGTTAAAACAGCTAATGAATTTCATGATAAGAATCAGTCTTTTGTTTTTAATATAGAAACTCAAGATGGAGATATTGTTTATACAACAGTTAACGATAAAGGTATAACAACAACAGAATCACATGTTGTAGTAACTAAAGATATAGCAACAGACTCCAAAAATGAAGGGGTAGAGCCTATCGGTAAAAAAAATGGAGGGCTAGTTACAAGTAAAAGCTTTAGTATAAGTAAGGCAGAAGGTATAGTAACAGATTCGGCTAATAGACCCAGAACAGTTACAATTTCAAAGAAAAATCAAAATAATATAGAGATTGCGTTGGATGATAATCTAATCATAAGTACAGTAACGGTGACGGATAATAAAGATTTGTACGAAGAGTTCATTAAAAAAGGAATTTTTATTCTATTTCTTTTATTATTATCAAGTATTGCCGGAGCAGTACTGTTTGCCAGAGGAATCACCAGACCAATCAGAACGCTGGCTGATGACACCTGTAAAATGGCATGTCTTGAAGAAGTTTCGCTGCCAGTTTCCAGACGGGATGAGGTGGGGCAGCTGGCCAGAGATGTACATAATATGTATGAAAAACTGAAATATACGATTTCGGAACTTCAGGCAGAAGTTATTCGTGAAAGAGAAATGGAGGAAAATCAGAGGTATTTTTTTTCTGCAGCTTCTCATGAATTGAAAACACCAATTGCAGCTACTTCCGCATTGCTGGAAGGAATGATCGCAGGGATAGGTGATTACAATAATCATCCAAAATACTTGAGGGAATGCTTGAATATGATGAGAGCACAGAATCGAATTATTACTGAAATACTAGAAATTGTAAAGCTTTCAGATAAAAAAATTGTTCCGCATAAGGAGAAGGTAATACTGTTACATATCATTCATTATTTATTGCCGGAGTACAATACCCTTGCGGATAAAAAAGAGCAGAGTATCTTTATCGAAATTCCGGAAACGACTTCCTGTTATACTGATCCCAAAATGATATGCAATGTATTTTCAAATGTAGTGATGAATGCGATTCAAAACTCATCGAAGGGGGAAGAAATTCGTATTTGGAGTGAAATTCGAGATAATGATATTGTTCGTATTTCCATTCTCAATACAAATGCTCATATAGATGAAGAAATCAAGGCAAAACTTTTTGAACCATTTTACAGAGTAGATAAGGCAAGAAGCAGGACGCAAGAGTGTGGAGGTCTTGGTCTGACTATTGTAAAAAAAATATTAGAATCATTAGATGTTACGTTTGCATTAGAAACAAGAAATGCAGATATAATCTTTTGGATGGATTTGCCTATAAGTGAATGAATTATGAAAACATTGGACTGCCATTTTGATATGCTCCCTTCTAGGTAGACAAGTGAAATAATAAAACACTTGATACGTAGA
>NZ_DAMBYD010000026.1:0-2748 GCF_032051575.1 Aminipila sp. | reverse complement strand
ACGACTTGGGCTTCCTGCGGAGGAAATTCAAAAGGCAATGGAGAAAATAACTGAGCAGGAACCCGTGATATGGCAGCCGGAAATAGGATATGATATAACGATAGACTTTAATTTATTTTTTCTTGCGGCACTTAAAATCGCTTACGAGTATTCCTGCTATAAGTTAGGTGATAAATATTGCTGGGAAGATGACACGGCAAAAAAGATAAGAGAAATATTATATAACGGAAGCAACGGAAATTATGACAAAAAGTATGAGAAAGTTATGCAAATTCCACCAGAAATAGCGGATGCAATAAAGCCAGCGGCACATCTTAACTGCCATCTACTTTTTATTCACCCGGACTCCCAAAACCAGTTAATCGTTGAGATTATTTTGTTTATGAGTTCAGCCTTTTCGTACAGCGTTTGTGTTTCCGAAAAAGCGGACAAATATCAAATGCTATTAGAAGATAGCGATATGGAAATCATAGAAATTCACAATTAGCACATTAGAGCGACCACACCACGGTCGCTCTTTTCGTGCGACAGGCAGTTGCATATTTGCAAGCAGAATGTTTGCGAAATCCAACATGTTAAAATCATAGACGATGATACTTTAGAGGTAATAACAAGTCGGAAGATTGGAAGTGTCGGGGTTCTCGAAGGTGAAAGTCCTTCCCTATGGATGATAGCATAGCATAGGAAGTTTAGTCTAAGGCATTATCGTGAGGTAGTGTCTGAAGGAGACGTGAATAACCGAGAGGCTCATAAGCGGATTAACAGACCGGAATACGAAAGTGTGAAGTGCGTTGTGGCGGGGTAAGTTGACGACCATGCAAAAAGGATGGGAAGTCCTGTGGTAATAATTCCAAGAGCTATCCGAATTATTACAGCTTATCATGTGAAAGCACCTGGTATGTTAAGAAGGAAAATGCAATGACCCTGTGAGGTCTCCGTTCAAGCCTGAAAGGGGTAAATACATATAAGGTTATGCCGAAGTTGTAGTTACGAACGGAGAAGTCAGACAACTTCATAGTACGGAAGTAAATATGTGACCAAACACATATTGAACGGAAGGGAGTTGACCTCAGTGGACTGAAGTTTCAATCATGTGTAATGTAAAGGGTAACGCTACAAAAGTAAAAACGAACCCAAAGAACACAAGAAAAATGGAGGATAAGAAATGAATGACGAATTAAAATTTAAGATGCATAGTATTTACGGACAGATATTAGTTGAACATAAACTTATGGCGGCATGGCAACAGGTAGCAGAAAACAAAGGTAGTGGCGGTATTGATGGTGTAACAATAAATACCTTCAAATCCAATGAAGAAGAAAACATCAAAGACCTAATGAGTAAATTGAAAGATAAAACATACAAACCTACCCCAGTAAAAAGAGTATATATACCTAAGAAAAATGGTAAACTTAGACCTTTAGGAATTCCCACAATTGAAGATAGAATAGTACAGCAAAGCATTGTAAATGTAATAAATCCAAAATTTGAGCAAGAAATATTCCACAAATGGTCTTGTGGCTACAGGAAAGGATTAGGAGCAGAAAGGGTGCTACAAATAATATTATGGAATATAGAAACAGGATATAATCATATCTATGATTGCGACATCAAAGGTTTCTTTGATAACATACCTCATAAGAATCTTATGAGAATAGTATCAAAATACATAGCAGATGGAACAGTATTAGACATGATATGGAAATGGCTGAAAGCAGGATATATGAAAGATGACATATACAATGAAACAACAGCAGGCACACCGCAAGGAGGAGTAATATCTCCAATACTTGCAAATATCTATCTTAACGAATTAGATTGGGAATTAGAAAAAGAAGGAATACGGTTTGTTAGATATGCAGACGACTTTCTCCTATTCGCAAAAACTGAAGAGGACATAAAAAGAGCAGGAGAAATTGCACAAAAAATCATTAAGAATTTAGGTCTTGAAGTGTCTATGGAAAAGACAAAGTTTGTAGATTTTGATAAAGATGACTTTGACTTCATAGGATTCACCTTCAAACATTGGAGAAATAGAATGAAAGATGGTAGCAGATATTTCATGGTAACGCCAACAAATAACTCCCTTAAAGACTTCAAACAGAAGATAAAGGATAAAACTGTGAAAAGCCTAACTTTAAGTACTAAGAGTTTGCTTGACAGAGTGAATCCAATAATAAGGGGGAAGGTTAACTACTATCTTAATTTACACAAAGCTATCAAAGCAAACGAAGGATATGGTCAACGTAGTAGATGCGTTGTAACAGCTACAGGACATCTATTACATAATATAGACTCATACATCAGGCAAAGGCTGAGAGTTGCAATGGTTCATAAAAATCCATCACAAAGAAAAGGTTGGTTGCTTACACAAAAATGGAACAACGAATACTTTGCAAGAATTGGATTGATACCAGGAAACTGGCTATATTACAACAAAATGTGGGGATATGAAATTGAAACGTACATTGAAAGACAAAAGGACAGAGCTAAAAAGAATTTAGAGTCTAAAATCGCCAATAAGAAAAAGAGAGGGCAAGAATATTTTACTCCTGCCCGATTGAATGCTATTAATGCTGGTCAAACTTACATTTAATTCAAGTTTACTTCAAACACGTTGGTAAGCCGTATGCCTTAATAGGGCACGTACGGTTTGATAAGGGGGGAGCTATGAGAGTAGTTTCCCTACTTTATATGGATGGCGATGGCATACCTTTAGCTTTTAGCATTAACAAAGGAAATACTAAC
>NZ_DAMBYD010000008.1:0-210228 GCF_032051575.1 Aminipila sp. | reverse complement strand
CTGCTTCTTCGGCTGTTCTGATCTTATTAATCATGAAAAACACGACCTTTCTTTAAATTACTTAAGTTTCCCCCTGTTTGTATCACAAGCAGGGGGATTATTTTTCTTTTATATATAACTATTTGTTAATTAACAAAACTTATGCTAATCCCAGCATTCCTACAACTAAGAAACCACCACATACTACGATGCCAACAAAGAACAGAGTGATTAAACAATATCCCATGATGTCTCTCGCTGACAATCCTGCTATACCAAGAGCAGGTAAAGCCCAGAATGGCTGAACCATATTAGTCCACGCATCACCCCATGCAATGCCCATACCGGTTAAAGCCGGACTTACACCAAGTTCTGCACCTGCAGGCATCATGATAGGCCCTTGAACTGCCCACTGTCCACCACCTGATGGTACAAAAAAGTTTACAACACCGGCCGATAAAAATGTAAATAACGGAAATGTAATTGGAGTTGCTATTGCTACAAACCAGTTACTAATAACAGCCGCTAAAGACAAACCTGTTGCTACACTTGGAGCAGTCATCATCGCCATAATTCCTGCATAAAATGGGAACTGAAGAATGATACCCGCAGCACCCTTTGTAGCCGCTGAAATGGCATTTACATACCCTATTGGTGTCTTGTGAAATATTATACCCAAAGTTAAAAATATTAGATTTACAATATTTAATGAAAGATTAAAACCATTGTTTGCAAAATAAAATACTAAATAAACAATTCCTGCAAGTGCGATTATTGCTGATACAATAACACTGTTTTCAATCTTTTCTGCAGGTGTTACTGGGGTTTTATGTTCTTCAACCTCCTCAACAAGAAGATTCCTGTCAACTGTTACAACCTGATCTGGTGATGGATGCATCTTCGCATTAATAAATGGAAGACAAACCAATATTATAAGTAACATAATCAGATTATATGGAGCAAATATCGTTAAACTTGTTGATATAGGCTCAGTTACAGCCCCACCTGTAGCTGCGGCTAGTGCCTCTGCCCCAGGAGTTGCCAGTGCTAACGGAATTGAACCAGAGAATCCAGCATGCCAGATAACAAATCCAGAATAAGCTGAAGCAATTAGCAGACGATAGTCAATACCATCAACCTGTCTAGCTATTTCTTTGGCTAAAATAGCTCCAACAACAAGACCAAATCCCCAATTAATCCAACATGCAATGAGTGAGAAGAAAGTAACAACAATAATTCCTTGTGTAGGATTCTTAGCCAATGCCGCAATTCTAGATACAATTTTCTTAATTGCAGGTGCATTTGCAAACGCACTTCCTAGTACAAGAACTAATGCCATCTGCATGGAAAAAGCTAAAAGCCCCCAAACGCCATTGCCCCAAGCATTAATCATATCCATAGGCCCCTGACCCGTTAAAGGCATCGCGGCTACAAATACTATAATAGTCAAGATTATACAAAAAATAAATGGGTCTGGAAGGAAACGATTTACTAAGGCCACGCATCCATTAGAAAGTTTTTTAAACATAAAAACAACTCCTCTCTTTTCTGTTAAATAATTGATAATTACTGACAGGTACATATAAAGAGCTTTATGCAAGTTGCAAGTTATGTAAAATAATGAGTGTATAATTGCTTTTTTTTAATGCAAACAAAGTATGCATACAGTAACTTTATTAGTGTTCTGTCGTCTTCATTATACACCCATCTTTTATATTGTCAATATTTCTCAATTTTTGAGAAGTTGATGTTTATATTTGTTTTTAACTAGATTCTGCCTCTTTTAACAATCTCTGTTATTACGTATGAAGCTACGTGTTCCGCATAATTATGAGGGCCAAAACCTGCATCATAACCCAGTTCCTGAGCAAGTTCATGAGAAATTCTAGGTCCGCCGCAAATAAGAAGAATCTTGTCTCTTATTCCTTCAGCTTCCATCAGTTCAACCATGTTAGTTAAGTTCTGAATATGAATATCCTTCTGAGTAACAGTCTGAGAAACTAAAATTGCATCAGCTTTAACTTCGATAGCTTTAGCAATAAGCTCTTCATTTGGAACCTGGCTTCCCATGTTAATAGCAGTTACATTCTTAAATCTTTCAAGTCCGAAGTGACCGTGGAAACCCTTCATGTTCATGATTGCATCGATACCTACAGTATGAGCATCAGTACCAGTACTTGCTCCAACCATTACAACGTCTCTCTTGATGTTTTCTGCAATATATTCACCACATTCAACTCTGTCCATGATTTCTACATCAACCTTTGGAACTTTGATTGTGCTGTAGTCAATTGTGTGCTGAGCTTTTCCGTATACTATGAAGAAAGTAAATCCGCCACCCATATCTTTTGAATAAACGCATGCAGGTTCATTAACGCCCATCTGCTTTACATAGTTCTTAGCCGCTTCATTTGCTTCATCACCATAAGGAACTGGTAATGTAAATGCAAATTCCATCTGTCCATCATTTAGTGTATCACCATAAGGCTTAACCTTAGTTAAATCGATTTGATTATTAGCTGTGTTACAATTACAAGTCATTATTTTGCACCTCCCATCATTAGTGGAATGAATGGATTGAAGTATCCTGCATCCTTAACGCATACGCCTTCAAGTCCCTTTCCTCCATCTCTAGGTCTCTTAATTCCGCCGAATATACCTTTTTCAATAGTTGTAAATAAGCTTTCTGCTTCAACTTCGTGAAGAAGCTTGTCTGCCTTATCAAGAACATCCTGAGCTCTCTTCTGGATAACACCATCCTGCTTAAATTCAACTTCTTTGCCAAGATCTCTTGCATTGTTGAAGATGTACTGAGCATTTTCAATGGAAAGATATCTATCGTGCATATGTGGTGTATGAATAGCTTCTGTAGGCATACCTAAAAGCTGTAGTGACTGTCCAGTCCATACAGAAATTAAGTTAAATAATGCATCCTGAATATGACCCTTGAAGATATTACCTGTCATAAACTTTGTAGGAGGCATGTACTTAAGTGAAGCGTCAGGGAAAATTTCCTTAGCCATTTCAGCCTGAGCTAATTCATATAAGAAACCATTTTCAATGTCTGGATCCATTTCAAATGCATGTCCAAGACCCATCTGATGTTCTTTTACGTTTGCAATTACTGCGAACTGTTCATTCATGAACTGTGATGCAAGTACTGTGTGAGCAGCTTCATAAGCATCATCAGTAGTTAGGTAGTTATCTTCTCCTGAGTTGAAGATAATATCACAGTAACCGATGATTACTCTTGAGAAGAACTGGTCAACTAGAGTTCTCTGCATATTGATATCTCTAAATAATATACCGTAGATAGCGTCATTTAACATAACGTCAAGTCTTTCTAATGCACCCATAGCTGCGATTTCTGGCATACACATTCCTGATGAGTAGTTACATAATCTAATGTATCTTCCTACTTCTTCACCTACTTCATCAAGAGCTCTTCTCATGATTCTGAAGTTTTCCTGAGTAGCATAAGTACCACCGAAACCTTCAGTAGTAGGTCCAAAAGGAACATAGTCAAGTAAGCTCTGTGCAGTTGTTCTGATAACGGCGATAATATCAGCACCCTGTCTTGCAGCAGCCTGAGCCTGAGTAACGTCTTCATAGATGTTACCAGTAGCTACAATTACATATAGATAAGGTCTTCTGCCTTCGCCTAACTTTTCAATATATTCATTTCTCTTTGCAGTCTGAGCCTTAATCTTTTCTAGAGCCTTCTTAACAGCAGGCATGATCTTTGCTTCAGCTTCTTCTTTTGATGCTGTATCAAGCTTTGTAATTTCAAGCTGACCTGCTGCCATCTTTTCTGCAATTTCCTGTGGTTCTAAACCAGTCTGAATCATTGCATTTCCCATCCAGTAAGCAACACCTCTTTGAAGTCCACCAGCTTCTTTAATCTGGTCAACTACAACGTTTGGAAGTGGAGTTTCAACTTCATCAATTCCATCAACCCCTAAAAGACGTAAAATAGTTCTTTCAGTACTTACTGTAGTATGTCTGTCAATAAATTCCTGCATACTCTGTGCAATTCTTCCTGCGCATGAACGTGCACTGTCAATTTTTTTTGGATCTAAGTTTAGCTTATTTGCTGCCATCCTTTTCATTCCTCCTCTTTGCCTGTATCCTCCGTATATGGAAAATCATTTGCAATAAAATAACTTATTTAATATATTCTTTGGCCCTATTAATGATTTCATCATTAAGTCCCAATATCTTTGCAATATTCAAAGCATCCTTTGGAATTTCTTCCTCTCGCTCTACAGTCTTTAATCTATAGTCCATGTATTTGGAAATAATGTTAATACGTTCTTTCCTATTCGCATATTTAATTTCCTTATCCAGTTTATTAAAATCTGCGTTTTCAAGGCCTACAACCTGCATAGTTTTAACCATACCCCTTTGTGATACATTATCAAAATGTGTAGTTATCAAAGTGATATATGGTTTTTCCCGCAGATATTCGATTAAACTTCTTGTCAGTGCCAAACCTTCTACAGGGTTTGTACCGCTTGCAATTTCGTCAATAAGAATCAACGATTTGGATTTGCTGTTATCTAATATTTCCTTTAATTCCTCCATCTCACTGCCAAAGCTTGAAAGTCCTCTTTCCAGACTCTGACTGTCACCAATCAGAATTTGTATAAAATTGCACAAACCAACTCTAGCCCAATCACAAGGAACAAAGAAACCATATTGGGTAAGTAGTTGAACCAGCCCCGCTAATTTCAGACTTACAGTTTTACCTCCCATATTAGCTCCTGTTATACAGGAAACGCCATCCTCAAGAGACATACTTACAGGACAATATTTTTTGCCCTTAGAAATCAAAATGTCTTCAACTTCCAGATGTCTTCCTTCCATAAATTCAATTGTATGACCTTCAATAATCTCAGGTTTTACGCATTTATGCTCCTCAGCATATACGGTTTTACCCATTGTAAAATCCAGCTGTCCAAGCTTATCACAGTTTTCTAAAATTAAATCTCTGCTAAACGAGATTTTTCTAGATAACTGCTCCCGAACTTTTAGTTCTTCTTCTTCAATTAATTCCGTAAGCTGATTCATCTTCGTAATTAATTCATCTGCTTCCTCTGAAGGTCTAACTCCAAAAGTAACATTCACATAATCCTGATCTTTTATAAGTAATTCAGGAACATTTTTAAGCTTTTCTACTAGTTCTGCTTTAGCTTTCGAAATAATACATTCAAATTTAGGCGTTATATCCAGATCGTATTTCTCTTCCAAATACAATTTTGTTTTCTTCTGTGCCTTCCTTACCGCAATTTCATAATCACGTTTTTCTTTTCTTAAAGGTCCCAGTTTTTCTGAAAACTGATCATATATATAAAATGTATTTATTCTTTCTTTTCCAGGATCTAGAGTATTAAGGGGCTCCTCAATATCTGCAAGCATAAATTCCTCAAGAACATATTCCTGGTTTTCAATTTGAAGCTTTCTTATCTTTTCCATAATTAGCAGTAAACTTTTTATTTCAAAAAGTTCTACTATGGATAAAGTGCTATTCTCGCTTCTTTCTAATGTGTAGGTACAATCCTTGGTTTCCATAAAGCATTCATATAGAACATCCTTCAAATTCGGCTTCTGGTTAAGCATCTCAAAAATTTTCTCCATTTTGGAGAACTCTCTTATAAGCGCTTCCTCCTGTCCCGGCATATATGGATTTAGTTCCTTCATAATCTTTGTGCCAAAAGGTGTCGCAGTATAAACGCTCTGCATAACATAACTCAGTCCAGTTTCCTTTCTTGTCTTAACGTTTGCCAGTCTCATCTATAATATACCTCCTTAAACACTTAAATTACTTAAACATTATACTTTACATCAACCACAGGAACATCACCTACCGCCGCTTTCATGGCTTCTATCAGCGCTTTGTGCTCAAAGGAATACCCTAAAGGAGCAAAAGGATTTACAGTAATAGCTGCTACCTTTATGTTCTTTAGTACTTCAACACAAAAGCCCTGTTTCTTCAATTGACCCCATTTAATAGAATCAATAAAGATCTTTGTAGGATCTTTTAAAACAAACTTTACTTTTTTAAACTTTTTAGGGTGAATATCTACAATAACGCTGTTAGTTAATGCACCTGGAATGTAAATATAATCTGTATTTTCATCAATAGCATCATCAATAAATCGGCTTGCACCCAATCCAGTTTTTAAATCAAGTTGTCTTACTTTTTCCCCAGAGAAAATGAGAACATTTTCTCTTTTATTTTTATCTTCAATAGTCTCTCTGATAAATTGATTTTTGATTATAGGCAAGCTGTATAATTCAAGAGTATGAGCAGTTTCATCAACTACCCTGTTCATGCTTCTTGAAAGCACTGCACCTGTAGAAAGAATAATCGCATCGGAGGTTTCTGGTGCTGCTATAGACTTTCTGTCTATGGCCCCATCAATAAGTATAAGCTCTGCACCCAACGAAAGCATTTCTTTACACAATTCTCTATGATCCGCAGTACTAACCGGTCCTGCAATCTGAACATATCCACTTTCAACAACCCTGCACAAAAGTAACTGTCCAAGAGCTGTAGAGTATTTGCTCATTTTAAGTATCTCAAGACCTGCTTCTGCAAGATCATAAAGCTGCTTAGGTATAGAAACAATAGTGCCCGTATCCAAAAATACTCTGGGTTTCTCTGTTCCTGTTACCAAATCCACAGTTTCGCCATCTCTTCCTGTAGAAGTAATGCCTAAAACCACGCCCTCGTCCATAGCTTCTTCAATTATATAATTCAAAGCTGTGGTCTTTCCTGCGTTTTTTGACATCCCAACAATGGAAAGCGTTTTATATTCATCTTGTAATTTATCTAGTAAGCCCATAATTTTCTCATTTCTATTGTACAACATGAAAACACATGCACCTTGCTGCTTTAGCAAGCGGCTCGGTGCATATATTCATCTCATTTTTTATTGCATATCGTCCATAACGTTATGCTTATTCATGCTTATTTCTTTCGTGACGAAGAAGTCCCTGTGGTTCCATTGACATTCTTTCGCCCTGTGCAAGACCTGCAACACCTTCATAGTGATAATCTGCTACATTCTTGCAATTTTCATAGCTACACTTTACAGCTGGCATCATTGGTGGTTCAGTGTAAGTAGTGATAACACCTTCGTAGTTTCTCAAGATTACCTTGTCAGGAGTCTGAGAAATGATGTACTGTGGCATTACTGGAGTCTTACCGCCGCCACCAGGAGCATCAACTACAAATGTTGGAACAGCATATCCTGAAGTGTGTCCTCTTAAGCCTTCAATAATCTCAATACCCTTTGATACTGGAGTTCTGAAGTGTTCAATACCTAATGAAAGGTCACACTGATAGATGTAGTAAGGTCTTACTCTGTTCTTTACTAATAGGTGCACAAGATTTCTCATTACATGTACATCATCGTTTACACCTCTCATAAGAACTGACTGGTTACCTAGAGGAATACCAGCGTCAGCTAATTTTCTTAAAGCTTCCATTGCTTCTGGTGTAATTTCCTTAGGGTGGTTAAAGTGAGTGTTTAACCAAATTGGGTGATACTTCTTTAACATGTTTACTAACTTGTCAGTAATTCTCTGTGGCATAACAACAGGAGTTCTTGAACCAAGTCTTACGATTTCAACATGCGGAATCTTTCTTAATTCGCTAATGATGTATTCAAGAGTATCATCTTCAATGCAAAGAGCATCTCCACCTGAAAGAAGTACGTCTCTTACAACCGGAGTTTTCTTGATGTATGCGATACATGCATCGATATCTTCTCTTGATCTTGCTCCATCAGTTTCACCAGCAAGTCTTCTTCTTGTGCAGTGTCTGCAGTACATTGAGCACTGGTCTGTAACTAAGAATAAAACTCTGTCTGGGTATCTGTGAGTTAATCCTGGAGCTGGGGAATCTTCGTCTTCATGTAGTGGATCCAGCATGTCTGCTTCACCTCTATGAGTTTCAGCTAATGTAGGAACAGCCTGCATTCTGATTGGACATTGTTCATTTTCTGGGTCCATTAATGAAGCATAGTAAGGTGTAATACCTACTCTGAATCCAGCCATTACTTTTGTGATGTCTTCTTCTTCTTTTGCAGTTAATTTAACAATCTGCTTAATTTGTTCAACAGAACCTAATCTGTTTGCAACCTGCCAGTGCCAATCGTTCCACTGTTCATCAGTAACATCTTTCCACATAGGGATGTCTTTCCAATTTCTTCTATCAGCCATTTGACTCTCTCCTTTAATAAAAAAATTTAAACTATAATCGAACTTTAAAATTTATATTTAAAAATCAGCAAATTTTTTGGCCTTCCCCAAGGCCTTTTATAATTTTCTTTTCATGTTTTGTGTATAGTTATTATTTTGTTTTTAATGTCATTTCCAATATTAAGCGTATAGTTCCTGGAACATCTTTCTGATTGGTTCACTTTCTCTTAATATCTGAAGAGTTATTTCAGCGTGTCCGTTGCAGTATCCATTACCTACAATCATGTCAATGTCTTTACCAACACCTTCAGCACCAAGAGCAGCCTTAGTGAAGCTTGTAGCCATTGAGAAGAAATATACTAGTCCGTGTTCCTTACATGCAAGGATACATGACATTTCAGTATTTTCGATGTTAACACAGTTGATAACTAAATCAGCAAGCTTTCCATCTGTTAATTCCGAAACCTTGTTGTAAATGCTTACAGCGTCTGTAGCATCAGCAAGTACGTAGTGATCAGCATAGCCCAATTTCTTAGCTCTGTCTAATGACTTGTCAAATCCATCGATAACGATTACGTTACCAGTTACGCCAGCTCTCTTCTTTGCTTCATATCCAACAAGAAGACCTGACTTACCACCACCACCAATAACTACTACTGTGTCTCCAGGCTTAACAAACTTTGCAGTCTGAGCAGGAGCACCAGCAACGTCTAATGCTGATAATGCAAGTCCTTCTGGAATATCTGTAGGAAGCTTAGCATATAAGCCACTCTGGAACAAGATAGCCTGTCCCTTAATATCAACCTGGTCAATGTCAGGTCTGATTTCGATGATTTCATCAATTTTAAGTGGAGTAAGTGAAAGTGAAATAAGAGTTGCAATCTTATCACCTACTTTTAATTCACCTTCGTATGCAGGTCCGATTTCTTTTACAGTACCGATTAACATACCACCTGAACCTGTAACAGGGTTCTTGTGCTTACCCGCTTTTTCTACGATGCCAAGTATAATCTTCTTGATTTCTTCGATGTCGTGCTTAGCTTGTTCTTCAATCTGAGTAAAGCTAGCGGAGTCAATGTTTAAAGTCTGTACATCGATAAGTACTTCATTGTCGTAAATTTCCATAGTATTATCGATAACGTCAGCCGGCTGTGGTAATACTCCCTTTGGTGAAATAACTCTGTGTGTTCCGTATGGGCATCCCTTTTTCATAATAATTTTTTTCCTCCTAAATTTTAACTCAAAATAAAATCAGCAATTTTATTTCAATTTAAATATTTAAGCATACATTTCTTGAAACAGTTTTCTAAGAGGTTCACATTCTCTAAGTTCCTGAAGTGTGATTTCTGCATGACCTACGCAATATCCATTGCCTACAATCATTTCGATATCTTTTCCCACTCCTTCTGCTCCTAATGCTGCTTTTGTAAAACTTGTTGCCATGGAAAAGAAATATACTGTTCCATGTTCTTTGCAAGAAAGAATCGAAGCCATTTCCGTATTCTCAATATTTACGCAGTTAATAACTACATCTGCAAGCTTGCCTTTTGTTAATTCCATAACTTTGTTATAAACATCAACGGCATCTGTTGCATTTGCTGTTACATATTCATCTGCCAGGTTAAGATTCTTAGCTCTTGTTGTTGACTTCTCCGAGCCGCCAATGCAAATAACCTTACCAGTTACACCGGCTCTCTTCTTTGCTTCATATAAACATAGAAGACCAGACTTACCGCCGCCGCCAATTACTACTACTGTATTACCTGACTTAACTAACTTTGCAGTTTGTGCAGGAGCACCAGCCACATCTAAAGCTGACAGCGCAAGTCCCTCAGGCATATCCTGTGGAAGTTTTGCATAAAGACCGCTCTGGAATAGGATTGCCTGTCCCTTAATGTCAACCTGATCAATAGCAGGTCTAACTTCAAGGATTTCATCTATCCTAAGCGGAGTAAGTGAAAGTGAAACAAGAGTCGCAATCTTATCGCCTACTTTTAAATCGCCAATATAGGCAGGTCCAATTTCTTTGACGGTACCAATAAGCATGCCGCCCGAACCAGTCCACGGGTTCTTATGTTTACCAGCCTTCTCTACAATGCCTAGCATAATCTTTTTAATTTCTTCAATGTCTCCGTCAGCTCTTTTCTCAATTTCTGTGAATGATGCTGAGTCAATGTTTAAAGTCTTTACATCGATTAGTACTTCGTTGTCGTAAATTTCCATGGTGTTATCAATAACATCAGCGGGTTGTGGTAATACTCCTTTTGGAGAAATAACTCTGTGTGTTCCGTACGGACATCCTTTTTTCATAATGAATACCTCCTAAAAATTTTTTCTTTTAAAATTTTTTTAATAGACCATAATTAATTTTCCGGCTATAAGTATTCTTGCGGGAATATATATAGCAATAACCATGCCACATCTCTAAAAATATCAAAAAAAAGCAAGAACCTACTTATTATATATATAGCCACAAACTTTTATTCAATTTTTGTATTTATTCACTATTTTGCTTCTATCAGTAATAACTATCTTGCCATCGGCCCTTCCTATGTGAACCATTTTGTGTTCAAGCATAAAATAATGCGAACCATTTTTGGTTCGCATTATTTCTAAGTCCTATTCTATTCTACTCTATCCCATATTTTTTCTTTTTCCTTACCAGCTGTGTCTGGCTAATTCCAATAGCTTGAGCCGTTTTTCTTGTAGAACCGTATTTGTCACATGCATACCTCAATAGATTCTTTTCAAAACTTTCCACTAGCGGCTCTAAGGCAAAATCACTATTGATACGTTCTGTCAGATCATCTGGACTACCAAAATCCACCTGTCCAAAAGCTGTATCATGCAGGCATTTGATAACATCAATTAATGTTATATTCTCGCCTTTTGCACTAATCATAATACGTTGAATGGAATTGTCTAGCTCCCTGATATTACCCACCCACTGACGTTCTCTTAAGTATTCAATTGCCTCCTCATCGATTCCCCGGTTTATTCCATATTTTTCGTTATAAGTCCTTACAAAATGTCTTATCAATGCTGGAATTTCAGCCTTTCGCTCTTTCAAAGACGGGACTCTTATAGGGAATACATTTAATCTGTAATACAAATCCTGTCTAAATTGGTTCTTTTCTATTTGCTCTATAAGGTTTCTATTGGTTGCAGATATAATTCTGACGTTAGTTTTTATTGGCGTAGTGCCCCCAACCC
Source organism: Aminipila sp. (assembly GCF_032051575.1). Taxonomy (NCBI): domain Bacteria; kingdom Bacillati; phylum Bacillota; class Clostridia; order Peptostreptococcales; family Anaerovoracaceae; genus Aminipila; species Aminipila sp. The sequence goes on along the minus strand of NZ_DAMBYD010000008.1, from coordinate 198,828 downwards.
TATACAATTCACCATCCTGAGTTACTCTAAGCAGCTTTGCTTGTATATCAAGCGGCAGTTCTCCCACTTCATCTAAGAAAATGATTCCATTATCTGCAGACTCAAAATACCCTTTTTTTCCTGATGCATTTGCACCCGTAAAGGCCCCTTTTTCATATCCAAAGAACTCTGATTCCATAAGATTTGGTGCTATTGCAGCACAATTAATTTTAATAAAGGGCTGCATATTTCTTACACTGTTTTTCTGAATAATATTTGTAATCTTGTCTTTACCAACACCAGTTTCCCCTGTGATTAGTACATTACAATCATACTTTGATACTTTCAAAATTTCTTCTAAAACCATTGCCATTGCCCGGCTTTCACAAATAAAATCTTCCGCCATACTCCGTCTATAGCCTTCGCTTGACAAAAGCCGGTCTTCCCTTACTAGTGGATATGCCAAATCTTCTTCAAATACTGCTGTAGAGGTTACAGCCCCCTCCATGTAAGGGGCCAGTTCTTCTACTACTTCTATATCAAACTCATCATACTTTTCCAAATACCCATCCGCGCATTTTATCTCCAGGTGCTTAGATATAGACTCCGTTATATACAATGCAATGTTATAGTTATTTATAAGGTTAGCAAATATAACCGTTCCACCTGATTTTGTTGCCAGAATATTAATGGTTTCAGCCCCCGGAAGGTCTGCGCAGTTTATTGTCATGTCAAATCTGGACTCTATATTTAATTTTTCTAAGCATTCCATAGGTCGTAATATATTCACATAATGTACCTCATCAAACACTTCAGAAAGCAACTTATCTATTGATTTCCCAACGATTACAAGGTCTGTTTTTTTATCAAAAAGGCACATGATTTCTGCATCGGCTCCAGCTTTCTTTCGAATAACATATCCAAATATTAAGTTAGTCATGATATTATTTCCTAAAACAAGAAATCTTTTTCGTCCTTCTATCTCTCTGCTTACTCGATACAGCGTTCCGGATTCATTAAAAATAAATAATAGCAGGTTCAGCGGAACCCCTTCAGGCTTTTTAACCACAGGTATTTTATCAAATACAATAGCGTACCCTTCTACTTCTACCTGTGTATAAGCTTTATCTACGCTGATAATTCTATTTATATACAAAGGTACCCCTGCCAATGACGTGTTACAAAGCATTTCGTCTCCTACCTTCAGATGCTTCTTGTTTCTATATTCCTCACCGATTTCATCTACTACTCCGTAAAGAAGCCCTCCCGTATCCGTCACAGGATTATGTAATTTCCCTCGTTTCAGAACAATATCCATTATTTTTTCTTTTATTTGTTCATCGTGGTTATTCGCTTCTAGGCATATTTGCTTAAAGCTTGTAGTTTCAATATGCAAACGCTTTATGGAAATTCTCATTTCTTCTGGTGCAATTTCTCTAGAGTTGTCCAATTTCCATGCTGATGTAGGCAAAACATATTTCGGTTCTAGTACACGATTTACTCCATAATTTTCCATATACCGTCGTAACCTCTCTTTCTTGCTGAACCAAAATCGGTTCGTTTTTATCTATTTTCAATGATAACCTATTGGCACGAGATTTGCAATTAATATTTATGTTCATTTTTACTGAACGAAATACTTATTATTAATTTAAATTATTTTATCAAAGGAGAATATTATAATGGAAAAGATTTCAGCAACATTAAGATTAAGAATGTCACATAAGGACGCTCATTACGGCGGAAGCCTTGTAGATGGAGCTCACATGGTTCACCTTTTCGGAGACCTTGCTACTGAATTACTAATCAAATTAGACGGAGACGAAGGTCTTTTCTTAAGATATGACGAAGTAGAATTCTTAGCACCTACTTATGCTGGAGATTACATTGAAGTTTACGGAGAAATCACTAAGGTTGGTAACACTTCAAGAACTATGACTTTCGAAGCTAAGAAAGTAGTTGTTGCAAGACCTGACATCAGCCCATCAGCTGCTGATTCACTAGAAGAACCAATTGTAGTTGCAAGAGCTAAAGGTGTTTGCGTAACTCCAAAGGAATCAAAGAGAAAATAATTACAACAAACTATACACCAATAGATATTTAAATTTGGTTTAAGTGTGATATGCAATATTCAGATTACATATCAACTTAACATAAATGTCCGGATTTTTTCGGACAATCCTTCATCATCTTTTTTATTTTATGCAAAAAACCTCTGTTCCTCCAGAGGTTTTTTTGCGTATTTAAAATAAAATATTACTGCTTTTTATTGTTATTTTGAATCTCTTTTAAAATAAAACACCCCATGGTAGCAATGGCAAAATGCGAGCCTAACCACTCATAATCAAATGGAAAACCTAGCCTAGTACCAATCCACCCCATTATAATCGTCATTACTATTGCCGAAAAATAATACATTTGCGTCCTCCCCCTTTAAACATTTTTATTAATGGTCATTTAAACGCCTCCCATCAATCTCTAACTTTAACGAAAGCTTTCATTAAAATTAGTGTATCATAATTTGGACATTTCTGACAAAATTAGGTTTTCGAGGCTTATCGACATACTTTTACAATAAAAAATGTGTTCCCTATAAAGTCTCATGCTTTTAATAGTTTATAGAGATTTTTTGTCAAGAAAAGAGGGAACTTGTTGACAAATCCCCTAAAATCACAATTACAAATTATTATTTCCACAGTTCCTCATCTGAAGGCACTGGATTTTCAGGCATATTATATGCAATTCTCGAAACATTCATAAGATGTTTAAAGTCAAGATTTTCCGAAATGCTGTTATGTCCCCAAGTTCCGCATCCTAAGGTATTAGTAGGTGCAAGCCCATTGAAGAAACTTCCTCCAGCACTGCTTGCACAAATCTGATTCACAACAAATCGGGATACACAAAGTTCTTCTCCAACTTTTTCAATATGTTCTTTATTCTCAGAATGAATAGCTACCGAATGTCCTTTCCCCTGTGCTTCAAGATTTTTTCTTGCTATATCTATAGCCTCACTGAATTCCGTATATTTATAAGCACTGATTACCGGAGCCATTTTTTCTTTACCTAATAAATCGGTTTCTCCTGTACCCTCTGCTTCAACAACAATGATTTTTGTATCCTCAGGGATTTCTATCCCTGCAAGCTTTGCAATCACATCAGGACTTTGCCCTACAGAATGTCTGTTTGGTCCTCCATCTTGGAAAAGCGCATCACGAACTGCTTGTATTTCTTTTTTATCTCTGACTATGTAAGCACCATTAAGTCCAAATTCTTTCAAAACATCTTCATATATAGCTTCGGGGGCAATTACACTCTGTTCCCCTGAACAAATAATCCCATAATCAAAAGTTCTACCTGCAATTATTTTGGGAACAGCTGCCTTATAGTCATAGCCCTCATCAATAATACACTGCACATTTCCTGCACCAACGCCTAGGGCTGGACGGCCGCTGCTATATGCTGCATTAACCATACCCTCACCACCAGTTGCTACAACAACGTCAGCCATTGAAATTAAGTTTCTAGTATTTTCTCTCGACTGCTGATCTAAAATCTGAATAAGGTTTTCTGGATAACCCTGCTTTTTCAGCTCTGCATTAATCAGCTCAACCGTTTTTGTTGAGCAATGAATCGCTTTGTGATGAGGTGTAATAATAATTGCATTACCACACTTTAATGCAAACATAGCATTACTCATAGGAGTTACAATAGGGTTTGTGCAGGGAGTAATAGCAGCAACGACACCTACTGGCTTAGCGACCTTTGTAATGCCTGTTGTATCATCACGCTCAATAATGCCCCTTGACTTTTTCCCTCTAAGGCTGTTCCAAATAATTCTTGCCTTATTTTTATTTTTAGCAACTTTATCAGGATAGTTTCCCATACCAGTTTCTTCCACAGCCATCTCTGCAAGCATTTCTGCATTGTCTACAATCACCTTCGCCAAGGTTTTAACCGCGTTATCCACCTGTTGCTGATTCATTCTTTCAAACTCAATTTGAGCTTTTTTTGCTCTTTGGATATACTCAGCAATATAAGCCTTACTCGGATCCATTGTTTGTGTCATTTTATAATTCCTCCCCTAAATAATTCTCTGCTTGTTTTCTTCATTCTACCACTTATTTTTATAAGTTGATAGTCTTTTTTTCAGAAAATTATAAAAGTCTCAAAGCGTTGCTATTGCTATTTATCAAGGCAAAGCGTTAGTAAAAAAACGACCTAAAGTTGTATTACTTCAGGTCGTTCTCTAATTCATAAAAATCTGCTATATTATCAATATCAAATAGTTCTTTTTCTTCACAGCTTTCCACCATTAAAGTGCTATCCGGATTAAGCAAGATAATCTTTTTGCCTCCCGCATCACCTTCTAGCTCTAATAAATCTGGTACACATTTGCTGTCAAAAATACAGGGGTTTCCCAACCTGTTTTTATATACGAGGCAGCCCATAGCTTTGTCACTATTCATATATGCGAAAATCAAATTTATTACGCTTTCACTACGAAGTAAAGGCTGATCACAAACAAAAAACAGATACTTCAGGCCATTATAGATTTTAATTTTCTTATTCTCTCTGTCACCAGGTTGGCTGCATGCCCTTAAAGCCAGCTTTATTGAATAAGAAATTCCCTCCTCAGGTTTATTGTTTTTAATGGTCATGTAACCTGATATTTCAGCCTCTGTCAATATTTCTTCGTATTGGGATACAATAACTATGTTACTGTCAATATTAGTTTTTTTCAGCCATTCAGCCAGCTTTTTTGCCATATCAAATGTATATCTGTATAACGTTTTTCCTCTAAATTCAGTTAACAGTTTATTACTGCCAAAACGGCGGCTGTTACCAGCCGCCAATAAAATAACATTTATCTTATCTCTATCTTTCATTTTCTAACATCCCTAATAAGATTTTTTCACTTGTCATAGGTAACTCAGTTAGTTTAACTTTTGAAGCATTATAAATTGCAGCTGCTAATGCAGGTGCAGGTGTATTGATTACAATCTCCCCAATCGATTTTGCTCCAAAAGGTCCTGTAGGTTCATAACTGCTTTCAAATTCAACTCTGATTTTCCCCACATCAAGCCTGCTTGGAATCTTATACTGCATAAACGAATTGGTCATCATTCTTCCATATTCATCATAAAGCACATCCTCAAATAATGCCATTCCTATCCCCTGAGCTATACCTCCCTCAGTTTGAATTCTTGCTAAATTAGGATTGATTGGCGTTCCGCAGTCTACTACAGCTACGTAGTCAATGATGTCCACTTTACCAGTGGATTTATCCAACTCTATTTCTACTATTCCTGCCATAAATGGAGGAGGCGAAACTGGCGAATAAAAAGACTCAGATGCGGAGATGCAGTTGTGCCCGCCTAAATAAGAGGCATTGCCAAGTTCTTTGATGGTAATTTGTTTATTTCCATCCCTTTGATAAATTTTATCTCCATCAAATTCTAATTCCTCCTGATTACAACCCAAGATTCTTGCAGACTCCAGAAGCATTTTTTCTATAAAAGCTTCACAAGTCTTAATAACTGCGTTTCCTGTTATATACGTTGTACTTGAAGCATAAGACCCTGTATCGTAAGGAGATATATCCGTATCAACTCCATGAACTACAATTCTGTCTACATCACATTCTAGGCATTCTGCAGCCATCTGTGCTAGTATGGTGTCACATCCGGTCCCCATATCTGCAGATCCAAGCATCAGAGTGTAAAAACCTTCATCATTGAGCTTTAGTTCTGCTGATGCAATATCAAGATTGGAAATACCTGAGCCTTGCATGGCAACTGCTGCTCCTACAGCTCTTACCCTGCCATTGCCCATGTCTATACAAGGATATTTTTTATCCCAGCCAATCATCGTTTTGGCCTTTTCAATGCATTCCCTTAGAGCACAACTTTCCAGAACCTCACCATAGTAAACCGTCATTTTTTCTCCCACATTCACTAGGTTTTTCAATCTTAGTTCAATAGGATCCATATTAATTTTTGCTGCAAGTTCATTTATGGCTGATTCTAAAGCAAAGAATCCCTGAGTCGCTCCATATCCTCTATATGCTCCTCCCCAAGGATTATTGGAATATACCACATCATAATCGAACTTATAGGCATTTGCGTGGTTATAGATAGCCATAGCTTTATGTCCTACCAGACCAACAGTGGTAGGGCCGTGATCCCCATATGCTCCCGCATTGGATAAAGCATACATATGAATGGCTTTTATATTGCCCTCTCCATCTGCACCCAGCCTGACCTTCACTTCCATCTCATGTCTTGGGCTGCCATTTGCAAAACTTTCTTTTCTAGTAAACACAATTTTAGCAGGTTTTCCCGTAGCCATAGTTACCGCCGCAGGAAATAATTCACTTACTACTGACTGTTTCGCTCCAAAGCCGCCGCCAATTCTTGGTTTAATCACCCTGACCTTAGATTTAGGAAGGCCCAATGCCTTTGCCGCTATGCGCCTCACATGAAAGGGCACTTGTGTAGACGATACAATATTTAATCTGCCATATGTATCTAAATGAGTAAAGGAGCAAAAGGGTTCCATCATAGTCTGACTATTCGCTTTTGTATGATAGGTTTCCTCTATAACAATTTCACAATTCTTCAGTTCAGCCTCAACATCCCCATGTTCAAAGGCTTCGTGTGCACATAGATTTCTCTGATTATCTGCACCCACCTCACAAAGGGCTTCCCAATTTTCTTCAGGATGTACTAAAATCTTATTGTCTTTGGCCTGTCTAAAATCCAAAACTGGCTCAAGTGCTTCATAATCCACTTTAATAAGAGATGCCGCTCGAAGAACAGTCTTTTCATCAACTCCCGCTACAATTGCAACAGGATCTCCCACACATCGAAGTCTTCTATCAAGAATCTGTCTATCCTGTGGACTTGGTTCAGGAAAAGACTGGCCCGCTGTGGTGAATCGATTCTGCTCTAAGTCTTCCCAGGTTACTACACACTCAATACCAGGCACTTTCATTGCCTTGGCTTTATCTATAGATTTAATCAATGCGTGTGCATAAGGACTTCTAAGCAGTTTCACAACTAAGGCATTTATTGGCGCTAAATCATCAGTATATACGGGCTTTCCTGTCACTAATGACATGGAATCTTTTTTATTTATACTGGTATTTACAATTTTCATTTAGTCCACCTGCCTTTTAAGGTACTTTGTAATAGCCCGGATATGGCTCATATATCCTGTGCATCTGCATAAATTCCCTGATAAATATTTATTTATCTCTTCTTCTGTTGGTTCCATCATGCCTCTTTGTGCAAATTCTTTTTCCATAGATAGTACGCTCATTATAAATCCAGGACTGCAAAAGCCACATTGTTCTGCCCCCTCTCCTGCCATGAAGCGGCCAAAAACCTCTGCTTCTAACTGCATCCCCTCTAGCGTGATCACATGCTTACCATTGGCCCTCACTGCTAAAAAAGAGCATGACAAAATAGGCTTATCCTCCATTAACACAGTACACAGACCGCAATTTGCCGTATCACAACCACGTTTAACACTATAGAAACCATGCTTTCTCAAAAAGTCTATTAGTAAAAGATCTGGCGCTATATTGTCGGTAATACTTTTATCGTTAACCATCATTTTAATTTCCATAAATTACGCTCCCGCCGTTTCCATTATGTGTTTTACAGCTTTTTTTAACAATGATGCTGCTAACGCTTTTCTATACTCTTTACTGCCACGCATATTACTTGCAAAATGTTCCCAGGACTTGAGCTTTTCTATTGCCCCATCAATATCAGCCAAATCAGGCTCTTCAGGCAGGTTATTTTCAAATTCTAATGCCTTTCCCGGACGTGCTCCATATATAATCTTCCATGCTCCCTCTTCAATTTTCGATATAGCGCAAGCTAAGACAGGAAAATCTGTAGCTGTATTTCTAAAGCTTATATATGCAGTTTTACAATTTCTTTTCTTAATAATGACTCTCGTTAAAATATCCCGGTCATAAGGCATATTCACATAATCCTGCAAAGAAATGATTCCGCCTTTATATAATTCCACGTAAGATTCTAATGCCATGAAAGCCGTTAATAGATCAGAGAAACCAAATCGGGAATAAATGCTGCCGCCAACCGTTGCAAGATTTCTAAATTGCACACCCACAATTGATTCAAGCGAATGACGAATCATACCTGCAAAAAATTTTTCAATCCCCTGATGCTGTTCCAATTCTCTTAATGTACACGTAGCCCCGATTTTAAATTCTTCATCCGTTTCATCTATTGACCCAAGTTCAAGTGCAGATAAATCTATTATAGTAGAAATATTTTTATGCTCCATCTTAAGCCATAACATTCCGCCTATAATTTTATTGCTTTTGCTCTGATTCAATACCCATGCCTCTTCTAAAGTTGCTGGCATCAGGTAATTTTGTGCAGTAAACAATCTACATTTCCTCCAATTCTGTAAGCCAAGTTTCGCCAACTTTAATCTGTCTGCAAACCTCTACTGGCGCAGTGCCTCCAAATGAAACTCGAGCATCTACACAGCCTTTAATGCTTAAATCGGGTAACTTATCTAAAGAGAGCCACTCATCTATTTGCTGCAAATCACTTTCCCTCAAATCAATAAAGTCTTTATTATGATTTTCACAGAATTTTACCATTTTACCTACAACCTCGTGAGCTTCTCTGAACGGCATCCCCTGCTTAACAAAGTGCTCTGCTATATCAGTAGCATTTAAAAAACCTGTATGAAGATGTTTCTCAATCATATCCATCCTAAATTCTGTTTTTTCTATCATCTTTGCGAAAATTCTTAAAGAAGCTTTCCAAGTATCAATTGCGTCAAACAAGCCTTCTTTATCCTCTTGAAAATCCTTGTTATATGCAAGTGGTGTTCCCTTCATGACAGTCAGAATCTGCATCAGATGTCCATATACACGACCAACTTTTCCTCTCAAAAGTTCTGCCATATCTGGATTTTTTTTCTGAGGCATTATACTGCTCCCTGTGCAAAAACTATCATCTATAGCAATGTAACTGAATTCTTGTGAATTCCACCAAACAAATTCCTCTGCAAATCGGCTGATATGCATCATAGAAATTGAAGCATCACTTAAAAATTCAATTACATAGTCTCTATCGCTGACACTATCCATGGCATTTTCTGTAGGCGCTTTAAATCCAAGCATTTTAGCGGTAAAATGCCTATCTGTAGGTAATGTTGTTCCAGCTAGAGCACAAGCTCCTAATGGGCAGTAATCCATTCTTTCATAAGTATCCTGTAATCTCTGAATATCTCTTTTAAACATTTGAAAATAAGCCATTAAATGAAACCCTACGGTTACAGGCTGTGCATGTTGTATATGCGTAAATCCAATCATAATACTATCTGCATATTGCCTTGCCTTTTCAAGCAGCACCTTTTCCATATAAATCAAGTTTTCTAACACTTCTTTTATTTGTTCTTTCAAATACAGTCTTGTATCTACTGCTACCTGATCATTTCTACTCCTTGCTGTATGAAGCCTCTTGCCAGTATCTCCAAGAGCATCTATTAAAGCGCTTTCTACGGCCATGTGAATATCCTCTTGCTTAATCGTAAATTCAAATTCACCAGCATCAATCCTATCTTTTATTTTCTTAAGGCCTTCAATGATCTGATCCTTTTCAGCTTCAACAACAATACCTTGCTTTGCAAGCATTGTTACATGGGCAATACTGCCCTGTATATCACAAGCATATAGTCTTTTATCAACATCAATAGAAGCGTTAAACTTCTCAACGATTTCGTCCATACCCTTTTCAAATCTACCACTCCATAAATTTGCCATTAAAAGTTCTCCTTCACTGTTTTTTATAAAATCATTACCTTTAATTTTAACATATTTGACAAATCAATACCACATTTTTGCGGTTTGCCAACAACAAGCTGTCATTTACTATAATCTTAATCAAATTTTAGGAAAGTTTGAATTAAAAAACATAGATAAAAAAATGAAAAAAGAAGGTGCTCATTTCATTTGCGAGCACCCCCTTTTATGGATAAAGTTGCTGCTATTTAGACGCAACCACCTGATCCAGAATTTCTTTATAACTTAATTTTTTCTTTTCTATATTTTGGGACTTGTCAGATTTATCTACCTTCTTCTGTATAGGTTTAGGCCTTAATAGCTGTTCGGCTGCCTGCTGTAATCTAAGCTGCTGTAGAACTGCATTGCCTTCTAAGTTTATTTCTTCTGTAACCTTAGAAAACTCCGTTTTACTATAATCATCACCCTCAGGCATGAATAAATTGTTTCCCACATTGATATACATTCGTTACGTCCTCCATCTATATATTATATCGGAAGGCGTTATTATTTACTTAAGTTCTTCTAACAATTTCTTTAAAAACTGCCATACAGCTTTAACTGAAGATGCACTCATTCTTTCTGACGGTGAATGGAACCCCCAACAGTTTGGACCTATGGCTATAGCATCTAACCATGGCATACTCTTTAGTAGGCAGCCACACTCAATGCCCGCATGAACTACAATCGGCTTAAGCTCCTTTCCGAATTCTTTGTTAAAAACGGAAATAGCCTTTTCTCTGACTATAGACTCCGAGTTGTATGACCAGGCTGGATATTCTGAAAAGAACTTTATTTCAGCTCCAAATACCTCACTCAAATTTATCAGCTGATTTTTAATATGATGACACGTTGAGTCAAATGAACCTCTAAGTTCTGCCTCTGCTTTAAGGTAACCATTCTCAAATCTAAGTATGCCCAAGTTAATAGAACTTTCTACAACCCCAGGCATTAATCCATTCATATTTTTTATACCATCAGGAAACAAATATAAAAGCTGCATAATTTTATCAAAGTCTTCCTCTGTAATAATCTTAGAATCTATGCTGTCACTTTCGTTAAATTGAATCTTTAAATCATTGCAGATTCCTTTATATTCCGTTGTAAATATATCTTTCATTTCCGCTATTGTATGTTCTACTTCTTGCACTCTGTCAGTACCTACAAAAATTACCGCCTCTGCTTCTCTTGATATGGCAAGTCTCGAAGTTCCTGCATAAATGTCAGCTAATTTAACTTTATATTTCCTTTTTATCTCATAAAGTAGACGTACTAGCAAACTAATAGCACTGCCATGTCCCTTATTAATGTCCTCTCCAGAATGTCCACCAGTTAACCCACTTACTTTTATATGAAAGCCTTTATATCCGCTTAACGATGTTATGAGCTCGTAATTTAAGGGACACATTACCTTTACCCCTGATCCTCCGCAGCTTCCTGCTAAAATTCTGTCTTCCTCTGCCTGGTCAAGGTTAATCAGTTTTTTTGCTTTAAAAGACTCTGGCGAAACGCACATGGCCCCATTAAATGTAGATTCCTCCTCTGTAGTAAGCAGTATTTCCAAGGGCGGGTGCTTCAGATTTTTTTCTTCCAAAATTGCCATACAATAAGCAACACCAATCCCATTATCTGCACCAAGAGTCGTTCCGACGGCTGAAAATATAAGATCACCTTCTATTTTCAAAAGAATAGGATCCTTTAGGAAATCGTGATTACTATCACTATTTTTTTCACAAACCATATCCATATGTGCCTGAAGCAGTACAGCCTCAGAGTTTTCATATCCCGGTGTTGCAGGTTTCTTGATTATTACGTTTAGGGCCCTATCCTGATAGGCTTCATACCCCTTTTCACAAGCCCATTGGTATATATATTGACTTATTTGTTTTTCGTTACCACTCCCTCTGGGAATCTGTGATATTTCCTCAAAGTAATACATTACCCCCTCTGGTTCTACCCCTTTAAGTACTCTTTTATTCATAATTCTTCTCCTTCCCCATCTAATATCCCATGTATCCTATAGTTGAAGCATAAATAAGAAATGCACATGCAACGATACACCACATTCCCCATAAAGGAAGCATGAACTTTATCCAGCTTTTATATGGAATATGGCAGATTGCCAAAGCAGCCATAAGCGAGCCACTTGTAGGTGTTATTACATTAGTAAACGCATCACCCAGCTGGAAAGCCAAAACAGCTACCTGTCTTGTTAGTCCCAGTAAATCTGCAAGAGGCGCCATAAACGGCATAGTTATAGCTGCCTGACCAGATCCTGACGGCACTATAAAATTAAATAGGTCCTGTATAATAAACATCCCACATGCACTAACCTGTGAAGGCAATCCTTTCAGTACACTAGCCATACTACTAATCAGTGTATCCATAATATTTGCATCCGACATGATGTTTGTTGCTGCTTTACAAAATCCAATGATTAATCCTGCCCATATTAAATTTTTACAACCCTCTACAAAAGCATCTGCTGTATCATTTAGACTTAATCCCCCCACTATTGCACATAACATTCCTATTATTACAAAAATAGCAGACATTTCATCTATGTAAAAGCCCAGCTTAATAACCGAAATCGCAACAGCTATAAACCCTAAGGCGAATATTAATAAGACACCTTTTTGTCTCTTGGTTATTTTTACAATTTCCGAAAAATCAATCTGATCTGCGTACTTGTGATCCAGTTCATACATTACGTTTTTCTGCGGATTTATTTTAACATTTCTGGCATGAATCATAACATATATTATAGTAATAATTACCAGTACTGTAAAAATTGCTGTACGCATGCCTATGCCTGAGAACAATGGAATTTCTGAAATATTTTGAGCAACCCCTACCGTAAAAGCATTTGTCATACCACCTGCATAACCTACTGCTGATGAACAAAAAAGTATAGCAACGGCTGTTATAGAATCAAATCCGCATGCTACACAAACTACATATACCAATGGGACAAAAGCCAGATATTCTTCACTGCATGCTGCCGTGGCCGAAACTAATGAGAAAACTGCCATGCATAATGGAATAAGTAAAAGTTGCTTTCCCGCAGTTTTTTTAACTAAGTTTGAAATACCTGCATGTAATGCACCTGTTGCCTCAACTATCTGAAAAACGCCTCCAATGATAAGTAAAAAAAATATAATATTTCCGGCTCCCTGCAATCCTAATGTTATGGACTTAAATAAATCAAAAATTCCTATAGGAGTATTCTCCACATAATGAAATGAACTAGGATTTACTATATCATAACCGGTTGCTGTATTTTCAACCCTGTCAAAAACCCCAGCAGGAACTATATAAGTAGCAACCGCTGCTATAACTACAATCGCTGCAAGAATTATTAAAGGATTTATGGATTTTATTATTTTATTTTCCCTTTGCTCTTTCATTTTGTCTACCTCTTTTCCATAATTTGTTTACGTTTGTACTTTACCACGTTAAATAGATATCGTCAAGAAGTATCGGGAATGTTTTTTATAATATACAAAAGAAGCCGTATATAAATCCAACCCAGTTGAATTCATATACGGCTTTTCCCTTTTCTAATTATTTACTTATTCCTGCATGGCATTAATTAGTTTAGGAATCAGCTGTTTCTTTCTTGAAACTATATTTTTCATTATAATAGAAGATTCTTCGGCTTTTCCACAAAAAGCCCTTTCAACTATGTCCTTAGCCTTTTCACCTACAAATAACAATTCTGTGGATTCATGAATAACATCCGTTAGCATAAAAAACATCATATCTGAACTAGAAGTCTTACAGGCATTCTCCATAAATGGAAGAATCTTAAGCTTCAATGAAGCCAGCTCATCTCCATCCATGGAAGTAAGCTGTCCTGCACCGAATTTTATTCCATTACTAGCAAATTTTTTGTAATCCTGGTAGAATATTTCTTCCGTAGATTTATCCTGCAGGGAGCTGCCTGCCCTAAACATTTTTTCTGCATATTCTTGAATATTAATTTCTGCAATTTTAGCGAGACTTTCTGCAGCAGCTTTATCCATATTTGTACAGGTTGGCGATCGGAACATCAGTGTATCGGATAAAATAGCGGAACATAATAATCCTGCAATTTTTTCATCCATCTTGACGCCCTGTTCTACATACATTTGATAGATAATCGTTGCCGTGCAGCCTAAAGGCTGATTTCTGAAGTACACAGGAGCAAGTGTTTCCAGATTTCCAATTCTGTGATGGTCAATAATTTCCATTATTTCCGCTTCTTCAATACCATCTACCGCTTGAGATTTTTCATTATGGTCCACAAGAATAATTTTCTTTCTATTCATGTTAATCAAAGACCTTCTGGAAAGCATACCGCAATAGTTACCTGACTTGTCCAAAACAGGAAAATCTCTATGCCTGATTTTAGTAACAGACTCCTTCATATCACTGACATAATCATCTTCCATAAAGCTGACTATGTTCTCTTGACGCATAAAATAGCGGATTGGAGTACTCTGGTTAATCATTCTGGCCGCCATATATGTTTCATAAGGTGTACTTATAATTCTACAGTTGTTCTGCATAGCCAGCTTCTTTATGGTTTTAGACACTGGAGCACCCATACATACTACAATGCATCCTGCATTCATTTCAATAGCACAAAGGTGTGATTCAAAGCGATTTCCTGTAATGAGAATATCCCCTTTTTCTATGTATTCTTCCATTAAATCAGGATTTGCCGCTCCAATAAGAATTTTCCCATTTTCCACAAATCCCTCTTCATCACCAACTATCATAGTCCCTTCAAGGGTATCTAGAATATTTCTGTATGGTGTTTTTGATAAAGCTAAAATTCCATTTTCAAAAATATCCATATTCGCGGTTGCAATATCATTAACTGAAATTATCCCCTCTAGTTTTCCATCTAACGTAACTGGCAATGTGGAATTTGAAGTGTCTCTCATCATGTTCCAAGCTTTTTTCAGAGAAATACCACTCTTAATTCCATCAATTTTTTTAATAGAAACATCTCTTATCTGTGTGCCTACGTCTGCAATGAGTTCAGGTGCCTCTGCACCGAATTTTTCTAATACATATTTTGTCTCATTATTTACTTGTCCAGCGCGTCTAGCTTCGTAACATTTATCTGTAATCTGATTTTTCAGATGAGCATATGCAATAGCGGAGCAGATCGAATCCGTATCCGGATTTTTGTGCCCTATAACATAAACTGGTTTATCCAATTGACTTCCCCCTTTGTCTTTTCTCTCTTCTTCATTTATATATTAGCAATCAGTATAACAATTTTAATCACTTATCGTCAATGCCTTATACAATTTTGTTATAATAATTCTTAGCAAATTACGCATACTTTATGTGATATTTTAAAATTATAATTTAATTTTTAAAGGGGCAAATAAAGGGACAAATTATGTTATTAATAAAAAATGGTAAAGTATTAACTATGGAGGGAACAACCTTTGAGTCAGGCTATGTATTAATTAGAGATAAAAAAATATATAAAGTCGGTAATAAAATAGATGAAAAAAAATACAAAATATCTAAAACAATAAATGCCGAAGGTCTCTGGGTGCTACCCGGACTTATAGAGTCTCACTGTCACATAGGAATCACCGAAGAGAAAAAAGGATTTGAAGGTGAGGATTGTAATGAAATGAAAGATCCAATCACTCCATATATCAGAGGTCTTGATGCCATTAATCCAATGGACTCTGCTTTTCATAATGCAATTTGCTCTGGCATCACCTCTGTTATGGCAGGTCCCGGAAGTTCAAATATTGTGGGAGGCCAGTTCGCCTTTATAAAGACTTGGGGACGATGTATTGATGAAATGGTTGTTCTTGAGCCTGCAGCCATGAAAATAGCATTTGGTGAAAATCCAAAAAGCAATTATAACGAGTTAAATAAAGTTCCCACTACCCGAATGTCTATAGCCGCATTATTACGTGAGGAGCTATTTAAAGCCGCACAATACCAAAAAGAAAAAATAGATAGTAAAAAACGTAGAAAACCTTTCGAACTTAATTTCAGGCGGGAGTGCTGGCTCCCTGTTTTAAACGGAGAAATCCCATTGAAGGCTCATGTACATCGGACAGATGATATATTAACAGCCATCAGAATTGCAAAAGAATTTGACTTACGTTTAACCTTAGATCATTGTACAGAAGGTTATTTAATTACACAAGAAATTAAACACTCAGGATTTCCAGCAATAATAGGACCTTGTCTCACTTCCAGAAATAAAATTGAAATACAGAATATGGATTTTAAGAATGCTGGGCTTGTTAGTAACGCAGGAATTAAAATTGCCATAACAACAGATCATCCGGTTAGCAGGATTCAGTACTTGCCAGTTTGTGCTGGTTACGCGGTAAAAGAAGGTCTGCCTATGGAAGAAGGTCTTAAAGCGATTACAATTAATTCTGCAGAAATTTGTAATGTGTCAAACAGGGTAGGCAGCATCAAGGTTGGGAAAGATGCCGATATAGCTATATTTGATGGCAATCCCATGGAAGTATTTACCCATACCATTTATACTATAATCAATGGCCAAGTCGTTTACGATAAGAACAAGCAATAAAATTGGACAAGCAGAACATAAATGATAATTTAATCATTCTTCCTGCTTGCCCGACTACTATTTAATTTGTATTTATGTTTATATTATTTTTTCATTATATATTCCCTCCAAACCAGTTCGAGCCACACGCCCACTAATCTCCTCTGGATTTGTACTATATAACTGCCGTTCCTGCATCCTTTGGAAATACTCTGCCCCTGCAAAGGTGTATCGAGTCATTAATCCTTCTCGTGTTTGCAGACGTTCATTCGCATAAGCTATCAGATCACCTGTAGCTAGCTGTCTAGGCAATTCCATTGGCTTTAATCCCTTTAAATATCTTGCGCCATTATAGCCTGCCAGGCTTCCCGTTGTAATAGCCTCTGTATGCCCCACAAATAATCCTGACTTCTCACCCCCACAAAGTAAATTCTCAATACCTGCAACTTTCATATAGTCGTCTCTTTCGGTTACAGATAAATACCTTATAGAGTTCCCCTTTCCTCCTGCATAAGGGTCAGCATATCTGGCATTTTCAAGGCCCGGTACTTCCCTTAACTTTTCTAATGGGAAGAAAGGTGTCATAATCTTAGCATAGCCTGTATCTAAAAGTACTATATTCTCTGCATACTCATCTAAAGCATACTGTTGGCATACTTTTAAATTCAACTTTTCTTTGACTATATCCTTCTTTTCTAAAGGTATTACAACTACTCCGATATCATTTAGCTCCTGTTGTATTTCTTCTGACAAAGATCCTTTCTCTAATTTTCCAGAACCGCTAAAGGCTCCCCATGCACCGTCCTTTCTCATTCCCATTATGTCGGTTACTCCTGCTTTCTGCGAAATGCTAACTCTAGGGCCAAAAGCAGGGCATCTGAGTATACACATGCAGCATCCATTACCGTAAGCAAGGCAATTCCCCATAGGTCCTGTAGATCCTGTGCATTCAATAAAAACATCCCCCTCTATGGTCTGCACTTCCGTATTCCTCTGACCAAGCCCAACCCCATTGGTAACAACAAGACTTTTTATGTATTTTTTCGGCTTTTCCTCAGGTAATTCTACCATTTCAGTAACGACGTCGATAACTCTTGACATGATGCGTATGTCAACACCCATATCTTTCAGCACTCTTCTGACTTGCGGTTCCACTTTCATAACATCATACAGACTGGCATGTTTGTGACCTGGAAAATCAATATTTCTATGTCTGGAACAACTGTCCGTTATTTGAAATAACTCAGCTGCACCCAGAGCAATGTTTTCTTCAGCAGCAGTAAACCTGCCATTATTTCGCATAATGCCGCCCACATTGCCTAGACCCAAAAGCAAGTCGGTCTTTTCGATCAGCACCACGGATGCCCCTGCTTTTCGTGCGGCTATAGCCGCAGCACAACCTGACCAGCCGCCACCAATTACTACAACTCTATACATTAAAAACCCCCCTCTGATTCAAGTATCCACATATGTAAGATATTCAAATCTAAAGGGGGTTATGTTTACTTCTAATAATCCTTAATATTCTTTTCACATTAACAGCCGCCCCCATTCAGTTCTTAGAACAGCTGTTAAACCGTTTATTTTACTTCATTAACCTTCATCTTCTTACGTTGAGAGATGATTAAAATCAACTCCCGCTATAAGTAAAATCCGAACGAATCTTATCCACTATGCCGTGAATAATAATTTAAATTTTGTAGTCAGTTCCAAAACATCCGCAAATTTCATCATATCTATTTTCACATGCTGTTCCTGGACATATTTCGCAGCCTTTGTTCTTTCTTCTTTTTTCTCTTTGGTCGTTAATATCACTTACTCCCTTAATCAAGTTGCATAATCCTTCTTCAAGGTCTTGCAGACCTTCACGAACGTTTACAATTCCCTCACAGAGACAGCCATTCTGAAGGTCACACAGTCCTTCCTGCACACCCTTGACACCGTCTTTGATACCACAGACACCGTCTTTAATGCCCGTATTACTTCTGTAATCGCATTCAAATTCGAAATCTTTTAACCCTTCAATCACATCGTCTAAGCCTTTTTTAGCTTTACACAGTCCATTTTCGATACATTTTATGCCTTCACTAATTCTACAACAGCAGATGTCATTAAGGCCATTCTGGATATCTTTAATACCCGCTTTGATTTTGCAGATGCTCCTTTGTATATCTTCAATAGCATCCACTTGATTGCATTCGCAGCTACAGTTGCATTGTCTATTTCTATACATTTTTCATCACCCTTTTATATAATATACACCTAAACTAGGTATAGTATAATTATATGAAGGAGTTGGTGAAAGTGTTAAAATGTGCATTTAATTAAAATTAAAACCCAGCCTGCACTTAAAATGCCAGCTGGGTTCTGCGACTCTACAGACAAGTTTAACCAGCGGCAACTATGGCCAATGCGCTAAGGTTTCCATTAATAGAGTAGTTTATCGTTCCAAAATCAGCATTAGATACACTTATCAGGTCCAACACATAGGTACAACAGCCATTGCAGTTATCCTCCCTAATTGGGAATTTAAACGCTAGAGTATGGCTAATCGTAACGTCACCAGTTGTATCTGCCACAAAGAAATTAACTGAAGATATAGTTTGACGTGGTCTTCTATCCTTACAGATTCTATACAGTGTAAAAGTTAACGTAGAAGTGGCTGCTACAGTAGTAGTTACATTTAAAATACCTGTAAAATCAATTATAAGATTTTTGACGTCTACACAGGTTGTATCAATTGTAACACTTGATATGGGCTGATTGAAAGTTTGAAGTAATTCACCAGCAGCGAAAGTAATATCCAACGGCCCAAAATTTCCATAGCTATTTTCAAAAATCACTTTATTTCCAAATGCGGATTGGCAGCCACAATCTTGATGTTGTTTAGAATTAGAAACTTCTTCATGCAAGGGATATTTAGAATTTAACTCCATAAATATACCTCCTTTATAAAATATAATTACATCTATTCTTGTCAAAAATGTAAAAATTTACTTTTAAATCGTAATAGACAGTAATTGATCTTATCCCAAGAACATGTGAACGGATTCGATCTTATTCATTATATGCTGTAGATGGCATTTTGTTGTACCCCATTTTAACCATATAAGCTATAATCTGCTTCTAATTTATTCTAAAGCAAACTTAATTTTAGATTTTATAATAATTCCCCACTAATTACACATACTTAAATTTGGAGGTGACTAATATGGATTATTTAAAGAAAACAACTAATAACGCTGATGCTTACAAGAAAGCTCAAAAAGCTGATTCTTGCACCAATGCAAAAAATGACGATTCTAGAAGAAATAATCAAAATTCTGATTCTAGAAAAAATGATCAGAAAGCTGATTCTAGAAAAAATGACCAAAGTTCAAGCAATAACGTTCAAAGATAATTTTCTGCTAAGGAAATAGCAAATCCCCGTTCAATATAATATTGTCCGGGGATTTGTTAATTTGTCTTTAAATGACATTGATTAGAAATATAATATATAAAACTCCACTTGCCAAAAGAACATACGGACTAATTGTTTTTGTTATTTTAATCCATGCAAGATTTAGTGCCGCAGATGTTAACGCAATTATTGCAGATAACATCGTAATTCCTGTTAAATTCCATGATGTAAAAATGATACCAAATACGACTGGAAAGCAGCTCTGAAATACCATTGCTCCTGTTATATTACCCAATGCAAGTGTATCTTTTTTATGTCCTATCCAAATCACAGAGTTTAACTTTTCAGGAAGTTCTGTAGCTATTGGTGTAATAATCATTGATAAAATCAATGGTGCTATACCAATAGAATTGGCTAGATTTTCTACATATTTTACAAATAAATCCGCTCCCAAAATAATACCAAGTAAAGCTATGATTAATTGTACTACAATCCATACTAAACTTGTTTTCACCTTAAAAAACCTGGTAAAATACAATTCATCAACATTACCCACTTGATCAGCCTCATCACTAAATGTAGTTTTTAAGTAAATAATATAAGATAACAATAGTAATACTGCTATACATGCTTTAATAGTAACATGCGTATGTATTAAACTAGTTAAAACTGCAATTCCGTAGATTATTATGAAGAATGTCAAATCTCTTGAAATTACATCTACATCAGCCGTCATTTGTGTGCTTCTTCTGCCGAGTTTAGAAAAAACTAATACGGCCAGCCCTGTCACGAAGAAGGCTAAAGTACCTAACATAAATGGAGCACCGGCGATAGCCCCGATACCTATTTCATGTGCGTCCCCCCCTGTATAAAAAACAATCGCAATGATTGGTATAATAGTTTCAGGTAACCCAGTTCCTATGGCGGCAAATACACTTCCTACAACTCCCTGTCCTAGGTTTAATTTCTTTCCAAACCACTCAATGGCATTTGTAAAAACAAAGCAGGCAAATAAAATAAAACCCAAACTAATAACTAGCATTATTACATCAATTAACATAGATTTATCTCCTTCATGATTATTGTGACAAACAAAAAAAGACTTCTACCATAACCCTTTACAGAGTTATGCCAAAAGTCTCGTTACCTAAAAGGCTTACAAAACCAGGTAGCATTTTCTACCGGTATGTTGACTTTGTAATACCAACTACTCCCTTTTAACTTGCTTTATAATACAATACAAATCACCCAATTGTCAACATAAATAAATTCAACTATATTAATATATTGATTCTGATTTCGTTATTTTCTATCTTTTATCAGGTATTTTCATTACAAGGATTATTGCCAGTATAGCTATTCCTAATCCAACTAAAAAAGTATCCTTTTGAGCATATATGTATATTGCATTTTTACTTAATCCCGAGTCTGCAGCATAATGTGCTTGCCTTGTTATAAGCATAGCACTTCCAATTGCTGTTCCAAAGGTATTTCCTATATTCCTCATAGTTGCCAGCATACCAGAGGCTATACCAGAATCCTCTTTTGAAACAGAGCCCAGGATTGCAGAATTAATGGCTGATACACTCAATCCGTTCCCTGCACCTACCATTAATAATACAAGAATCACTAATAAAATGCTCATATTCTCTTTAAAAAATCCAACTAAAAAGCAATTTAAAGCAATTAATATCAAACCTGCGATAGCTGGTCTGCATGTTCCATATTTATCAGAAAGATCTCCACCAAAAGGGGATGCAATCATCATTGCTATAGGAGAAGCTAATAGCACCATCCCCGCTTTTTCCGCGCTAAGTGATAAAATATTTATAAGAAAAAACGGAAATAAATATGCCGTCAGCTGTTGAGTCATATAGGATAAAGCACATGTTGCATTTGCAAGTGAAAAGGTCTTGTTTTGAAATAAACTTAATGGCATCATTGGCATATTGGTTACTTTCTCTCTCCATATAAATAAACTAAGCGCAAGCATAAATATCATAATACATAAAATAAATGGAGTGGATATTACTCCCCAGCTATCACTGAAATTTAAGCCAATAGCCAGTGTCCCAATAGAAATTGCAAACAACATTCCGCCTAGCACATCTAATTTCAGTTGTTCTCCATGAACCTCCCTTTCATCCTCTGGCATAACTATCATCGTTGCAAGTAAACCAATCAAGCAGAACGGTATTGAAAAATAAAAAATAGAATGCCATGAATAATGCAATAGCAGAAATCCTCCTATTGTTGGACCAGATGCAAATCCTACGGATACGAAGACAGAGTTAATTCCAAGTGCTTTTCCCCGTTCTTCATCATCAAATGTTTTTGAAATAGTTGCCTGTGTTATAGATATTAATAAACTATAGCCAAGGCCTTGTAGCGCTCTGAAAAAAAACAGAGTCAAAAGGGTATGCGAAAAAATTGGCGCTAAAATGGAGGATAATGCGAAAAAAATAAATCCAATTTTATACTGTCTTTTATACCCATACAGATCTGCAATTTTACCACAGATCAATAACATACAGCAGGGAATTAACGAGTAAACAAGGGTCAGCCAACTGACGTCTCCCTGTGAAACGCCAAATTCATCTGCAAGTATTGGAAGGGCTAAATTCACGCTATTAATAGCAAATGTGGCACTTAAATTAGCCATACTTGTAATGGCAAAAATCCACCACTTTGTTGATTCTTTGTTAGTCAATTAGAAAAGGGCCTCCGTTCATTTAAGTATGATTATTAAACTCTTTTTAAGCTGTACTTATAAAACTGTTATTATTATATTCATTCTATAATCATTATAGAAATTTGATACAATTTATACTATAATTATAATTCACAACCTATTGCTTAGTAGAGGTAATAAGGAGATTCCCCATGGACAAGCAAAATAAAAAATACTTAAAAATATTAATAATTATGCAGATATTGATTGGTTTGTCAATGATAGGAATCTTAAACTTTCTTGCCAATGAAATCTCAATTCACAATAATGAGATTTTTCAAAAGGTGGCGGTGGACGATACAGAACAGTCTATGAAAAAAATAATTGACGACACAATCATTAGAATTGATCTCAAACGAGCGTATATAAAAATACAAGCCGAATCACTGATAGAGGTTGCTCTTGCCAATGTAACCTCAACCAACAGCTTAGAAAGTATTACGACACTTAAAAGTGCGTTTCAACACACTCTTTATGCACAAGCAATTAAAATTGTGCTTAAATATCAAGATAGTGAAAATTTTATTCTTATAAAGAATAAAGGGAAATCTGTCCCCTTATCCAACGCGCAATTAAACCAACTAAAATCCAATGCTGCAGTCTACCGTGAAATTCCTGTTAGTATAGGGACTGTTATCCTGATTGCAGATCAGACTGAGCTTGACGTCATTGTAAAAAATCAAGTTTATAATGAAATACATCATGCGGCATACCCTGAAAACGAATATGTATGGGTTAATGAGATTGTAAATTATGCTGGTGGTGATAATTACGCCTTACGTGTAATACACCCTAATCTGCTTAACACAGAAGGCACCTATCTATCTACCAACATGCAAGATATAAAAGGTAACTATCCTTACTTAAAAGAACTGAATGGAATAAAAGAAAAGGGAGAGCTGTTTCAGTCCTACTATTTTGTTAATAAATCTGATGGCAAAATAACAGAGAAACTATCTTATGCTAGGCTTTACAAACCCTATAATTGGATTATTGCCACAGGGACACCACTGCGAGATATGTTTTCTTACACAAATAAATTAAATAACTATAATAAAAATATAATTAATCTGACCATCTTTTTTTGCATTGCCATTGTGGTAATGACTTTAGGTGGAGGAATATATTTAATAATAAAATTACAAAAACAGTACAAGAAACAAATTGATTTATTTGTAAAAGCCGAAACAGAACTTGATCCGTTGACTGGTGCATTCACCAGAAAAGCAGCGGAGAATTTTTTTCAACAAGGGTTGTCTGATTTTGAAGAGACAGGTTTCGCGCCTTTATTGTGTATGGCAGATATTGATAACTTCAAAAAAATTAATGACGCTTATGGTCATGATGTAGGAGATATGGTTTTAAAAACAGTATCCTCTACTATACTGAAAAGTATCCGATCCACAGATTATCTTTTCCGCTGGGGCGGTGAAGAATTTCTATTAAGTGTGCAAGGTATTCGTCCAACGTCACAGAATGAATTTGCAAATAAAATTCTTGAAAATATTAATTCTATTACATTTGAAAGTGGAGATGAAACCTTTCGTGTGTCAATATCTATGGGTGGCACTTTTCTTACAACCGGAGATGCGGACTATGCACAAGCTATAAAACGTGCTGATATCGCTCTTTATCAAGCCAAAAATAATGGAAAAAACAAGTATTGCTACATAGAATAAAATTAGACCTTGGGTAACCCAAGGTCTAATTTATTCTCATTTTATATGTTTCTGCTTCTGTTTTGTTTTTTTTGCTTACCTGCTAAAAGAACTCCAACAATAAGTACCGACCCTAATCCCAATCTCAATAATAAGTTTCCTTCAAAGAATCCCTTTAAAAATGGTTCTTCCGCAATCATTTTAGATGAAGTCCATGCTAATACACCTGACCCTATGTAAATGATTACTGGAAAACATTCTATCCATTTTAAAATAATTGTGCTGCCCCAAACTACGATTGGGACACTGATTAATAATCCTAAAGCAACCATAAAAAAGCTTCCATGCGCTGCACCTGCAACGGCGAGGACATTATCTACCCCCATAACTGCATCTGCAGCAATAATCGTTTTAATAGCCCCAATTAAATTTTCTCCAGCCTTCAGATTGTCATGATCTTTTTCATCAACAAGTAATTTATATGCTATCCTGATTAGTAATAAACCCCCTAACAATAATAAGCCAGGTACTTTCAATAGCCATACCACTACCAGGGTTAATATTGAACGAACAACAATAGCACCTGCGGTTCCTAATATGATAGCCTTCTTTTGGTTTTTATGTGGTAAATTTCTAGCTGCTAATCCGATTACAATCGCATTATCTCCCGCTAATACCAAATCAGTAATGACAATAGTCAATAGCACTGACCAAAAATCAGTAGATAAGAATCCCATTCGTTTAACGTTCCTTCCTTCATTAAAAAAACCTTTAACATAACTCATTAAACAGTGACTCATGTTAAAGGTCTTGCTTTTTGTATAAGCTAATATAGCATATAGCAATTGTTAAAGTCAATATGTTTTATTTCTGATATTTTTCAAGGAATTACACATACTTAAACTGGAGGTGATGACATGGATATATTAAAAAAAGATACCAATAATAAGCCTGGTAAGTATGTTAAGACAAGTAATTGTAGTAATGATGTTAAAAATGACAATTCTAACAAGAATGCTAAGGATTCTCACACTACCGATAAAATGGAAAATTCACACCATAGCAGCCAGCGATAATTTTCAAAATATTCCTGAGGTGATTTAAATGAAATATAATGTGGGAAAAACCGAACAAATTTTTCGAGTTATAATTGGATTAATAATTATTATTCTAGGTTTATACTACAAAAACTGGTGGGGAATTGTTGGTATTTTAACGATAATAACAGGATTGATCCGTTACTGTCCCATTAGTGCTTTATTAGGAATTTCAACTTATCATAAGAAGAAGTATCAAGAGTAGTGACAACCTACTAACTAAAAAAAGCTAGAAATAACCATATCTAGCTTTTTTTCTTTTTTAATATTCTCTTTAAAACAAACCAATCGAAAGCTGCTGATTTTCACTGCATCACTTCCTAATAACGCTTATATTCTCCACTTTCCCTTTTCTTTTCTGCTACTTTACTTATGTATGTACCCTCTACAACTCTTTTATACCCTTTCTTTTCAATGAGGGCCTTTATGTAATCCACATGAGGGCAACGATCGTGATGGTAATTATCTGTTACCATACAAGAAGACAAATGCACTGCAACTTCGTCCTTTGTTACAGCGGTTTTCTTGGTCAGCCTTTTTGAAAAATGCTCTAGCTTAGAAGCAAGGCTTGCCCCACAACATCCTCCACAGGTTAACGAAATGTATCTTACGTTATCATCATAATCCTTAAAAACATCATCTCGGTTATAAAATCCGTTTGTACATGCAAACCCGCTGCATCTCTGTCTTGCAATATCACATTGAATAATCATTACGTATTTCGTATCCATAGACCTTTTCTCCTCCAAACTTTTACACTTAAATAATTATTAGTAATCCTAATTATACAGTGCAATTGTAACCGTGAGAAGAGCCAGTTCTATTCTTTTTAATGGCTCCAATTTGTTCTGGTGCCTAAAGCGTTTATTCAACCTCTATTGAGAAACAAACTCTTTACCTCGTTGTTTTAAAACCTTAAGTGCATCTAACTCTAAATGCAGATATTGATTTCCATCTTTATCCTTAAAAGCTGCTAAAGTCCCTTCTACCTCTACCCATGAATCCTGTGTAGGCATTTCTCCATCCCATGCCACTTCAAAGCCTGCTGTGCCATCATTGCCACAGCAGCCGGGACTATTTCTGAATACATATAGAATATCTTGGCTTTCTCCACCTTCTTCATATGGCATAGTTTCAAAAATCCCTTGATATTTTATCTTCCTGCCAAGATAATCATCTGCATTGGTATAAATATCATTGACCTGTGTGAGGAATAGGTCTTCCGTTATTTCCACCACACTATCATCCTTTGCCTGAGCTTTGCTGACCGGTTCTTTTTTCCCAGAGCTGCAGCTACACATTGTAAAAATCGTGGCAAGTATGAGCAGCAGTGACATCAACCTTTTTATATTGTTCTTCTGAGTCATTTTTCACCCCTTCTGCTTAAATCTTATTTTACTAATAAGAGAAAAAGTAATAAATAAGAGCAAATTAACAGAAACAATACTTGCCCCAGTTGGAGTCGCACAAACATAAGACATTAAAATGCCTATCACAAAACACGTTACAGATATCACAGTAGAACTGATTACTACACCTTTAAAGGATTTTATTAACCGCATCGACGTTAGTGCAGGAAAAACAATTAAACTGGAAATAAGCAGCGCACCCATCATTCTCATACCTAAAACAATTGTAACCGCTGTGAGAAATGCAATTAAAGAGTTATACCTTCGAGTATTTATTCCCGTAGCCTGTGCAAAAGACTCGTCAAAAGTAATAGCAAATATTTTGTTGTAAAAGAGCAGGTACATGATGATTACCAAAACAGAGATAATAATACTTAGTCTTACATCATTTTTACTCATAGATAAAATACTGCCAAACATATAATTACATACATCTGTGGTCATTCCAGTAGTCATAGCAATAACGATTACTCCAATGGCAAGGGCACTGGTAGAAATAAGTGCAATAGCTGCATCCCCCTTGATTTTACTGCTTTCAGAAATTCTCAGCAGCAAGAAAGCTGCTGCCACCACAATTGGAATAGCTACTTCTAAAGGCGCAAGGTTCATTGCCATAGCCAGTGCAAGCGCGCCGAAACCCACATGAGAGAGTCCGTCACCAATCATGGAATATCTCTTTAATACCAAACTGACTCCTAGTAGAGCCGCACAAAGCGAGACCAAAATACCAACTATTACAGCTCTCTGTATAAATGGATAGGCAAATAATTCTTGAACGGTACTAAGCATTTCCTTCACCCCCAAGATAATCTTTTATATCCCCATAAAAAAGTTCTCTTTGGCTCATATATAATACTTGTTTGGCGCTTTTCTTTATCCCTTGTGAATCATGGGTAATCATGACAATAGTTATACCTTCACAGTTAATCTCTTTTAATAGATCATAAAAATCTTCTGTAGCCTTTGGATCCAGGCCAGCTACTGGCTCATCTAAAAATAATAGCTTTTTTGTTGCGCAGAGAGCACGGGCCAGCAGTACTCTCTGCTGCTGACCTCCTGACAACTCCCTATAGCATTTTCTCTTCATATTTTTTATGTTAAGCCGTTCTAGATTTTCTTCTACTCTTCTTTTGTCTTTTGAATTGTAAACAGCTATACTTCCATGACTGTTTAAACATCCTGACAGCACCACTTCTTGCACAGTAACTGGAAACTCTCGTTGAGCACTGCTCTGCTGTGGTATATAACCAATTTCATTTTGCTTTAGACCTTCACCGAATTGTATAATACCGCCCATTGGCTTGCAGATACCTAGTATGCACTTCACCAAAGTGGTTTTACCAACTCCGTTTTCACCCATGATGCATAAATAGTCTCCTGTATTTACTTTAAAACTTAAATTTTCAAAAATCATCTTTCCATCATAGCCCAATACCAAATTTTTACAATTAATCAATGCCATTATCTTAGGGCCTCCTTGAGATTAACCTCATTCTCCTTCATGATGTCCACATAACTCTTTCCTTTATCTATATCTTCCTGTGAAACATTATGGCAAGAATGGAACAGTAGTGGCTTTGCACCTGTAGCTTCACATATACTATCTGCCGTCTTATGATTTGAAAATTCTATATAAAAAACAACTGGTATTTTTTCTGAATTCACTTTATCAACTAGAAACTTAATTGTATCTACACTTGGCTCAGTTTCGGTGCTGCAGCCTGGAAAAGCTGCGTAATACTTCAATCCAAATTCATCTGCAAAATACCTGAGTGGAAATCTGTCGCCAAACACAATCACCTTTCTGGATGCCTTTGTCACAATTTCTTTGAATTCTTTATCCAAAATATTCAGCTCTGCAATATAATCTGCAGTGTTTTTTTGGTAATACCCTTCATTTTTTTTATCTATTTGACAAAGAACATCAGAAATATCCTGTGTAATCTTAATAGCATTTTTAGGGGAAGTCCAGACGTGCTCATCATATTCCGGTCCTTCTTCTTTTATTGAAGCACTGTTCTCCTCTTCCTCAGGCTGCATACCCTCAACCATGTCTTCTTCCACTGCTGGGACACAATCAATCATTTTTACAATTTTCATCTTGCTTGTATCCATTGATTCCAAAATATCATCAACCCAGGCATCAGCATCACCACCCGTATAAATGAACACATCACTATTTTGTATTTTTATGATGTCCTGCGGTGTTGGTTCATAAGAATGACTTTCCGCACCCGGAGGCAGCAGCATGGAAACCGCAGCCTTATCTCCTACAATCTGTGACGCAAAATCATAAGGCGGAAAAATAGTAGTTACTACATTTAAAGCCTCTTTCGTATTTTTATCCTTAGACACGTTCTTATCAGTTCCGCAACCCGTTATAAGTAACACAAATAATACCATCACCATGATGGCAGTAAAAAATTTACGCATATAAAATCCTCCCAAAGTTCTTATTAATCTAACAAATTAAAACTTCGAGGTTTAATTATTCATTCTAACCTTTAGGGATATTAAAGAAACTACAGAAAGGTTCTCACCAATAAACTTTGGTAATCCTTTTTGAAAAATGGCTGTTATGAAAAGAATTGCTAAGAAGAAACCTACTCCATCGCCTAACGCTTTAGTAGCATTAGCTAGATTATTTAAATGTTCACAAACCGTACAGTGTACTCCATTGCATTCATGATTGCCATAAAGAAGAGCATAACCTGTTGCAGAAAAAATAGTAAGCAAAATAGACATACAAATTATAACTGCTACTATTTTATTATTTGCTCTTGTTTTCATAACCAATACTCCCATTTAAAATCTAGTCAGCCAATGCTAACCTTTAGCACCAGTATAAATGTATCTATATTTTTTGTCAAATTAAAGAGTAAGTATAATCATCCGCCTCTACTTTTTTATTAGCAGCAATGGATCAATTAAAACCCCGTTATAACTAAGCTCAAGATGCAAATGTGGTCCTGTACATATGCCGCTGTTTCCCACGCTACCAATTAATGTACCTTTTGTAACTTTCTGTCCAACCGCAGCACTTGCAACAGATAAATGCTGGTATCTGGAAATCCATACATCATCACCAATGTTATGCTGTATTCTTATGTTTATTCCCCGCTCCCCGCCATTTAAGCTTACCGATATGACAACGCCATCACCAATGGCAACTACTGGGGATCCCATTGCTTCATTTCCACTGATATCCACTCCGTTATGCGCCCGTGTAATTCCGAAAACCGGATGTTTTCTTGCTGCTGCGAAGTTAGACGTAATCTCATTCAGTTCTGGGGTTGGCCATTGAAAATACGCCCCCTCTGAAGATTTAACGTAATCTGGCAATTCATTTGCATCCGCAGAAGGCATATTTCTTCCTAATATAGTAAATATGCAGCTAATAAATACGATTGCCATTAAGGCAAATATGACCATTATCCGCCGCAATGCCCTTCTTTTTCTCTTATTTTTCCTTCTAGGACGTTTCCTTCTTTTTCTCATGCTGTCCTCCAAAGATCACATTAGAACATTCTATGCCACCAGAATGATTAACTTGTCTTTATTGAACAGATATATTTTATTCGTATGCAAAAAATTTTTAAAATATTGCTGTATATTGCCCATATAAACATGCTGCTAACACAATGCAGACAACAGCTTCCATCATGCTATTTGTCCTAATGCTTAATACATGAACCCTCTTAGTAGATATAGGCCACAGCCACATGATTCCCTGTACATTTAGGGTGTCTAAAATTAAATGAGATACCATTCCAGGTATAAACCCTTTTATAAAATATGTCGCAAGATAATTTAAATCATGCAGCCATCCCCAGTTTAACATTCCTAAAATTATACTAACAATCAGAACAAATACCGGTGTATGTATAGCTCCCCTATGTTTAAATAATCCTGCCAATATATCTGCTGCAATTGGTAACTTATGTCCAATCCAACTTTGTCTATGATCTATATCGGGAAACAATGATCCCAATATGGCTCCTGTCATAATTGTACTCTGCTGAACAGGATCAGTTATGTTTCCTGCGGATACTATAACTAATCCTGCAGCTACCCCTCCTAACGAATGTGTAACGTAATTCATTTATTCTGCCTCCTTGAAATGTACTAAGATACCTGTATATTTACTTCATTTGCTACCAATTTTTCATATATATTTCTAAATTCGTTTTCGTTTTCAAGAAAAACTCTAGTTATCAAAGGATCGAAATGTCTGCCTTCACCTTCTTTAATTATTTCTATACTTTTAGCATGTGAATAAGCTTCTTTGTAAACCCGCTTTGTCCTGAGGGCGTCATAAACATCAACAAGCGCCATAACCCTTGCTGATAATGGGATATTTTCTCCAGATACTCCCTGAGGATAGCCTGTACCATCCCACTTTTCATGATGAAAGCGGGCAATATTAATTGCCATATCCAAAAATTTATTGTGTGGGTATTTTTCTTTTACCTCTTGTAAAGTATTTGCTCCGATTGTTGTATGTTTCTTCATAATGTCAAATTCTTCAGCAGAGAGTTTCCCCGGCTTAAGTAAAATCCTGTCTGGTACGCCAACTTTACCAATGTCATGTAGCTGACTGGCTTTAAGAATATCCTCTGCATAATCATTACTGCTAACATAATTAGAATATTGAGGTACGTTCTCCAATTTACATGCAAGAAATTCACATAATGACCCAACCCTTTCTATGTGCATATCCAAATAATTATCCCTTGATTCTGACAACTTAACCAAAGCAAAAATCATGGCTATTTGCTCTTCATTTATCTCTTTTTCATTATCTATATTCTTTTGAAACTCTTTATTCCTCTGTTCTACAAAATAGCCAATAATGAATGCTATCATTGAGTATATCAACATTCTGATGACCCAATCAAACAAGTCCTGCATTAAATCAGTAGACACTTCTAGAGACATTAAAATACCCATGAGTAAGGCATTGGTTACTGCATTGATTACTCCATGTTTTATACCGTTAGTAACCGATACAATAGCAATTGGTATATACATAAAATTAGTAAATACGTTAGCTGTACCTCCTGTAATATAAACAATAATTGCTATTATTACAGAAAGCGCATATGCGAAAATCAGGAAATATGCTTTTCTTACGCTGATATTTCTAATTTTAATCTGGCAGTCATGATTCTGCATATAAATTTCCTTTCCTAAAATGGACTGTTACAATATACTTTCTCTTTTTATCCATAATTTTTTAATTTTACTATATTTACTTCTTATAAACAAGATGTAGCTTTAATAAAAAAAGATTTACCCGCTTGTCCAAAATCATCAGGTAAATCTTTTATGTATTTATTATTAACTAAGCTTATGTTTATTACAATCTCTTCTTTAAGAATATTTACTAATTGCTAATTCTCTATATACATCCTGGACTGCATTAAACAGCCCGTCCATAATAATTCCGTGATTTTCATAACCTCGTTGTATTGTTTCTATGTAATAAAGACTAGGCTTGACAGGTATTTTACAATACTTATCTACCATAACGTAAGCCATTGCCTCTATACTGGCATTCTCAAATTTAACCTCCACTTGTTCTTTCATAAATAGTTTAGGAAAACCTTCATAAGAATCCAGGGCTTTCTCACACTTTTTTGTAATAGTCCATAATACAACTGGTATACTTGCACCTTCACATCTTTCTATGGTGGCAACTCCCTTGCGAATTCCTCTAAAAGTAAGTTTATAATTTTCTAATACCCCAACACCTATTACTCTTGCAAAAGGACATTTTCGAGCCATTTGTTGCAAACACATGTTACTTCCATAAGCTGCATAAATTTTATTTGTACTACCCATAAAATCCCATCCTTTCTTTACTTTAACTGCAATT
Source organism: Aminipila sp. (assembly GCF_032051575.1). Classification (NCBI taxonomy): domain Bacteria; kingdom Bacillati; phylum Bacillota; class Clostridia; order Peptostreptococcales; family Anaerovoracaceae; genus Aminipila; species Aminipila sp. The sequence continues at coordinate 166,297 of NZ_DAMBYD010000008.1, read as the reverse complement.
TTTATTTCACTACACTTTTTGAATTCAGCAAATTACATAAATAAATCGATAAAATTCTTTAACAAAATAATACCCTAATTATTTATTAAAGTAACATCCTTTTATACGTCAAAATTCGTTTTATTTCTCTCTTATTTGACAAATAGCAGTGACAAGATAATACAACAATAACCTTTGTAAGTATTTATTGCAGAAAATGCAAACCCGTCAGTCTGCCCATCTAACAAGTTTGCATAGTTTTTTATCTTAATACTTATAGTTATTCTTGTAGTATATCATTCCTTGTTAGATCCATTTCTTCAAGAGGCACAATCTTAGTTTTCTTTATAATCTTTCTTAAAACATATAATGCAATCATAACAGGTAAGCCTATATAGGCTACCAAAATACCATACCAGTCAACCCCTGATTCTGAAAATGCATAATAGCCTTGGCCGATAATTACGGCCCCCGATATGATGAGTGAAAGTATGGTTCCATAAGGATAAAATTTTGTTTTATATTTAAGCACGGAAAGATCTTTTCCTTGTTTAGTAAAGGCCTTCCTAAATCTTAAATGACAGATACAAACACCAAACCATGTCATGAAGCCTGTAAGCCCCGTTGCATTATACAACCATGTGTAAACCACACTATCCCCAGCAAAAGAAGTTAAAAAGCACAAACAAGCTATAATCATAGTTCCAAATACTGCATAAATTGGCACTCCTTTGGCACTTGTCTTTGCGAAAAATTTAGGTGCATGATTGGAAACTGCCATTGAATAAAGCAAACGACTTGCCGAGTATAAGGTAGAATTTCCACATGAAAGAATTGACGTAAGTATTACCGCATTCATTACAGAAGCTGCCATAGCGATGCCACTTTTTTCAAATACAATCGTAAATGGACTAACGGCCACATTATCAACATCCGCACTTAATAAGTTAGGATCCGTATAAGGAATTAATGTTGCCACTACAAAAATCGCTCCTATATAAAATATAAGTATCCTCCAAAATACACTGTTAATGGCTTTTGGAACAGTTTTTGCAGGATTTACACATTCTCCCGCAGCAATAGCTGTGGCTTCAACCCCTATAAAAGAAAATCCTGCTACCATTAAAATGCCAAATACACCAAAAGGCCCTCCTACAAATGGTGCCTCCTCTGTAGTCCAATTTGAGAATCCAGGATTGTCATTTGTAAAAATACCAAATATCATGAATACGCCTACAACTAGAAAGATAATAATTGTTACAACTTTTATACCTGCAAACCAAAATTCAGATTCACCGAATATGCTGACTGAAACCATATTAAGTGCTAATAGCAGCACTATGAATATAGCACTCCACATAGCGGAAGGGCTGTCAGGAAACCAAAATTTCATTACAATAGCAGATGCAACCAATTCAGTTGCTATAGTCATTGTGCTGCAATACCAATAGTTCCATCCCATGGCAAATCCAAAGGCTGGATCTACGTATTTTTTTGAATACAATTCAAAGGCCCCTGCAACAGGCAGATACGTTGCCATTTCTCCTAAAGCAGTCATCATAAAATATACAGCTACACCGATAACCATATAGGCAATCATCGTACCTCCAGGTCCGGCTGTACTAATGGAAGACCCTGTAGCGACAAATAGCCCTGTACCGATTGCTCCTCCTATTGCAATCATGTTCATTTGTCTTGGTTTTAATTTACGTTCAAGCTTACTGTCACTCGGGGCTTCTCTTGGTTTGTTATCCATAATTGTTCCTCCTTATAATAATTCAGGAATATTAAACAGCAAGGCAATGGCTTTATTTATTATTTTGGGTGTGCGATTATACAAATCATCTTTATAAACTCTCTCCGTAAGCTTGTGGAAATCCTTTCCCCACGGCCCGATATTTATACAAGGCATTGAAATCTCTTCAATATCACTGACTGGTATGGAGTAAAAATCTCCAAATAAAGGCATATACGTTTCCAAAGTTTTAACCGTTTCCTCTCCGTCTCCGATACTGGTATAGCTAAGGTCAGAAATTCCTGTATAAAACTCCTCGGTTTCATATATCTGTCCAAACTCGTTTTTAGTATAGTTACATAGCTGTTCAGATAAATTTGAAATTTCTTTACTTAGTCCTTTGTAATATACATTTGATACATTTGGATAGTATGGTGGAACCAATCCGTATACTACTCTTGGTGAGATATCATTAATATATTGGTAAACAAATTCAACTAATTCAAAATTACATTCTATTATGGTGCATTGCCCTCTGTTAAATTTTGTTTCAATACTTTTAGCAATAACTTTATAGCTTTCAATAAATTTTTCTCCATAGTTTTTACATGCTTCTTCATAAAGCTCAGCAAAAGCCACCACATTTACTTTCCATGGCAAAGTCCCTGAGGGAAGCTTCTTCACCTTGGCAAATGCTTTATAACTCTGCCCCATTTGCTCAAGAATGTCTTCAAATGATTTAAAGCAGATATCTTTAACCTTTTCCATGATTTCTTGTGGTGTGCGATTCAGTGTCAATATGCTGAAGCAGCCTGCTACAGATAACGGCATGGATACATCATACTGCTTTTTATTATCCTTAAGGTACAGCCAAGTAGGAGGCGGTGCCATTTCACTGCCCACTATATCACTGAAGTCTATATTGAGTTCCGTATTTCTTACAATTTCGCTCATAAGGTTTAGAGGATTAAAACCTTCGAAAACCTTTCCAATATGTGATAAATACCCTCTTACATATACAAACGGCATTATTTTTCCTACAGATCCTTGTGAGAACACTCCTTTTTCTTTATCTTTTCTTTGATGCGGCTCAGAATTTATCATGAGCTTATAGTTAAAATTATATTTATTCTTTAAAACTTTTAACAAGCTAACTGCAGAACGCATTCCTGCTGACAAATTCTCTTCATCCGGAACGGCAATAACGATCACATTCCCCCTAAAGCCTTTAATCTCACTATATCTTTCCAAAAGGGCAAGTTGTATAGCGCCGCCACCCTTCATATCACAAGTCCCTCTCCCAAATAAATAGCTTCCCTCCATTAGATCTATTTGGGCTTCATCTTGCAATGAGTCCTTAATTTTCATAAGTTCTTCTTCAAGAGGCTTAGGTGAAAAAGCAAAAGGCTCAAGCAATTTATAGTCCTCAACTTCAACAACATCATTATGATGTACTAATACAACTGCGTCATTCCCTTCACCTTTTACCATTGCATATGAAACAGCTCTGTTGAATGGGTCTCCTTCAATTTTATAAGTTCCATAATATTGAGGATAATCTTTAAAATATTTTATATTGGAAAAAAATTTCATTAAATATCTTTCAGCATCTTTCTCACCTTCAGTGAAAGTAAAGCTTTGCGCCTCAATATAATTAAGAAGTATATGTTCAATTTTTGGTCCGATTCCTTCTAACACATGATTTTTATTTTCCATCACAGACACTGCCTTTCTGAATTAAATGCTAAATACCTCTTATACGCTTATTTCCTTAACAAAGGAGCTGTTAAGCAGGTTGGACCTCCTGTTCCTCTGTAAGAAAGTTCTTTTCCCTCATAAGTCAGTACTTCTACTCCCAATTCCTCAAGCTTTTTCTGGATTTTAGGGCAGCCTTTAATTAATACTACCTTGCCAGGCTTTAACGCTAGCAGGTTTGTTCCTAAATAATCATATTCGTCATCATCAGCTTCAACCAGTGTGATGCCTTTTTCCATTAAATATTCTCTAAAGAAAACTGGCATGTATTTAGAATAAACAACTGCCTTATCATAATCTACAAAACTGATAATACTCATTAAATGCAGACAAGCATCCACACCATCTCCATGAGGCATTGGCACAATTATATATTCATCTACGACTTCCTTCGTCAATTCTTTAAATTGTCTGATTCCCTCATCATTGGTTCTGTATCCTCTTCCTATGGCAACGGTTTTTTCATCTATCCAAAGAACATCTCCGCCTTCCATTTTTCCTGGAGCTTTAATCTCACCTAATGTAGGTATACCTATTTTCTCAAGATATTCTTTTGTTGCAAGATATTCTTTACCTCTTAATACCTTACCCATAGGAAAATAAATAGCCCCTTTTCTCGTAATCTTTAGTGGATCGTGCGCATAAATAGAGTCTAATCCGGTCTTTGAATCATATGGAAGTGTATAAACGTCTTTTACATTATCCCTGATGATTTTTTCAAACACCTCATATTCCTTTAACACGGTTTCATAATCAGGACATCCGAAATATTTAAACTCTTCCCATGTGTTATTAAGATTTTCTTGATTAATAAATGCTTCCTGAGGTCTTTTAATTAATATTGCTTCAATTTCTTCTACCATTGACTGACAACCATATTTCATCATAATTTTCCTCCTTAGATTTTGTCTTATATTTTACCTTTATATGAAGCAAGCGTTATGCCAATATTGCGAATTTTCATTATATTTTATACTATATCTTAATTATCCTGTTGTTTTCAAGCCTTTCCGGTTATATATGTTTTGCTCACATTAAACTTTGAGCCTCTATTTCTTTAAAAACCAATAAAAAAGAAAAAAATTTTGCATATGTCCTGCAAAATTTTTTTCTCTTTTGTAATCGCCTTATTTTATTTTTTAATTTCTAATTTATATTTTTTGATCTTATAATTCAATGCCTGCCTGCTTACGCCAAGCTTATTTGCAGCCTCTGTGATATTAGCGCTTTCCCGAAGCACTGTCCTTATGATTTTACATTCGTAATTATCAATGATGAGGGCCAGAGGCTCTCCATCTTCCAAAGCTGTTTCCCAGTCTGACTGATTCCCGTAATGGGTATCTTCTTTTTTCTCATAGAGAAGATAATCTGGTAAATCTGTTATTGTTATAGTCTTTGCTTTTGTCATATTAAATGCGTATTCAATAACGTTTTTTAACTCTCTCACATTTCCGGGCCATTCATAATCTACAAGGAGTCTTTCTGCCAGCTCACTACAAGCCTCAATAGTGCGCCCTTCCTTTTCGTTGTAAAAATTAATATAGTACTTTATCAGTAAAGGGATATCTTGTTTTCGTTCCTTTAACAAGGGTAATTTTATTTGAAATACGCCCAATCTGTAATACAAATCTTTCCTTATTTTACCTTTTTCTATGGCCTCATTAGCTTCTTCATTCATAGCAGAAATAATTCTTACATCTATTTTTCTTTCTTTTTCTGAACCCAGTCTTCTAATTTTTTGTTCCTCTACTGCTTTTAAAATCTTCCCCTGCAATTCAACATCCATAGAGTTTAATTCATCAAGAAACATAGTGCCTTTATCTGCCAATTCAAAAAGACCTTTTCGATCCTCTGCTCCAGTATAGCTACCTTTAACAGTTCCAAACAAGGTACTTTCTAATAAACTCGCTGGTATAGCTGAACAATTCTGTGAAATAAACGCTTGCTTTTTCCTTCTACTGTGGCTATGAATAGCTTGAGCTACTATTTCTTTTCCCGTTCCTGTTTCTCCTGTTACCATTACAGAAGAGTCACCCTCCGCTGCACGCAAAATTTTTTCCCTTACAACAAGCATTCTGTTGTCTTCTCCTATTAGATTGTCTACTGTATAAAGATTTTTTTCGCTATTTTCCCTTTTTTCTTTAAATCTTTTGCTGTATGGAAGTCCTGATTCGGAAAGTATAACGGTTCCTTCTATGGCTCCTACTATCTTTCCATCCACCTCAATTGGATATGTATTGCTTACAAATGCCAGCTTTTTTCCATTGAAGTCCGTTAAAGTTTGAATTTCTTCAATAATTGCCTCGCCACTCCTCATAACTCTAAAATGAGTGCTGGTTTGCTCCGTTAATTCAGGGTAAACATCTAAAAGATATTTGCCAGTGTACCCTTCATTCTTAATAGAATTATCTTTTTCATTAAAAATGGCACAGTATTCAATGATTCCGTCGACATTTGTAATTAAAACGGAATCCATGGTATCATATATATATGTCATTTTTTCCAAATATCTTGTCAGCATATACCCCTTCCTTTCAGACTTTCTTTTGCTCATTATACTATAAGCAATCCTAAAAATATACAAGGAATCCTTAGATATCCTCCTCCAGCTGCTTTTGTTGACGAAGCCGCGCTCCTTCAACTTTTTTTGGTGTTAAGAAGAAAATAAATGGTACGGTTATTAGCAACATGAATACTAAGGTCATGATACTATCAATAATCGAGTCCATGGCACCCTGGCGAACTATAAGACCTTTTATAATACCCAAAGCCTGAATATTGGCTGAAGGGCTATCTGTTCCCATTGACATCAGCAGTGCCTGTAATCGATTAATGGCTTGGCATGCAGTAAATGAGCCATAATTAATAAGATCATGTAAAACATCCTGATGATAGGCTTGCTTCACCACAAGAACATAATTCATAATGGCAATTCCCAGAGAACTGGCAACCTGACGAACTGTGTTCACCACTGCAGACGCAGTGGGCGCTAAAGCTTCAGGTACCGCACCCATGGCAGCATTTGAAATTGGCATTAGTGCCAAGCCAAATCCAATGGAACGTACCGCCAGCATAATCTGTAAATTACTATATGATGTGTCCAAGCTCAGAGCCTTTAAGTTATACGTGGTTATTATAGCGATTAACACACCAATAATCCCAACATAAAATGCCCCATACTTATCATATATTTTCCCACTGACTGGCATAAGGAATGCCGAAACCAATGCCATAGGCATCATTATAATACCAGTTTTCAGAGGAGAATAGCCTAACAGATTCTCAGCATAAATTGGAATAATAAAGATAACTCCCATCATTCCTATCGTTATCAAAGACATGGATATCATGCTGGAAACAACCACTTTATTTTTAAAAACCCGGATATCAATAAGTGGATTAGCTATGGAACCCTCCCATACAATAAATGCCGCTAATGTAAACAGGCATACAAGCAGCAAAGAAATGATACTTTGAGATTTCCACCCCCATTCAGTGCCTTTGCTCAGCGCCAGTAGTAGAGAAAAGCACGAAACTGCAATAAACAGAGTTCCTAACATATCAAAGTTTATTTTCTTATTAATCGTTGTTTCCTTTAAATAGAATGGGCAAAGCAGAATGGTAATCAGTCCAATAGGCAAATTAACGAAGAATATCCATTCCCAGCTTAGGGTATCCAGCAAATACCCTCCTAATGTAGGGCCCACAGATGGTCCCAAAATGGCGGCCAGGCCCCAAATTCCCATTGCTGTTCCCATTTTTTCACGGGGTGCCAAATTATATACAATTGCCATACTGACAGGAATAATCAATCCACCTCCAATGGCCTGAATAATTCTGGAAGCAATAATCATGTTAAGGCTCCATGAAATCCCACACAAAGCGGAACCAATAGTAAAAATAATCAATGAAACAATATAAACCCGACGATGTCCAAATCGTTCACATAGAAATGCACTAGTAGGAATAACAATACCCGACGTAAGCATGTAGGCAGTTAAAACCCATTGCATATCACTACTTGATACACCGAAAACAGACATCATATGTGGAAGTGCAACATTTACGATACTACTATCTAGGAAGGACATAAAAGCGCCAATAACCACCACTGTAAGTGGGAGGACAGGCAGTTTAGCCTCTTCTTTCAACGGAATAGATGAATTCATAAATATATCCCCCTACAAATAGATTTTTATCTTAGCATTCATTCCTGGAAGCAGCTTTTCTTCATATTTACCACTAAAGCTAATTTTTACTGGTATTCGCTGGGTCACTTTTATAAATGAATTTCCACTACTCTGCGTAGATAACAGTGAAGAAACTGAAGTAGAAGCACTCCCAATAGATTCCACTTTTCCTCTAAACCATACCTTTGGGAATGAATCCACCGTAAAACGGACTTCCTGTCCCTCTTCCACCAATTCAATTTTATCTTCTTCAATGTTAGCAGTTATGTATAATTCATTTGGATTCACCATTAATGCAATGGGATTAGAAGGGGACCCCATTTCGCCCGCACTAGCCATTTTTTTAATAATCTGGCCACTGATGGGAGTTCTTATGACAGTCATATCTACATTGGCACCTGATGCAAGAGTCTCATCTGACTGTCTGGCAATCATTTGATTTTCTTCTACAAGCTGATTTTCATCAAAATTAACATCCGTGATTTTACCACTGATCTGAGGGCTTACCTTGACAATGGTAGCATCCACCTTAGCATCCTCGGTTACAATAAAATGATTGTCCTGATAAGCAAAATATAACCAGACTGCAACTAATATAATAACTAATGAACTAAGAATAATGATTACTTTTTTATTTTTCATTTTACTCATCACCTCCCGGTCTGCTTATCTTGCCATCATCTGTGGAGGATAAATATACCTGTGCGAACATACCATCCTTTATCACATGATTAGGATTTTCAACAGTGATCCGTACTGGATAAGCTTTAGAAGCTGTATCCTTTGCCTGTGAAATATCTGCAATTATACCACTGAATGTCTGGTCTGGGATTGCAGCAAGGTTAACTTTGTAACTCTGACCTACTTTTAAAGAATTAATTTTCTTTTCATTAACAAAAAGGTCGATTTTAATTTGATTTAAATTAACAATAGTAAAAACTTGTGTCTGAGGATTTACTAATTCCCCAGCCTTGACATTTGCTTTTGTTACAGTCCCATCCATTGGTGCAGTAACTATACTATCATCATACGCAATTTGTGCTTTATCCAAATTCGCCTGAGCCAGGGCTACTGTACTTTCTGCACGTTCTAAAACACTGGCATAGCCATTATCATAATCAGCGTTGCTCATTGCGCCTTCCTGATTAAGCTGCCTTGCCCTCTGCTCATTTTCTAAAGCATACTTATAAGCAATATTTGCATTTTGCAAGTTTGCTTTAGCCACCTCCACACTTGCAGCTAGATCCCGGGAATCCAAGTGAAGTAAAACCTGACCTTTTTTAACTTCTGAACCAACGTCTACTAATATTTCTGCAGCTTTGCCAGTTGACTTGCTCATTACTATGACGCTTTCCCCCGCTTCTGCTTTACCGCTCAATTCACCTTCTTCAACTGTATTGGAATCCTGAACTACCTGATTTCCATCTTTTTGTTCTGAGCTAACAGTTTTAGCTTCTTCTCGAAAAGATGCACATCCACTAAGAAGAAAAATCATGACGAAGAGGAACAAAATATAACTTCTAAATTTCTTCATTTCTTTCACTTCCTTTTATTCCATCTAACAATAAATCAGTGAATTCTATTGATGAAATCTGATCTAAAAACTCACGTTTGTGCGCATCTTCTAATAACTCCTGAGTTTCTATAGAAAAAAAGATATAAGACATAAAGACATTTATTATAAGCTCTGAATCCAGCTTTTTAAACTCTCCTTTTTCCATCCTTTCTTCAAAAAAGCTCCTTAGGATCATGCAAATGGGTTCATACACCCGCTTTAAATAGATATTACGTAAATCTGCATCATACTGTATCTCAGTAAAAATAATACGCATAAATACTTTTGATTCACTAATGGTTTTAAACCGGTTTTGCATGATATGCTGTAAAGCTTTCCTTGCATCAAGGCTCTTGCTTTCTTCAATGGTTTTTTTCAGTGTCTCAACACCTATTGACGGTACCATACTGTTAACCACCTCATATAGAACTTCCGTTTTATTAGTAAAATGTCTAAAAATGGTTCCTTCCGAAATACCTGCAGCCTGCGCAATTTCTTTTGTGGTTGCTCCATTAAAACCCTTCTGCCCAAACACTTCCACAGCTGCTTTAAGAATTGATAATTTAGTGGGATGAATATCTTGAAACATAATTAACCTCCTATGTAAGTAAGTACTTACTTACATAATAATAAACAAATATATATCTGTCAAGAAAATCATGGAATATATTTTATAACCTTAATCCTAGGGTAATGTTTTAGATTTACCTCATTATGTAATAATTATAATATATCCTGAATTTTTACTGTAAATTTATAGAATTTAATCCTATTAAGTAAGCTTATATTATAAAATCGTTTCATTTTATCCCTCAAATATTACCAATAACATATCCAAAATATATTTTAAAAAGCTCTTGACCTTATACCTTAGGGAACAGCTTATACTATAGTAGATGATAAAACTAACCTAAAAAAAACTTCGTTCATATTAAAAGCATACTATGTATTCGACCTTCATAGTATGCTTTTAATTTATTTTCAAGAAAATTCAACTGTCTAAAACCCTTGTATGCTATAATATAAGTTAAAATTTATATAATATTGAGGATTTACTATGAAGGATATAAAAGAATTTTATTCTGTCGGGGAATTTAGTAAAATCTGTAATATACCTACAAATACTTTAAGATATTACGATAAGATTGGCCTTATTCACCCGGATAAACTCGGAGAAAACAACTACAGATTCTACAGCAAAGAAACCTTAGCTTATATTCCTGTTATAAAATATTATAAGCAAATGGGGTTCTCTCTTGAAGTAATAAAAGACCTTGTGGATGAAAATTCATTTGTCATTCACGAAAAGCTGTTTAAAGAAAAATTAGAACGGCTAAAAGAAATGGAAAATGGCATATATCAGAAATATGCTGCCATAGAAGGCTGGTTACAACTGATTACAGAAGCGGAACTTATAAGAAAAAATGATGTTCATGAAGTTGCTGTAAAATATATTGAACCTTCGACTTTTTGCTGTATGGAACAGAATTTTAATTATAATTATAAAGAAGCTATCATAAACATTGAATTTACTAATTATATAGAAGCCATAGGAAATGAAGTTGCTGGTGTCATCATATTAAACTTTCCTTCGTCTAAATCAAAATTAGGTAGAGAAAAAACTAAAGTTACTGTTATGCAGCAACCCGTTTTAAACGTTACGCCCGAAACCCAGACAAAAACATTTGGTGGGCAGGTTTATGCTTGCTGTTATCACATTGGAGCTCATGAAACCATTGAAAACACTTATGATAAGATTTATAATTGGGCTTCCGAGAACAATTATATCTGCGATGAAGAATCCTACGAGCGTTTTCTTATCGATTATTGGACAACGCAAAATACAGATTGCTTTGTTACTGAAATACTAATTAAAATAGAAAAGCATATTTAATTATTTATCATTCAGCAGGTCATTACTTATTATAAATAATGCACTCTACAGGTCTTTGCTGTGCCAGTAACTGTCTTCCTAAAGCAATCATATGAAAATATCCACTTTCTATACAGTAGTTTCCCCAATGAAATAAGCGGCTTCGATTTTCCCATGAGCCGCCATATTTCCATATTCTGTCGTTATACGGCCTTAAAATCTGTGCGTCAAAATATCCATGGTCTAACTTGTTCCATTTTATTCTTCTTTCTGACTATAGAATCCAATACTATTTTTGCCATTCAGTTTTATTCCGTGTAAAACTTTTTCTGCACTATAATAAAGCAGGTCAAAACTTTCTCCCACCTCAATTGTCATCGCAATTCCTGCTGATAATGTAATCCCATGGAATTTATTTTTTTCTAGCATGTTTGCTGCTTGATGGAAAATCTCTTTAACTTTGACAAGAGCCTCTTCCCTGGTATTAGCCTTAGGAAAATATATTAGGAACTCATCAGCAGAAGCCCTTGCTGCAACATCTGGTTCCCTAATAATACTTCTAATTGTCTCACCAACCGTTTTCAAACAGATATTACCTTGTTCATATCCTAATGCATCATTAATCAGTCTAAAATTATCTATGTCTATAACTGCTAGCGCCCCTGTGAGAGAAAATTGGCTGATTGCAGAGTTGGTCTTTTCTTCAATATACATCCTGCTCCACAAATCAGTAATAGGGTCTATACTATTTGCAAATGTAGTAATAATTTTAGCCGTTAGTTTTTCTAATTCCTCGGTTTTATATCTAACCTGCCTCTCAAGATTCTTTCTTAAATCTTCAAGTTCCAGAACCATTTTTATTCTTTGTAACATAACCGGTTCATTGAAAGGCTTTGTAATAAAATCTCTTGCTCCTAAGTCCAGACAAGTTCTTTCCACTTCATGATCTGTTAAGCCCGTTAAAAATATAGTAGGTATTTTAGCAAGTCTAGAATCCTTCTTTAACAGCTTAATCGTATCAATTCCGCTAATTTCCGCCATTTCTATATCAAGCAAAATCAAATCCACCGCATTATTTTTAGCAAATTTAATGCCTTCTTTTCCATTTAGCTTTGTAGTAACTTCATAATCTTTTTCTAATGCTTTCTGTACAACCATTAAGTTAAATTGGCTGTCATCCACAACTAAAATACTTTTCATAGTCATTCCTCCAAGTTTGAAGATAATATTTAATTATAGCATATTTTCTATGTTTTTCTAATAATTCTTTTGAATTTTCCTTTTATTGTATAATGCATTCTAAAAAAGGAACCAACTACTAATAGGCCTACAGAAATGCTTCCTGCCATAAGAAGTGTCTCTGTGCCTGTAGTTGCAGCCTTTTCAAGCTCTCCATTTATAAGATACAAAGTGGTGTAATACATACCTGCACCAGGTACCAAAGGTATAATTCCTGGAATTATATACACCGTAGCTGTTTCCTTATATACCCTGGAAAATATGTCGGCTAGTAAGCCTACCATACATGCTCCTAAAAAGCACCCAAGTAAGGCACTTCCATAATCATTACGACAATAGGCAAATACAACCCAGCCTATTCCCCCAACCAGACTGGACATAAGAATGTTTCTCTTTGGAACATGAAATAATATGGCGAAACCTACAGTTGATACAAATCCAAATACAAATTGTAAAAAGTATGTCATATGATATCACCTCCGAATAGAACCCATAGCCTAAGCACAACGCCGGCTCCCGTAGCTAGTGAAACTGCTATAAAAAATGCTTCTGCAGCTCTTGCTAATCCAGATAACATATCACTTGCAAGAAAATCCCTTATTGCATTGGTGATTGCTACCCCTGGAACAAAGAGCATAAGGGCCCCAATAGTAATAGGTCCAGAGTTGTTTCCCAGTCCTACTGTGGTACTTAGCAATGCTAGAAATGCGGCAAATGCTGTACAACAAAAACCTTTTATAAAATAATTCGTTTCAATCTGATCAAAACCTAATGACAATAAATAACTAGAAGCCCCTATTACAAAAGCACAGGCAAAATCCTGAAGACTCCCCTTAAACATTAAACAGAAAAAAGCGCAGGCGAAAGCCGCACCCAGACTTCTTATCCAAATATTATACGGTTTACCTTGTCCTATCTGTTTCAGACGTTCCATGCCAGCTTCAATAGATAAATCCGTACTTACAAAATCTCTTGAGAACTGATTAATTTCAGATATTTTACCCAAGTCAGTTCCCGTTCCCTTTATCCTTTTAATAAAGGTGAACATTTCACTATCATCGCCTTTATCTAAAGACAAAAAAATTCCTGTTGGAGTAACAAAAACCTCCACATATGGAATATTACAAGCTCTGCATATTCTTGTAATCGTATCTTCTACCCTATAGATTTCTGCACCGCTTTTCATCATAATTTCCCCAGCGAATAAAGCCAGTATGATTATTTTTTTCTGCACTTGCTTAATCATTTTTGTAACAGCCTCCAATCAAGATCAGTAATAAAATTATAACATAAATCTATTTTTATTTTTTGGATTAATAAGATTTTTAATAAAATCATAATTTTCTCTTGACTTTTTTGGTTTATCGCTTTATTATAATAACGTAGTAAACAATTGCTGTGATGCTTTTTCATATTAATAAAAACAGGAGGATTAAAATTATGTTAACTGTTATGAAAGAAAACCCAAAGAAAGTTGTATTAGAAAAAAATTTTACAAAAGAAGAATTAAGCGCTTATAATTTATACACTATTAGCGGTTGCAGCCAGGCTAATAATGATATTCAAGAACCTGCTTTTATTGGGTGCTATCACTAGAATGTACTGTAAATAAATAATTTCATTTGACATATTCGTTTACAATAGGTACAATGGATGGTAAATCAAATAAGGAGAAAGTTTTTGATGTTATCTATAATGCACATTTTGAACAATAAATATCACTACAGAGCCAAGCAGTTATACTCTTATTTTCGTAAGGGGATAACTGCGTAATTTGCTTGTGCTCTTTTGGCAGAGAAGATTGCGTCTTGTGATTTCAAATATTTGCTATCGGAGTATAAGCCGATAGCTTTTTTATTTTTTGAAATTAAACAAGGTGGTAATTATTATGAAAAATAATCAAAAATTATATATGTATAAAAGTTTTATCCTATTACAATGTCTTATATGGGGAATAGGCAACCCCATCACGAAAATCTGCCTAAACTCAGTCACTCCCTTTTATTCTCTTACTATACGATTTACTCTTGCTTTTTTGGTATTCATCCTGTTATTCAGGAAAAAAATAATAAAAGATATTACAAAAGAAAGCCTGCCAGGGTTATTTATTATCTGTCTTTTTAATGCTGTATCTTTTATTTTTTCAACTTTATCGTTACTAGCTACTGCAGCTAACATTTCCGGCTTTCTAATGGCTTTATCCGTAGTATTTACTCCATTCTTGTCTGCTGTGGTCCTTAAGAAAAAAACGAATATTCATGTCGTCGGCGCTATTGCAATTGTAGTGGTAGGAATGTATTTTCTTTGTGGAAACAGCGGTCGATTTCAATTTGGCATGGGTGAGTTCTTTGCACTACTTAGCTCTGTATCATTGGCTGTTACTTTAACATATAGCTCAAAGTACGTCTGCAGCATAGGTCCTATGGCTCTTTCCACCGCACAAGCGGGCCTTACTGCGCTTATTTCATTAGTTTTTGCTTTATTTTTTGAAGACTCAACTATTTTATTTAGTATTCCAGCCTCAGGCTGGGGAACGCTTATTTATTTAGCTTTAGGGTGCACCTGCATAGCCTATATGCTGCAGAATCATGCATTAAAACAAGTCTCTGCAGTTTTTGTATCCCTGTCCTTTTGTATGGAACCCATTTTTACTGCTATAGCTTCTTACCCTCTTTTAGGGGAAACATTATCTGTAAAGGGAATATTAGGCGCAATACTGATTATCATAGGCACCGTCATTGCCTCCATTCTGCCATCCTATAAAGAGGAAGCTATTGAAGAAATTGCGAAACTACCAGATAGCATATAAGCATATAGATGGACTTTTGTGTATTTTTTTGATATACTACATCCATACTAATAGGTAGGAGAATTTATATCATGAGATTGAATAAATACATTGCGCAGGCTGGTTTGGCCAGCAGACGTAAGGCAGACGAATTTACTGCCAACGGAAACGTTAAAATAAATGGATTAGTAGTCAAAGAACTTGGATATGATGTGAAGGATGGTGACGTAGTTGAAGTAAATGGCCGAAAAATAGATACTCTAAAACAAAAGCCAGTTTACATTATGCTAAATAAGCCTCTTGGATACATCACCACTTCGGAAGATGAAAAAGGCCGTCTTACGGTTCAGGACTTAGTTTCTGATGTGGATGCCAGACTTTTTGCTATAGGCAGACTGGATTATAATACTTCTGGTATGCTGCTTATGACAAATGACGGAGATATGGCCTATAAACTAACCCATCCTAAACATCACATTTATAAGACTTATCGTGCCAGAGTATCTGGAGTACTTTCGAACGAAAGGATTGCAAAACTTAAAAATGGTGTTGATATTGGAGGTTTTGTTACTTCAAAAGCAAATGTCAAAGTTATCAAACAAGGTGACCGCTCTGCTATCGTGGAAATTCAGATTTATGAAGGAAAAAACCGACAGGTGAGAAAAATGTTTGCCGCAGTGGGCAACAAAGTTCAGGAACTTGAAAGAATTGCAATCGGAGAACTGTATTTAGGCAGACTGATGGTAGGCCATTACCGCAAACTTGCACCTAAAGAAATTGAATACTTAAAAAACTGCTAGTTTCCTAGCAGTTTTTTATTTATCCTTAAATTTTCCTTGTATATTTAAACATTGCCCTCTATATGCCTACCTTCATATCCTGTTCACGAATAATATCTTGTTTACGCGCTTTTTTCCTATACATGATTGAATAGTATACTGGCAGCATAATTAGAGACAATATGGTTGATGCTATTAGCCCCCCAACATTTACCAGTGCTAGGCCCTGCATCATTTGCCCGCCGTCACCAATAGCCATAGCCATTGGCATCATAGATACGATAGTCGTCAATGTAGTCATAAAAATTGGTCTCATACGCGTTACAGCTGCCTCTATAAGTGCTTTTTCAAGAGGCATTTCTGCTCTATACTGGTTCACTGTGTCCACATATAGTATTCCATTATTTACTACTGTTCCCACTAGCATCAAGAACCCTAGTAGAGAAACCATACTTATAGGTACATTAAATAGGAACAGCAGTAAGAACGATCCTATTAATGCGAATGGGATGGTGGTCATAACCATAAATGAAAATCTTGGGGATTCAAATTGAGCTGCCATTACTACAAAAATAAGGAATATTGCAGTTGCTATAGCTGTACCTAAAGATGCAAACTCTTTATTCATTGACTTATTTACAGAGTTTAATCCCATAGAAACAGTTCCTGTCATATATTTTTGGGCAACTTCTTTATCAAGAATCATCTTAGTATCTTTACCTGCTTTATCTGTATAATCTGCACTTATAGTTACCTTATACTGTTTGTCTTCCCTTGAGATTGAACTAGGACTGTCCTGATAATGGATATCCGCTACATCCGATAAAGCCACGGCACCGCCTTTTCCATCCGAAAGTACAATGCCCTGAACCTTATCAAGGGTATCATATTCACCCTCTGCAAACTCAACTTTTACATCTGTATCTTCCCCGTTAACTTTCATACTGGTAGCTTTTACTCCACTTAACATATTGTTTACGGACTGTCCAATCTGTATTGGCGATAGTCCTTCAGCTTTAGCCTGTACAGAGTCTACCGATATTTTCACTACTGGTGCAGCGTTTTCTAAACTTGAATGAACTTTTGTCACTTCTGATCTTTTCATCAGTTCTTTAACAATTTTGTCTGAAGCCTGTTTTACGTCATCATATTGTGTACTTTTTATGATCAATTCATATCCTTCACTCATTTTCATACCTGACATAGAGGAACCTACTTCTAAAGTAATGTTACAATTCTTGATAGCATTCATAGGCGCTTTCCATGAATTCTTCACAGCTTCCAGATCTTTAACATTATCCTTTATATATGCTTTTAAGGTTGCTTTTGAAGTTCCTTCTAAGGAAAGTCCTCCACCTCCATATGTAACCATATATGATTCTACATTTTTATCTTTCGCCACTACTTTTTCAGCTTGCTTTAATATTTTATCTACATTTTCTATACTTAGACCTGGTCTCGTCTCTATCGATACAGAAATTGATCCATCATCAGTTGTGCTCATCAATTCCATACCTAACTGTGAAGCCAATACAAATGCAATTAATAAAAGTGATATAGATACAAGCATTACTGTTTTACGTTTTGGCAAAATAGCTTTCATAATCCTTCTGTATTTTGCCTGCAGTATCCTAATTGGTCTTTGAGCAGGTGCTTTTAATTTTTCCTGTGGTCTGTACATGTAATAACAAAGTGGTACTATAGTAACCGCAGAAAGGAATGAGGCTAACATACAAAATACTATAGTGAACCCTAATGGTTTAAACATTTGACCTGTCATGCCTTCTAAAAATGCCAGTGGAAGGAATACAACACAAGTTGTAGCTGTTGATCCAAGAATTGACATCATTACTGTTTTTGTTCCATCAATAGCTGCAGATTTATAACTTCTGCTTAACAAGCTCCCTTTGTTGGCCGCATCTATATACCCTGAATCATACTCATCATCAGGAATTGAAGTGATAGATCTAAAGCAGCTTTCCAGCACTACTATTGAGTTATCTACCATCATACCAACCCCAAGCACCAGAGCTCCCATGGTTATGACATTTAATGAAAAGCCTAATCGATTCATCATAATCAAAGCAACAAATATAGAAACCGGAATTGAACTTCCTACTATCATTGAAGCTTTTATATCACCAAAGAAAAGGTATATAATAAACATTGAAACCACAACAGCCATAATTAAAGTTTCAAGTACTGAAGTCAACGAACTCATAATATCATCTTTTGTATCACTTACCACTATGATATCAAGATTTTTATCGGCATTTTCCAGTTGCTCAACTACCTTCATTACTGAATTAGAAACTTCTACTGCACTGTTGCTCTGCTGTTTCTTAATGGATACAGAAATCGTATCTTCACCATTATATCGGCTGATACTGCTTTGATCATCCAATGCCTCATAAACTGTAGCTACATCCTGTAGTTGCACTACACTACCGTTTGGTACATTAATAGGAATCTCATTCAAACTTTCCAAATCATCGTAATCAGCACCAGTAGTAACAGAATATTTCATGTCTCCAGTCTTAGTACTTCCTGCTGGATATGAAAAATCCCCATTTGCAATTGCCTGAGATATATCACTCATTTTAATTCCAAATTGATTTAATTTCTCTGAATTAAGTTCAATTTTTATATATGAACCCTGCCCTCCAGAAACATCAACACTGGCTACAGAGCTGATTTTTTCAAATTCAGGGACAATTTTCTTATCTACATAGTCATAAAGATTAGTTTGAGCTTTATTACTTACAGACATGGTTACTACCGGCGAATCATTGATGTTAAGCTCCATAATATTAGGAGTTCCTGCATCATCCGGCAGTTCATCTGTAAGCCCGTCTATTTTTTTCTTTAAATCTATATAAGCCTCATCAATATCCGTACTATATTCGTACTGAATCATAACAATAGAGCTATTTTCATTAGAAGTAGAGGTTACACTATCTAATCCACTTAAAGTATTAACCGCATCTTCTATAGGCTGAGTGACCAGCTCATCTATATCTTCAGGACTTGCTCCTGCATAAACAGTGTTTACAATCATAATGGGCATATTCATTTCAGGGATTTGCTCTAAAGTGCTGCTGGCTACTGAAGATAATCCGAATACAACCAGACAAAGTACACATAATACTGCGGTTACAGGCCTTTTCAATACAAATTTAGTTAACCCCATTTACAGATGCCCCCTCATAAAGTTCCGAACTCCATGTTGATATAACCTTGTCAGAATTACTCAAACCCGAAATAACTTCTATATTTTTATCGTCGGATATTCCAGCTTCAATAAAGACTTTATGTGCCTTTTCTTTCTCATATGTATAAACAAGTGCCTTGCCATTTTCATAATAAACAGCATCTGCAGGTATAGTCATTACATTTTCTACTTTATCTGATGTCACATAAACCTTTGCTGACGTTCCTGTTGCTAAAGGAGCCTTGGAATCAAGAGTTGCTTTTACTTTAAATAAACCAGAAGCTTGATCTACCATAGTACTGATTTCGCTGATAGTCCCTTCATATTTAGTGCCACTCTTCTCTAATACCAGCTTATCTCCAATCTGCATCTTTTTTATAATTCTTTCAGTCGCATCAAAAGATACAACTTTTTCACTGCCACCTGATATAACACAAAGCTTTGTCTGTGGGCCAACATTATCATAAACCTCTACATCACATGATTCCAGCAAGCCACTGGTTGAAGCTGTAATTGTGCTGTAACCTGACTGGTTATTATAATCATTTACCGCTGATTCATAGGATAATTGTGCCCTTGATAATGCATTTTTAGCGTCTTCATAACTTTGAGTAGAAATATCTCCACTTGCATAAAGTGCTTGTGCTCTTTCCATGGCAGTCTTTGCATCTGATAAGGTTACCTGCTGGGTCTGCATACTAATTCTCGTTGATTCTAACTGTTTATTTTCAATAGTGCATATCACCTGTCCTGCTGCAACAGTCTGACCGGCTTTAACCTTTACACTAGTCACTTCTCCTGATATCTCTGGGTAAACTTCCTCCACCTTAGAAGGTTCTACCGTTCCTATAAGAGAACTTGTGAGTTCTATATTGCCTGTCTTAGGTTTTACAACCTCCACTGTTGGCGGTGTAGCTTCTTCATATGTTGACTGCCTTCCCTCAAGTATTCTAGGCGCAATTGCTATAGCAAGCACAATTATTACTACGGCAATAATTATTATTTTCATCTTGCCTTTTAATTTACCTTTCATATATACTCCCTTCATTATTACATTTGCGTTTTCTTTTTCCATAGTTTTTGTTTATTAGAGTGGCAGCCAAAACTTATAACGAAATTGGGCTTTGTATTTTAGCGGGTAAACTTTATTACAAATAATGGTCTTGGATCTGCCACATATACAACAATAAAGTATAATTAGAAACTGAATATAAACAAAATGGTAAATTTTAATAATTATTTTATTGTTCATTTAATTTTGTTTACATTGGTGTAATAAAGCTATGCTAAAATAGTCTTAATTTAAAGTTAAAGGATGGTGTATAGAATGGAAAACCGTTTGATGCGGCTGAGATCAAAGATTTTTTTTAACATAGGCAAAAAGGCCCTGGCATTGGTCCTGTCACTTCATGTTTTTATAGTACTGTTATTGACCATGACCATTGTAGGTTTTACTATATTTTTTATGTTTAAACACGGTCTTTTAAATAAACTATCTGAACCAAGCATATTAGGACCAATTATAGTCCTCATAATAAGTAGTACCATTGTAGGCACTACATTAACAGCAATGTTAAGCAGAATTCCATTAAAGCCTATCCGTAACATAGTAAAGGCTTTTAATAAAGTCGCCAATGGTGACTTTACTGTCAGACTTCCCATCTCTTCAATTGAAGAGTTTAATGTATTTGCAAAAAGCTTTAATCGTATGGTAGAAGAGCTGGGCAGCTTAGAAATGCTTCGTTCTGATTTTGTAAACAATTTTTCTCATGAATTTAAAACGCCCATTGTTTCACTCCGGGGATTTGCTAAGATTTTAAAAAATTCCAATTTAACAGAAGAAGAACGGAATGAATACTTAGATATTATTATTAGTGAATCCGACCGTTTATCCGAACTTGCTACTAATGTTTTAACGCTTACGGCTATAGAAAATCTAAATATTATTTCTTCAAAATCAGAATTTGATTTATCAGAACAAATTCGTCGAAGCGTATTAATGCTTGAATCTAAATGGTCTGATAAAAAACTAGAACTAATTATAGATTTAGATGATATTTCTTATATTGGCAATGAAGATTTATTAAATCAAATATGGATTAATCTGATCGACAATGCAATTAAGTTTTCTCCTGGGAATGGAAAAATCAAAATCAAACTTAAAACATGCGAGAAGGAGATTATTTTCAAAGTTATGGATAATGGCTATGGCATAGATGAGGAAAAGCAAAAACATATTTTTGACAAGTTCTATCAAGGTGATCAATCTCATTCAACAGAGGGTAATGGTTTAGGCCTGGCTATTGTAAATAAAATTGTTAAACTTCATGGTGGCAAAATTATAATAGAAAGTGAAGCTGGAGTTGGCACCGTGTTTACGGTAACGCTTCCTCTTTAAGGATAGCCGATACTTGAACAAGGATGGTGAGAATAGAAAGTGGGCAGCCAAGCCAATAACGGCGAGGTTGCCCACACTTTCGTAGTAATGAAGATTAGCTTTAGCAGCGCCTACTTCCGCACCGGTCTGATATACTTCCAAAACCGCTCCGGATTAAATGAAAAGTAAATTATTCTGCCTGGGGAAGTATCAAAGCAGTAGCCGGTGCCTGCAAAATCAAAAGTTGCCATTGCCTTTTCCATCTTTTCCTCCACACTACGATTTTCCTGCTCATAATTGAATGGTCCATGTTCAAAAACAATATACTCGGCTTCGGGAACATCAATCATTAGCATTTGTGATGGTACTTCGCCTTTATAATCAAAAGGAAGGCGTACACCATAACACTCTGTACGGGGAATACCCCAATCGCAGAGTCTGCCGTCCGGGTCATTATTGTATGCCATAATCTGACCGTTGCCGCTGTTAGGTTCACTCCCACCATCATCATCCAATTTGCCCTTGATACTATCAAGTAAGCCACAAATTGTTTCGCAGTCCTGTCCCGGAATAAAACTTTGCTTTTGCCAAAAATCCCAATAACCATTACTCTCATAGTTTTTAATGTGCAAAAATTTGTGTGCGGGAATGGTTACAAAATAAATTTTAATATCCTCTGTAGATTTCATCATGCCAATCTCTCCAAGTCCTAAAAAGTAGCGGTCGAAAGGGTTCATTTTTGTACGAAGGACCACAGGCTTAGGCTTTTTTCGATATTCACTTGGAGTTATACCATATGACCCCTTGAAAGCTCTGGTAAAAGCTTCATGTGATGAAAAACCATAATCAAAAGCAATATCCAAAATGCTTTTTTCACTATCCCGAACCTCTTTTAGCGCAAAGGCTAACTTTCTAAGTCGCAAATAATCTCTAAACTGTATACCCGATATTTCCTTAAATTTTCTGGTAGTATGAAATTCAGAATAACCCAGCTTGTGAGAAAGAACCCGTAGCGTCAGTGCTTCATCGTGATGATGTCTGATACACTCGTCAATTTCATCAACCATTATTTGAATTTTCTTGTGCCACTCGTACATTCGTCTGTTCACCTCGTTTCAATCACCCTATAAGAATTATAACGTAATGAAAATAGCATTGCTTGATTTTACTTGCGGAAATCGCTTTACAATCATATTTTTTGTTCTATAAATTTGCTGCTACCGTCCCAACTCCCATGGATAAGTTATAAGTCTCTACTGCAAGCTTAAAAGAAAGCAATGCATTTGCCTGATTTAGTTTTGCATTATTTAAAGCAAGCTGTGCCTGCTGAACATCAGAAATAGTTACCATTCCCAAATTATACTTTCTAGTTGTCGTATTCAATGTATCCTCCGCACTCTTTAACGTACTCTTCCCTGTTTGAACCGAATTATAGGCATCCATCATGGAGTCATATTTCTTTCTTACGTCCAGTTCTATATCTGTAGGTTTATTTTGATTAGCAATTTCAGCATTTAAAAGTAGTGTTTTAGCACTTATGTATTTAGATGAACTGGAAGGATACGCCTTGTAGCTGTTGAGATTTAATTGGGAGATTTTAGCATTGTAAGCTGCTTCTTTCATTTCAAGTCTATTCTTTAAAGCAGATGCAATTGCGTCTGTCAAACTTGTTTTTGGTAATTCAATCTCCTGAATTTGGTCAGTCAGAACCACCTCCTGAGAAATATCATATCCTAAGTATGAATTAAAATTTAAGCTTAATTGCTGCAAGCCGTTTTGAGTTGCTTCTAACTGAGTTTGAGCATCTTTTACAGCTCTTTCAGCATTATCTACGTCACTTTTAGATACCGTTCCAACCTGATATTTTCGCTTAGTAGTCTCTAAAAAGTCTTTCTTCAGTTGTAAACTTTCTTTCGCAATTCCAACCTGAGTTTCTGTATTCTTTAATGTAAAATACTTCTGAAAAGCCTCCTGCTTCATTGCATTTACCCTTGCTTGATTATTGGACTCAAGCATTAAGTTTGCAAAATCACGTCTTTCTTGAGCCACTAATTTATTGGAAGAATCATATCCAGCAATAATAGCATCTGACTTTTCCATTTTACTAAAACTACTTGCCGTTTCGCTGTAGCCTTTAGCCACACTTTGATCCGTCTGTTTTTGTAATTTTATCAATTCCATAGTCTTACTGCCTTCCAATTTTTTATAGGCATCGTCTAAAGACAAGTTTACTTTTTCCAGCTTGATTGCTGGCTGAGTTGTTTCAACTTGTGTTATTGCACTTCCTGTCGTCGCACTTTGTGTAGTTAAGCTGTCTGCCTTTACACTATCCACTGTTTCAGCCGAAGACAGTATAGGGATAAACATTGTTGATACCATACATGCTGATAAAATCCACATAACATACTTTTTCTTCATTCTTAATTTCTCCTTTTAATTTCTAGAATTTTTAGATAAAGGAGCAAAAGCTTGCCCACTAAACTACTTTCAATATGTAGTATTGTATAAAAGAAAGATTAACTGAAGATAAATTTTCCAAAAGTTTATCTTCAATTAATCTTTTACATTTATGATAATAAAAAAGTATTTTAATAATATTGATTGGTAATAAAGATATTTTATTGTAAAATTGTACTGTAGCAGGAGGTAGAATAATGTTTCGAGTATTAATAGTAGAAGATGATACAAACACAAGGAAGTTAATGAAAGCTGTTTTATCAACTAATGGTTATATGACATTTACCGCCTCTGACGGACTTGAAGCATTAGGAATTTTAGATACAGAGCATATTGATTTAATTATTCTTGATGTTATGATGCCTAATATGGATGGTTATGAGCTTACAGAAGAGCTGAGGGCTTCTGGCTATCAATTACCTATTTTAATGGTAACGGCCAAACAAATGCCTGCTGACAAAAAAAAGGGTTTTATTGTAGGTACGGATGACTATATGACAAAGCCCGTAGACGAAGAGGAAATGCTTCTAAGAATTAAAGCCCTGCTGCGACGGGCACAGATTGTAAATGACCATAAACTTATTATTGGAGAAGTTGTGTTAGACTATGACGCTTTAACTGTATCACGAGACGGCGAGAATCAGACATTACCGCAAAAGGAATTTTATTTATTATATAAATTACTAGCTTATCCTAATAAAATATTTACCCGTATTCAACTGATGGATGAAATATGGGGTATGGAATCAGAATCGACAGATTATACAGTAAATGTCCATATCAATCGGTTAAGAAAAAGATTTGAAAAATATCCCGAATTTACCATAGAAACTGTGCGTGGACTAGGTTATAAGGTGGTAAAAAACGTATAGACAAATTATAAAATTTCGCGGTTAACAGAAACTACTTCCGCCTCAGTATTACTCTCTACAAAGTTCAGGACATTATCCAGAATACTGTTTGCATGAGCCGTTTCATCTGTTACGCAGGATATTCCTATAACAATTGCCTGATGCATATCCTGCTTATCCACCTCTGCTATTGATATGTTAAATTTGTTTCCTGCCTTTGCACATATACTTTTTACAACCATGCGTTTTTCCTTTAGGGAATGTACCCATGGAGCATGTAGTTCTATTATCATGGTTCCTATAATCATAAAGTCGTATCCTCCGTCTGTTTACTATATTATATGTCAATGGTTATCATTCTATCATAGATTACTTATTAATTCACTAACCAACAGATTTAAAGCATTAAAATACTTTCCAGCTAATTTGGAACTTCTTTCAAAGTTATCATAAATTGTAAAACAAGGCACAAAAAAGGCGAAACTGTAAACACATATCTGACTTACATTCTCGCCTTTTAAGTCTAGTCTATTTTTTGTTTGTTTTTAGTATTACTTTATTCCGCCATTACGTCCCAACACCAAAGAAGAATGACCATATTTTTATCTAATTAATAGCTAACCCAATTATAACTCATTAGGCTAAAAATAATAAGTTACTGAATCTACGGTAATTGTTTCAGAACTTGCATTTCTTATATATAAGAGTGTATTTCCCACCCAACCTAAATTATAATTTAGTGTTCCATACCATGTTCCCTTTGTGGCTTTAAATTTACCCATTATTTCAGAATTACTGTCTACATCGAGTCGTCCTTCCCCTTGTAGTCCAGTCACTTTTCCCGCAGAACAGCTTGCATACATAGTAATTGGACTAGCCGAATAATAAACAGGCTTTGCAGTGATTAATGCACCATAACCATTTTTTAGAGTTACACTAGTATTAAACTGCCAATCTGCTCTCGTCTTTGGAACTATCTTTCCTTTTTCATCAAAAATGATTACACTACCCATATCAATCGCTGTAGTTTTTCCATCGTGAATCATTATTATTTTACCTTTTTGCATTTCAATTTCAGAATCAGAGTCTGCAAAAGATGCCATTGGCATACAAGTGATAGTTAAAACTATGGCTAACATAGCAATAAGATTTTTTTTAATTTTCATAACTCTTCCTTTCTAAATAACATTACTTTATAACTACACCTTCTATTATAATTGGATCAGAGGATACGCAATGTAAATAAAAGCTATAATCCCCCGGTGTTGATGCTTTAAATGTAATCTTTTTATATTTATTGATTTTAAACTTCTCAATGGATGTTTCTTGTTTATCCAAACAATACCCAAATATCAGCCCCCCCGGACTGTTAAAATACTCTTCATCCGCATAAATTTCAATTTCTAAGGTGTCCCCTTTTTTTAAATACCAAGGTTTCGATTTTGAATTCAAGTAATATGCTTTATCATTATTATCTAATATGTGAGGTAATGAAACCTTGTCCTCTATAATAAAAGTATCTGTTGTTGGCTCACCAATACTTGAACCTGTTGCTTTTGGTATAATAGTCTTATCTTCATCCTCTGTTATAAATGTTAAATTATTTTTATAATCTTCTCTTTCTTTTTCTTTATCAGAGATTAATTGGTTTATTAAATCGCGATTTCCTTCAATCTTTTTGTCAATATATTTTTGAGATAAATCTGCATTGACTTTAAAAAAGGTCAAACATAAAAGCAGTAGAATGAAAATGCACAATATGGTTATAACCATTAATTTTTTCGTGCTTATTTTAAACATTTTTCACCAACTTTCTAATTGAATAAGCTCACATATATTTACTTTTTCCTTAAAACTCAAATTATGTAAATATTTTCACCTCCAGATTTGCATTTGAATTTTTGTATACCTTCTATTGTAATCTTTTAAATTATACATTTATATTTAACATAACTATATAATAATATTATTCAATACGCTTTGTCAACACATCATTTTATGATATGATATATATTGACATTATTAGTGACATAATTTATAGTATTTTATATGATATTATTTTTTAAGGAGACTCTTTTATGAATTCAAATACTTTCACGCTAACAAAAAATGAGCAGGAAATAATGGAACTTTTATGGTCAGAGAACCAACCATTATCACGTTCTCAAATCATAGAACTGTCTACTGAACGAACCTGGAAAGCCAGTTCCATCCATATATTGATTAATCAACTATTAAAAAAGAAAGCAATTAAAGTGGACGGATTTGTTAAAACAGGGAAAAACTACGGCCGTACTTTTTCCGCTGCCATTACGCCTGAAGAATATCAAGTTATACACTTCAAAAACAGTAAATCTTATTTGCACTCCAAATCATCTGCAATCGTTAATTTTGTGTCTACATTGATTGAAGATGAAGATATTGACAACAATACTTTAAGAGAACTTGAAGAGATTTTACAAGCTAGAAGGGAACACGATAAATGATTATTACAGCATTTTCTTTTATAATGTCTATTTTTTGGTTTAACATATTTATTATAATAATAACCTTACTACGAAAATACACCATGGTAATACTGAATTTTAACATTACTTTATTACTTTTTTTCATACTTGTATGCTTTTTAAGATTATTTTGTTTTTTCGAATTGCCCTATACAATGGTACTCCCTTCAAAGTATGTTTTCACAAATACCATAGACTTCTTTACATTTTCATTTTTACAGGTGCCATGGTTTAATATTCCTATTTCTCTTCTTAATATTTTTCTTGCGATATGGATAATTGGAATTGTATTTTTTTTGTTTAACTACGTTATTTTGTCTATGAATATAAACAAATGCGTTTGCAACTGTGAAGGTACTAATAATCCTGTAATCCTTGCTTGTATTACAGAAGTTATGAACCTTAGTGGGAAACACGGCAAAGTAAAGATTATACAAAATGAACATATAAATACTCCGCTCATCACAGGGTATTTCAACCCGGCAATTTATCTACCTGACATCCCGTTTTCAGAAAAAGAATTAAAACATATCCTATCACACGAATGGACTCATTTCTTAAATAAAGATTCTTGGATTAAACTGATTACATGTCTTATTAGTTCTGTATTCTGGTGGAATCCGTTTGTACACATATTATCGGAAAGCTTAAACCATATATTAGAGGTAAGATGCGACATAAGGGTCACCTCTAACATGAGTAATATACAACGTACAGAGTATTTGGAAACCCTTTTAAAAGTTGCTAAAAATAATCTTAATCTTGGTTCCACTCGGGACTTTACTCGAATAGCCGGCATATCTGCCTTAATAAGTACTACTAATACAAATAAGATTTATCAAAGATTCTATATAGTGTTAAATAAAAAGTACAAAAAAAACTTTAATATTGTTACTGTTTCTTTTTGTGTTTTAACCTTATTTCTGGTTTTATCCTCCTATATGTTTGTACTTCAACCTTCCTATGAACCAACTCAAGCATCGTATACGGAACCTGAACTATATGATATTACACCTGAAAACGCTTATTTAAAGCTAAATCATAACAACTCATATGATTTATATGCAGATGGTAAATATAGAGCCGTCGTTGAAGATATTAGCATTGAGCCATTTTTATCACTACCTATAAAATAATTTTTTTACCTAAAAAGGAGGAAACTATATGAAATTGAAAAGTGTTTTAGTTATTTTGCTTGTATGTTTAGTTGTTACATCCTTTATATCTGTATTAGATCAAGACAGCTATACATATGCAACATCCAACGGAAGTTTGAAAATAAGTTCTGTAGATCAAAGTAACGTCCTTTCCCCTCGATCTGAGCAGACAGTTTGGAAATATCGCACAGTTGACGACAAAGTTCAAAAACGTTTATGGTCTAAAACTTATAATAAATGGCTAACGGACTGGGAATGGGTATAATAATTAAGATTTTTCTTTGTATACAAAAACTGCACACTAAATATTAGTGTGCAGCCATTTTCAAGTTCTGCTATTATTTAATTTTTATTTTCTTACAATCAGCCCAATATCGTTTCTATATTGCATTCCATCGAAACTAAGTTTCTTTACATTATCAAAAGCTTTCTCTCTAGCCTCTTCATGGGTGTCTCCTAAAACAGCAACACCTAGAACTCTGCCTCCATCAGTAACTACAACACTTTCAGTTTTAGCTATGATTCCGCAGCCGTTGTCGCCCATATGCACCGTTCTTTCTTCTGACTTCGTTCCAGCATGAAATACCATCACGTCCTGATCCACTCGGTTAAGCCCGTGAATGATTTTCCCTTTTTCATAATCCCCTGGATATCCTCCTGAAGCAAGGACAACACATACTGCTTTCTGATCACTCCACTTTATGTTTACATCAGCCAATTTATTGTCAACTACAGCATCAAAAATGTCGAATAAGTCGGTTTCTAATCGAAGCAATACTGACTGAGTTTCAGGATCTCCAAAACGATTGTTGAATTCTATAACCTTTGGCCCATCCTCACCAATCATCAGACCAATAAACAACACTCCTCTAAAATCCAGACCATCTTTCTGGAAACCTTCCAGCGTAGGGTTTAAAATTTCAGTACGGATTCTTTCTTCCAGGTCTTTATTAAAAACAAGACTTGGTGAATAAGTCCCCATACCGCCTGTATTTGGTCCCTTGTCCCCGTCGAAAATTCTCTTATAATCCTGTGCAGATTCCATAGGGATGATAGTATGTTCATCAACAAAGCATAGCATGGAAGCCTCAATCCCAGTAAGGTATTCTTCAACTACAATCTTGTCTCCTGCAGAACCAAATACCTTTTCTCCCATCATTTCTTCAATGGCTTTAACAGCTTCTGCTTCAGTCTCTGCTATAACAACACCTTTTCCTGCCGCAAGCCCGTCAGCTTTTATTACCATAGGATAGCCATAGATTCCGACTGATTTCAATAGTTTCTCTTTGTCCGTAAACTCCTTGTATCCTGCTGTTGGAATGTTATGTCTGTCCAAGAAGGCTTTAGTAAATGCCTTGCTGGCTTCTAACTGAGCACATTTTTTATTTGGTCCAAAGGTCTTGACTCCCGCTTTTTCAAGTTCATCCACAATGCCCATGGCTAAAGGGACTTCAGGTCCTATAACAGCCAAATCTATCTCGGATTCCTTTGCAAATTTACATATTCCATCTATATCTTCTGCTTTTACAGCTATACATTCTGCAACGTCTGCTATACCTGCATTACCAGGTGCACAATAGATTTTATTTACTTTAGGACTTTGTGTCAGCTTCCATGCAATAGCATGTTCACGACCGCCGCCGCCTACTATAAGTACCTTCATAACAAATCCCTCTCATAAATCCAATTTACTTAGCGCTATAACTTTTTAGTGTTTAAAGTGACGAACACCAGTAAAGACCATAGCTATACCTAACTCATTAGCCTTCTTAATCGATTCCTCATCTCTAACGGACCCCCCCGGCTGAATGATTGCGGTTACTCCTGCAGCGGCTGCCGCTGTTACACAATCATCAAATGGGAAGAACGCATCGGAAGCGAGTACAGAATCCTGAAGTGGAAAGTTGGACTGCTTGATAGCATTTTCAACTGCCCAGATTCTGTTTACCTGTCCCGGTCCAATTCCAAGAGTCTTGTTATCCTTTGCTATTACGATACCGTTTGATTTTATGTGCTTAACCACTTTCATGGCAAGTTTCATATCTTCTATTTCACGTTCTGTAGGGATCCTATCCGTTACAACTTTCATTTCATCTTCATCGAACAAAATATCATCTGTGTCCTGAACCAGTAATCCCCCTGAAACCTTTTTGATGTCAATCTGACCTTCTGACTTCTTTAAAATACCTTCAAGCTTTAACAACCTGATATTCTTCTTCTGAGTTAAAATTTCCATAGCCTCTTCTGTAAAATCAGGAGCAATAATAATCTCAAGAAAAATCTTGCTTATTTGTTCTGCAGTACCTGCATCAATCGTTCTATTGGCTGCAACTATGCCCCCGTAAATTGAGGTAGGATCACATTCATAAGCTTTATTATAGGCCGAAAGAATATCAAATCCTGTTCCAACCCCACATGGATTAGCATGTTTTACTGCAACTACTGTAGGCTCTTCAAACTCCTTAAGAGTAGCAAGCGCACCCTGTGTATCATTTATATTATTAAACGATAATTCTTTTCCGTGAAGCTGAACCGCATTGACAAGAACACCTTCAGCACTCTGTATTTCTTTGTAATAACACGCCTTTTGATGAGGGTTTTCACCATATCTTAAATCCTGAACTTTTTCAAAAGTTAAGGTTAAGTTATCTGGAAGTTCTGCCCCAATCTGCTTTCTTAAGTAATCTGAGATCATGGCATCATAAGCAGCTGTATGTTGAAATACTTTTAAAGCTAATCTATACTTTGTATCCATAGAAACGCTATTGCTTTGCTTTAGCTCCTCAATAACCCTTTTATAATCTGCAGGGTCACAAATAACTACCACATCTCTGTGATTCTTAGCTGCAGAGCGGAGCATGGTAGGTCCACCTATATCAATATTCTCAATGGCTTCCTCCAGAGTTACCCCTGGTTTTAAAATAGTCTCTTTAAATGGATATAAGTTAATTGCAACAATATCAATGGTTTCTATTTGTAAATCCTCAAGCTGCTTCATATGTTCAGGCTTATCCCTCATAGCAAGAATACCGCCGTGAACTGCAGGATGCAGGGTCTTCACTCTGCCATCTAAGCATTCTGGGAAACCTGTAACTTCAGAAATCCCCATAACTTTTATACCGTTATCAGCCAGTCTCTGGTGAGTTCCACCTGTAGATATAATCTCAACTCCAAGTTCTGATAATGCTTTAGCAAAATCAACTACACCCGTTTTATCAGAAACGCTTATTAATGCTCTCATTTTTTATCCTCCAAATATGTCAATTAAATAATACTTTATTTTTTACAACCCAGCATTTAGTTCCAAAATAACTTTATTTATTGCCTCTGTCAAAATCTCATGTTCTACCTTAAGTATTCGTGTACCTAAATTCTCAGGAGTATCTCCTTCTAAAACAGGCACCTTTCTCTGTATGATTATAGGACCAGTGTCAACTCCCTCATCTACAAAATGAACAGTAGCACCACTTTCCTTCTCACCTGCAGCAATAACCGCCTCGTGTACGTGATGACCATAAAACCCTTTGCCGCAATATTTAGGAATAAGAGATGGATGAATGTTTATTATCTTTCCTTTGTATGCTTTTACCAGTTCTGGTTCAAGAACACTCATATACCCTGCAAGCACTACTAAATCTGTTTTTTCCATCTGTAATGCTGAAATAATTGCTTTCGTTCTTAGTGACATGACAGGGTACTGGCTTTTATCAATAACCATGGTCTTAATACCATGGTTTATTCCTCTTTCTAAAGCAAAGGCTTTTGAATTGCTGGAGATAATACATGCAATCTCTGCACCCTTAATTCTGCCGGCTTCTATTGAGTCAATAACCGCCTGTAAGTTCGTACCCCCACCGGAAACTAATACAGAAATCCTTAGCATAAAGTTACCCCTTCACCCTCAATGATTTCTCCGATAAGATCAGCCGTTTCTCCTGCATTTCTAAGGGTTTCAATTACTGCTTCTGCATCCGATTCAGGAACAATCATCATCATTCCTACGCCCATGTTGTACGTTGAAAACATATCCATTTGCTCAATATTTCCACACTGCTTGATATAAGAGAAAATAGCAGGAACTTCCCATGTTCCAACATTTATCTTTACCCCAAGCCCTTTTGGAATAATCCTTGGAATATTTTCAAAGAAGCCACCTCCAGTGATGTGGATAATTCCATTTGCCTGATGCTTACTTAAAACAGCATTACAAGCATTTGCATATATTTTTGTAGGAGTTAGCAATGCTTCTCCTAAAGTCATACCTAACTCCTCAACATAATCGGTAACTTTCATTTGCATCTTATCAAAAAACACTTTCCTTACAAGTGAATAACCGTTACTGTGAATGCCGCTAGAAGCTATACCTATAACTTTGTTCCCCTTTGTAATATTGGCTCCAGTAATCATTTTATTTCTGTCTACAACGCCTACAGAGAAACCCGCCATATCATACTCACCATCCTGATAGAAATCAGGCATTTCAGCAGTTTCGCCTCCTACCAGTGCGCTTCCGCTCTGAGAACAGCCATCTGCAATTCCCTTAACTATTTCTGCAATTTTCTCAGCTTGCACTTTTCCAGTTGCTATATAATCTAAGAAGAATAGAGGCTTTGCACCCTGGCAAAGTACATCATTTACACACATGGCCACGCAGTCAATACCAACTGTATCATGCTTATCCATTAGAAATGCAATCTTCAACTTTGTTCCAACACCATCTGTTCCTGAAACTAAAACGGGCTCAGTCATGCTGGAGGTGTCAAGCTTAAATAAACTTCCAAATCCACCAAGTCCTGTAAGCACATTTTCATTAAAAGTTTTCTTTACATGAGGTTTCATTAAATCTACGGCTCTTTCGCCTTCTTTAGTATCCACTCCAGCATCTTTATAAGTTAGTTTGGTATCCATAGTTTCCTCCGTTAATCTTCAAATCTCAGCCCTAATTCAGGCAGTTCCATGGGATAATCACCTGTAAAACAGGCTGTACAAACATTTTCCCTGCCTAAGCCTATTGCTTCTATCATTCCTTCCACACTGATATATCCTAATGAATCCGCCCCCATACCTTTTCTAATTTCTTCAATGGTATGAGTAGCCGCTATTAGTTTGCTTTTGTCTGGTGTGTCTATTCCAAAGAAACAAGGATCTGTTACTGGAGGTGAAGCCACTCTCACGTGTACCTCTTTAGCCCCCGCGTCCTTTAGCATTTTTACAATTTTAGCACTTGTGGTTCCTCTGACAATAGAATCATCAATCATGATTACTCTTTTTCCAGCAACATTTTCCTTTAGAACATTCAGCTTTAATTTTACACTCAATTCTCTCATTCTCTGATCTGGCTGAATAAAGGTTCTTCCCACATATCTGTTCTTTATAAAACCTTCTCCATAAGGTATACCAGATTCTTTTGCATATCCAATTGCCGCTACAGTCCCGGAGTCAGGTACTGATATGACTACATCGCCTTCCACTGGATGTTCCTTTGCAAGAATTTTGCCGCAAAGATTTCTTGCAGTGTAGACATTTCTTTTATCTATATCGCTGTCAGGTCTTGAAAAGTATACGTATTCAAAAGCGCAAGAAGCTCTTCTGCACCCCTTGGCGTAAGTATAGGATTTAATTTCATTGTTTTCAATGACAACCATTTCGCCAGGTTCCACGTCACGAATCATCTGTGCTCCCAAAAGTGAGAAAATACAACTTTCTGAAGATAGCACAAACCCTTTGGCCGTCTTTCCTATGCAAAGAGGTCTGATTCCATTTGGGTCACGCACACCAATGAGCTTATTTCCAGAGGTTATCACTAATGCGTATGCTCCCTTTACAACCTGTAAAGTCTGGGTTATCGCCTCTTCGATGCTGCTGTTCTTCAAATGCTTTGCAATAAGCGCTGCAATGACTTCAGAGTCTATGGAAGTTTGAAAGATAACACCGTTGTCCTGCATTTCTTCTCTTAGTATTCTGGCATTTACCAAATTTCCATTATGCGCCAGTGCCAAAGCCCCTCCCTTATGATAAACAACCAAAGGCATTGCATTAGATGCATGGCTTTCCCCTGCAGTACTATATCTTACATGACCAATAGCAATATCTCCCTGCAGTCTTTCAATAATCTCGTCGTTAAAAATCTCCTGTACTAGTCCCATTTCCTTATAGTACTGTATTTTTCCTCCAAGATTCACTGCAATGCCTGCACTCTCCTGTCCTCTATGCTGTAATGAATGTAGTCCAAAATAAACGGAACGTGCATTATGCTTATTACCAGGCTCATAAACCCCTACTACTCCACATTCATCGTGAAACTTTTCATCTTCAAAAGTTCTTAATTCTTGGTTAATATCAATCATTAATCTTCTCCAATTTTCTATTCTACTAAATAAAGCCCAAATCTCAGGTGCCAGAACTTAGACAATGCTTATTTCTGCACTCTGTTAAATACTTCCTGGTAAGTCTCTTCAACATTTCCAAGATCTCTTCTGAATCTGTCCTTGTCCATTTTTTCATTTGTATTTACGTCCCAAAGTCTGCAAGTATCAGGAGAAATTTCATCTGCAAGAATTACAGTTCCATCATATAGTCCAAATTCTATCTTAAAGTCAATAAGCTTTAAATCTCTTTCTAAGAAAAATCCCTTTAATGCTTCATTTACTGCATAGGCATACTTCTTTACATCGGCAAGCTGCTCAGCTGTTGATAATTCCAGTGCCAGAATGTGGTCATCATTAATCAGCGGGTCTCCTAATTCATCATTCTTATAAGAGAATTCAAGTACGGGCTGTTTGAAAACAATACCTTCTTCTACACCGTATCTCTTTGAGAAGGAACCTGCTGATACATTTCTGATAATTACTTCAAGCGGAAGAATCTTTACAGCTTTAACTAGTGTTTCTCTTTCACTTAGCTGCTCTACCAGGTGTGTAGGAATTCCCTTTTCTTCTAACATTTTAAAAATAATATTTGCCATAGTATTGTTTACTACGCCTTTACCTGCAATCTGGCCTTTCTTAAGTCCATTAAATGCAGTCGCATCATCTTTATAATCAACAATAAACAGCTTTGAATCATCCGTCTTATATACCTTCTTAGCTTTTCCTTCATATACCATTTCTAATTTCTTCATTTTCGTTCCTCCTTATTACCTTTCCTCAAATTTCTATTTATTAAATTCTCCATTAATAAGTTCCTATTTATTAAATTCTGCATCAAGTGCAATAATATCTTCTTCCATTTTTATTTTATAATCCTTTATTTTCTGTCTGAGTTCAGGGTATTTAATACTTAACATCTGAATGGCCAATAGTGCTGAATTTTCAGCTCCATCGATGGCCACTGTGGCAACAGGCACACCTTTTGGCATCTGAACTACCGAAAGCAGAGAGTCAAGACCGTCCATAGTGCTTGATTTCATTGGAATACCTATAACAGGAAGAGGAGTCGTTGCTGCTAACACACCTGCAAGATGTGCTGCCTTTCCTGCTGCTGCAATAATTACTTCTATTCCTTTTTCTTCTGCAGTTCTTGCAAACTCTTCGGCAACTCTTGGTGTTCTGTGCGCTGAAATAATTCTTGTTTCATACTCCACACCAAATTCCTTCAATATACATTCTGCCTTTTGTACTACAGGGTAGTCCGATTTACTTCCCATTACTATTGCTACCTTCATTTATCCAGTCCTCCTATTTAAAATACTCAACTCCAGATTGAAATATCTTTTGATCCTTATTTCCTTCAACATTCTTATATACATATTGTCCAATTCGTTCAGAATGTCCCATCTTTCCAAATACTCTGCCATCAGGGGAAGTTATCCCTTCGATAGCCAAAGCTGAGTAGTTTGGATTAAAAGTTATGTCCATAGATGGCTGTCCTGTAAAATCAACGTACTGTGTTGCAACTTGACCATTTTCAATTAGTTTTTTAACTACTTCATCCTTCGCAATAAATCGACCTTCACCATGGGAAATGGCAATTGTATGAATATCATTTACCTCTACTCCTGAAAGCCAAGGAGACTTCGTAGAAGCAATTCTCGTGTTCACTAGGCAGGATGCATGTCGTCCGATCTTGTTATACGTAAGAGTTGGTTCATTTTCATCCATCTCCACAATCCTTCCATACGGTACAAGACCCAGCTTTATAAGAGCCTGAAATCCATTACAAATGCCCAGCATCAGACCATCTCTATTTTCCAGAAGATCCGTTACTGCCTCCTTGACTGCAGGATTTCTAAATACTGCAGTAATAAATTTAGCAGAACCATCTGGCTCATCTCCACCTGAAAAACCTCCAGGGATGAATATAATCTGACTTTGTCTAATCTTCTGTTCAAGCTCATTTATAGAATCAATTAACTGAGCCTGCGTCATATTTCTCATGATATGGATATCTGCCTGTGCTCCCGCTCTGTCAAACGCTCTCTTTGAATCCATTTCACAATTAGTTCCAGGGAACGCAGGTATTAACACCCTTGGCTTTGCAATCTTTATAGCAGGTGCTACTCTATTCTTGGCTTCATAAGCAATACTTGGAACCGCTGTCTTATCCAGTGAATTCTTAAAATCAGCAGTTTTTACAGGAAATACACCTTCCAATGGTTTTGTCCACTGCATTATAATATCATCCAGTTCCATTTCAAAGCCAACTGATTCCGTATTGTTCTTTTCATCCGCTGCCTGAACCGTAATTCTTTGTCTTTCCTCAGTATGCCCAATAACTTTGTAACTAAGCCCGTCGAACATCTCTTCTACATTGCTATCACCAGTTACTTCAAGAATCAATGACCCGTAAGCCTGTTCGTGCAGTTCCTTTTTACTGATATGCTTAAGTGTAACACCAATCTTATTTCCAACGGCCATCTTAACCACAGAAATAAATATGCCCCCTCTTCCAACCGTGTTTGCTGAAAGAATTCTGCCTTCTTTGGTAAGCTCACAAACTCTTGTCATATTTTTTCTATACATATCAAAATCTAAGATTTTATCTTTATTGTACTTGGTTGAAAGATATACCAGCTTACTGTTCTTTTGCTTCAATTCTGTAGAAACGACCTCTGATGCATCTGCTACAGCCACCGCGAAAGATACTAGCGTTGGTGGAACGTTAATGTCCATAAATGTACCAGACATACTATCCTTCCCACCAATAGCAGGAATACCCAATTCCTTCTGTACTTTTAATGCTCCTAAAAGTGCCATAAAAGGTTTGCTCCAGCTTTCAGGATTATCGGTCATCCTTTCAAAATATTCCTGGAAAGTAAGCCTGACTTTTCTATAATCTCCTCCCATTGCAACAATCTTTGTTACAGAATCAATAACTGCATACAAAGCCCCATGATAAGGAGAGAGTTTAGCAATCTGTGGATCAAATCCATAAGCCATAAGTGTAGCTGTTGTTGTTTCTCCCTTAGTAACAGGAAGTTTGCAAGCCATACCGGCTGCTGGGGAAAGCTGATATTTACCACCCAGCGGCATCAGAACAGTGGAAGCCCCAATTGTGCTGTCAAATCGTTCAATCAAGCCCTTCTGGCTACAGCAGTTCAGGTCATCTAAATGCTGTGTAACCGTTTCAAGGTTTTCGTTATCTATAGCTGAAATATTTATATTATCTTTTACGAATACTTTTGCTTCCTGAGTTGCCCCATTTGTATTTAAGAACGCCCTGCTTAAATCTAAAATGCATTTTTCTCTCCAGAACATTCTGAAGCGTCCTGTATCTGTAACTTTCGCTACAGCCACTGCTTCAAGGTTTTCTTCATGAGCGTAGTTAATAAATTGATCTGCATACTCTTTGGAAACTACAACTGCCATTCTTTCTTGTGACTCAGAAATAGCAAGTTCTGTTCCATCAAGGCCCTCATATTTTTTTAAGACCAAATCAAGATTTACATCAAGACTGTCTGCCAGTTCTCCAATTGCCACAGAAACACCGCCTGCTCCAAAGTCATTACATCTCTTGATTAAGGTTGCAACTTCTTTTCTTCTGAACATTCTTTGGATATTTCTCTCTACTGGAGGATTTCCTTTTTGAACTTCTGCTCCACAGTTTAGAATAGAATCTTCCGTGTGCTCCTTAGAAGAACCAGTAGCACCGCCACAGCCGTCTCTTCCAGTTCTTCCACCCACGAGCACTATAACATCGCTTTCTAAAGGAGTCTCTCTTCTAACATGTGACGCTGGAGCAGCGCCAATAACAGCCCCAATCTCCATACGCTTTGCTACATAATCTTCATCGTAAATCTCCGATACTTGGCCTGTAGCAAGCCCAATTTGATTTCCATAAGAACTATATCCTGCTGCTGCCCCCTGAGTAATTTTTCTTTGAGGCAGCTTGCCCTGTAATGTTTCTTCAATCGGTTTTCTAGGATCTGCTGAGCCAGTCACTCTCATAGCCTGATAAACATAAACTCTTCCTGAAAGCGGATCTCTGATAGCTCCCCCTAGACAAGTAGCAGCTCCACCAAATGGTTCAATTTCAGTAGGATGGTTATGGGTTTCGTTTTTAAACATGACCAGCCAATCTTCATCTTTGCCATCAATATTAGCCTTTACCTTTATGCTGCATGCATTAATTTCCTCAGACTCATCCAAGTCATGAACCAGACCTTTTTTCTTTAGATACTTTGCTCCGATGCAGGCAAGATCCATCAGGCAAATGTCTTTGCCGCCTTCTTCCGAAGATTTGTACGCTCTTTCTCCATAAACTTCATTTCTCATAGCAAGGTATTCATCAAAAGCTTTTTCAATTAAATGAGCATATTCACCCTCTTCAAACTGAATGTCAGTCAGCTTCGTCATAAAAGTCGTGTGTCTGCAATGATCAGACCAGTAAGTATCAATCACTTTTAACTCTGTAATACTAGGATTACGTTTTTCATCATTCTTAAAATAATTCTGAATAAACAGGATGTCCTTATTACTCATTGCGAAACCTTTTTCTTTTCTGTAGACTTCTAGTTCTTCTGCCTGTAAGTCTGTAAAACCTTTTACCACTGCCACATCTTCAGGAACCACACTTTCCATATTTAGATTTTCAGGCTTTTCCATAGAAGCCTCCTGAGAATCTACTGGATTAATGCAGTAATTCTTAACCGCTAAAAATTGTTCTTCTGTAATGTTTCCTTGCAAGATAATAACTTTTGCAAATTTTACAAGCGGTTGAGCCTGTGCATTCATCATTTTTATACACTGTGCTGCTGAGTCAGCCCTCTGATCATACTGTCCTGGCAAGAACTCTACTGCAAATATGTTTTCACCTAAGCCTTCCGGTATATTTTCTTCATATACACAATCAATAGCAGGTTCTGCAAATACTGTGTATTTGGAACCTTCATAAGTATTTTCATCTATTCCATCTATATGATATCTATTTAAAACTCGAACGTTCGTTAATCCTTCCAGATGAAGGTTCTGTCGGATGTCTTCTCCCAGCCCCTGAGCCTCAACATCAAACCCTTTCTTTTTTTCAACAAATATACGTTTTACCATATGAGTGTTCCTTTCTCCGTATAATTATAGGATTTTTTCTTATCATTGTTCGTCTTTTTATTTTACAGTTTATCTTTATGCTTAAACATTAGCATATTTTTTTATTTTAGACAAGAATTTTCTTTCTTCGTCTGAAAATATTTGTTAAAAACACGAACTTTAAAAGCGATGTCTTTTTAATTTATTCGTGTTTTTACAAAATTCATCTAAATGAGCTGTACTATATTATTAATTCTTTGAAATCTATTTATACATAAATCAACGCTCTCCTCATGAGTCATATATTGCATTCCTATTAAATAAAAAAAATAAAGAGTTCTATGTCAAACTAAACATTAAACTCTTTTACATTATTCAAAATTTGTATAGTATTTGAATATAATCAAATACTACCTAGTAAGAAAGATATTTTTGGAGGTAGTATAAATGGGTATAGTAACAAATATAACCGATAAGCATCAAGCATGTATCGATGCTTGTTCAAAATGTGCACAAGCTTGCTACGAGTGCTTCACGGCTTGCCTGAATGAGCCTGATTTAAATGCAAGAAAAAATTGCGTAAGCATGCTAATTGAATGTGCTATGATGTGCCAAATGTCTGTTGGAATGATGTCTATGAACGGTCAATTTTCAGCACAGCATTGTCAATTATGTGCGCAAATTTGTGAAAAATGTGCACAAGAATGCGCTATGTTTAAGGATGAGCACTGCAAAAAGTGTTCAGATATCTGTAATATGTGCGCAGAAGAGTGCAAAAAAATGGCAAGCATGTAATCTAGGATGCATAAGCCAGTAGTTCATCTATTGGCTTTCATTCATACATATTTATTTATAACAATTTTACATGTATATACTTGACTTTTATTAATAAGATTTAGCATTGCCCTTCAATAATGCCATAATGCTCGTCAAGTGCCCTACGGCCATTTATTTCGTCTTTTCCTATGATACATTCCAGCATTTTTTTATGGCAACGCATAAGTTGATCTTTTGTTTCTTTGGAAGAAGTTTTCAGGATATGCCCTACTGATTCTTCATAGATTTCTTCTAATGCCTCCATAATGCTTATGATCAACTTATTCCCTGAAGCTCTGATAATTAGGTAATGAAATTCTTTATCTTTGAGAATCTTCTGATCACCTTCTGAATTCTCCATTCCTTGATAAAGTTCTTTAAGCTTTTCCTCCATCTCTTCGGTTATATTACCCATAGCTAAAACATAGGCATCAGTCTCCAAAGCTCTTCTCACAGCATTTACTTCACTGTAGCTTACTTGCTTCAGCAAAAGCATCATCCCTATAGATTCAGCAAACATTTTATTTAAATTCCCAGTCAGATAGTTTCCCGACCCTTGTGTACTCTCTAACATACCCATGTTTTCCATAGTCCTTAAAGCTTCCCTTATGGAGCTTCTGCTCATACTAAGCTCTTCTGCCAAAACTCTTTCCGTAGGCAGCTTATTTTTCAGTTGTAACGTGCCCTTTGCGATTTCGCTTTTTACGTATTCTATTACTTTTTTATACTCTCTATTTTCCACTTTGTCCCCACTGCCTTTTGGCTGCAATATAACCACATATTAATTCTACTGTCTGTTCAATACCTATCATACCACTGTCAATTGACAATTGATACCCCCTGGAGTCACCCCAATTCTCTCTGGTATATTGATTATGGAACTCTGCTCTTTTTTTATCCGTTTCACAAATTAAATTTTTTGCTTGTTTTTCACTTATGTTATTATTTTGCGCTATTCTCTTTATCCGCTTGTCCATATCCGCATGTATAAAAACGCTTATATGATCCTCTTCATTTCTAAAAATATAGTTTGCACATCTGCCTATTAT
Source organism: Aminipila sp. (assembly GCF_032051575.1). Lineage (NCBI taxonomy): Bacteria > Bacillati > Bacillota > Clostridia > Peptostreptococcales > Anaerovoracaceae > Aminipila > Aminipila sp. The sequence continues at coordinate 124,517 of NZ_DAMBYD010000008.1, read as the reverse complement.
GACACAGGACTGATCTTCCGTTACTTCTTTTATATGTTTAAAAGGCTTTTCCCCCATTCTCCCATTCTCGTCGCTCTTAGCTATGGCATAAAGAAGACTATCTGCAGGCTTTTCTTCATAAAAACATTTTATTTCATCGTAATACCCTAGCCTCTTTGCATTTTCAGCCAAATTTTCTTTATCATACAATACAATTCCCAGTTTTCCAGACAACATTGCGCCAACATCGTGTCCTCCACTTCCATATTCTCTTCCTATGGTAATTATCATCTTCTTCACCCCACTACATAAAATGTGAAAATATTGCTGCACCAACTACTGTCAGTAATCCTGCAACTGCTATAGCCAAACTGCTCATAGCCCCTTCGACTTCGCCCATTTCCATGGCCCTTGATGTTCCTATGGCATGTGCTGCCGTTCCTAATGCCAGACCTTTTGCTATAGGTTGTTTTATTCTAAAAACTTTACATACCGTTTCACCAACAATGTTTCCTAGGACTCCCGTAATAATTATAACTGCTACGGTAATCGTAACAATGCCGCCAAGTTCCTCTGAAACTCCCATCCCTATAGCTGTTGTTATTGATTTAGGAAGTAAAGTAACATATTCCCTATGATCTAATCCAAATAGTTTCGCTAAAATCAGAACACTGCCAAGTGCAGAAATTACCCCCGCCACAACCCCTATGGAAATCGCTTTAGCATTGCGCTTCAGTAATTCCATTTGCTGATATAAAGGCAGTGCTAGGCATACGGTAGCAGGGGTCAGCAGATAACTTATATATTTCGCACCCTCGTTGTAATTCTTATATTCCACATTGCACATCAGCAGCATCAGCATCACAAATACAATAGAGATTAACAACGGATTAAAAATAGCACTTTTAAATTTCTTTTTTAAAATTATTCCAAACTCATACCCTATAAGACTCACTACCACTCCAAAAAAAGTGGAATCACTTAAAACACTACTCATCTTGCTCCCTCTTTTCCATGTTTATTACCAATTGCGTTATTCTCCCTGTTACCACCATAACAATTATAGTGGTAACTACCGTAATAACAATTATCGGAACGCAAATAGGTTTCAGTATTTCCCATGAATCCATAAGGCCTACCGCAGCAGGTATAAACATAATAGGCATAATTTCTATAAGAAACACGCCCACATCTTGAATATGTTCCAGTGTAATAAGTTTAGTCTGTAATGCTATAAGCATCAGTACAAGCCCATAAATGCTTGCCGGGATAGCCAAAGGTATTATGTTTTTTAAAATTTCTCCTAAAAATGTGATGAGTAAAATTACTCCAAACTGTTTTAAATATTTCATATCCACTCCTCTAAATTGGTCCTACCAATTTTATAAGGATACGCCTATTTTCTTAAATTGTCAAATGAGTATTTTAAATTTAGACAATAAAATATAACGCTAATTTAGACGTTTCAGCTACATACATCCGTTAATTTCATATTGTAATTATATAAAAAAACTTGCAATGCAGTATTTTACTACAATTGCAAGCTTTAGGTATTTTTCAAAGAAATTATGAGCAGATAATTTTAACTCAACTAATTTCCAATTAATTTCTCATTCTGTAGCTTATAGTCCCAAGAATTACACTCTAGTTTTCTCCAAATCTTTCTGCCACCTGAATCATAATGGCGCATTCGATTCTCTTTCTGTGAAGTTCACAGCCAAAGTCATAAACCCCTGTTATCATACCCGTTGTGTGATAAGCATTTGCTGCACAACCTCCACTGCAATACATTCGTGCAAAGCAATCCTTACATTCATCATGAGAATAAATATTACAAGACTTAAATTCATCACATACAGAGGCATTCTTCACTCCTTCAAAGACATTACCAAGAAGGAAATGCTCATCCCCTACAAACTGATGGCATGGATATAAATCTCCCTCAGGAGTAACCGCCATATATTCTGTGCCAACACCACATCCAGAGACACGTTTTACAATACATGGCCCCCCTGTAAGGTCTATGGTATAGTGATAGAAATTAAACCCTTTGCCCGCCTTCTTTCTCTTAATCATTTCACATGCAAGGCGGTCATATTCTGCTAGAAGTTTTGGGATATCCTCTTCAGTTAAAGCATAATCCGCAGTAGGCGGAGCAACCACCGGCTCCATGGAAAGTTCCTTAAAGCCTAAGTCTGCCATGTGTAAAATGTCATTTGCAAAATCTGTATTATAATGTGTATACGTCCCTCTGATATAATAGTTTTCCTGATTTCTGGATTCTGCCATCTTTAAAAATTTAGGCAGAATGATATCATAGGATCCCTTGCCATTTCTGGAAACTCTCAATTTATCATTCACATCTTTTCGACCATCAAGACTAAGCACTACATTACTCATTTCCTTATTGGCAAATTCCATCACTTCTTCATCAAGCAAAATGCCATTAGTGGTTAAAGTAAATCTAAAGTTCTTATCATGAATTTTTTCTTGTTCGCGGCCGTAAGCTACCAGTCTTTTAACAACCTCCCAATTCATAAGAGGCTCACCGCCAAAAAAATCTACCTCTAAATTTTTTCTTGTGCCCGAATTCTCAATTAGGAAGTCCAATGCCTTTTTTCCCACTTCATAAGACATCAGCCCGCGGTGTCCCTGCTGATATTCGCCTTCTTCTGCAAAACAGTACTTACATGCAAGATTACAATCATGGGCTACATGTAAACAAATAGCCTTTATTACGGACTGACGTTCCTTAAATTCGTGAGACATCTTAGCATAAATATCTTCAGAAAAAAGTTTCCCTTGTTTTTTCAATTCTTCTACATCTTCAAATACATCTTTAATTTCTGCTTTTGTTACTTCAGGAACGTTTTTATACTTTTGCAATATATCCGCTGTAATCATATCTCTATCAATCCCAGCTGCAAGCATTTCAATAATATCATAAGCCACTTCATCTACACAGTGGACAGCACCACTGTTTACATCTAAAACGATGTTATAGCCGTTACTTTTATAAGTATGTACCATATCCGGTATCCTTTCTTCGTCATAAATATATGTAAATTCCACCATTTAATTTTCTACGAAAATTGGTGGTACGATAAAAATCTACAAATCGAAGATTTGCGATTTTCTAGTGTAAATTCTGTCAAACAATTTCCTTCAGAAATTGGACAGAATGTTAAAAATCGCTATAAGCTTTACAGCTTATAGCGATTTGAAAGTTTAGCTTATTTCTTTAGCTGTTCGCACTGCTGATTAGCAACGCTGCATGAAGTCTTACTTGCTGACTGGCAAGATGTCTGACATTCACCACATCCACCTTTTTTAGCTGATTCAACAAGATTTCTTGTTTCAATAGTATGTATTCTCTTCATTTTTCTACCTCCAACCCGGCTAGTAAGGCTGCTGCCTAAACTTCACCAAGAATAATTATTTTTAAAATTACCTTCAATATATTATCACAGATACGCCATTTTATCAAGCTATAAAGTACTTAAAAAGATTTTCGGAATTTCAGACTACTTTATATCAAATAATGTTTTTAATCGTCCTGCTAACTCTGTTACAGCTTGAACCGTAGCAGATAACTCCTCCATAGCCGCCGATTGCTCTTCCGTGATACTAAGTGTTTTCTCAGAATTCTGTACCGTAGAATCAAGCTTCCCATTTATCTGTTTATTTAGTTCTGCAATATGAGCTGCTGTTTCCTTTGAATTATCTGCCAATGCTTGAATTTCATTAGCCACTACTGCAAATCCTCTCCCATCATTTCCAAGTCTGGCAGCCTCTATGGCTGCATTAAACCCAATAAGTTTTGTGTTATTTGCTACTTTGGTTATATCCTTTAAAACGGATTCAATCTCCTTTGTAACTTTATCTATGCTATGTATTTCTTCTGAAAGTTCATGCTGGCTATAAGTAACATTTACCGCGGATATTGCCAGTGATTCTATTGTTTTAGAAATTTCTACAAAGTTGTTTGCCAATTCTGTTGATAAAAATTCCGTTTCAATCCTTTTATATCCATCCTGTGCAAATGTATTTGCAATAATATGTAGTACTTCAGCAGCTGCATCAATATTAGTTTTGTTAACTATATCAATCCTCTCTGCGGCTTCCCATAATCCATCTTCATCCAGGCCGATTTCTCTGGCAACTTGACGGATATTACCTTCATTCGGTGTGACATCAAGTATCTGACCGCCTAAAATTGTTCCAAGATGTTCTCCATTAACTATAATAGGTGCTGCAAAATCCACTAATCCCGCATGACACTTTCCTACATAAGGCTTCCCCTGCTTTACAGCCTGATCTCCCATCTGGCTGTGGCACTCCGCGCACCTCTGATCTCCTATTCTGTTAGAATGTATATAGTCATTACAAAAGGCTCTATAATGGCTAGGTCTAGTAATCTCTTCTCCCTGTCTGTTAACTGAAACTGCCGCACAATTCATACCTATTGCAAAATTATCTAAAAAGTTTTGTAATACACGAATATCAATGATATCTTCAACTTCTAAGCTCACTAGGTCAATTTGTCCATTTTTTACATTAATCATCGGAAACTTATACCTCCCATTCTGCTATGTACGTTCGTAATAGCAATCGCCTAAACTATTTTTTTACTTTATTTTACCATTTTCGACAGACATCGTCTAGTTCCATAATACTCCAATACATGATTATCTTTTATTTCATTGCATAAAGCTCTTGTTTTTATCGTAAATATATTAAAATGGAGGGTTATCTGATGAATTCAAAAAAAAATAATAAATTTAAAAACTCATTTAAAATAAGGGAAACGAAACTTTCTGCCGGCCTTATACCTATAAGCATTATCTGTGCTGCTGCTATAGGTTTATTTATTTTATATCCTCTCATACATAACCCCGCTCAAAAAACCTCCACCGCAGCGTGCCCTTCTATCTCTGCAAAGCAGGCCATCCTTATGGATGCAGCAACAGGAGAAGTTCTTTATGAAAGAAACGCCACCAGCAAGGCTTACCCTGCAAGTACTACAAAAATCATGACTGCATTGCTTACTATTGAAACTGTAGAGGAATTGGACAGTGACCTCACGCAGAAAGTAAAAATCCCTGCTGAAGCAGTTGGCGTAGAAGGTTCTTCGATTTATTTAGCACCGGAGGAATCTGTAAGCATTGAAGATCTGCTTTATGGATTAATGCTTCGCTCTGGTAATGATGCAGCAACAGCTTTAGCAATAATCATAGGCGGTAACCAGGAGAATTTTATTGATATGATGAATGTAAGGGCCAAAGAAATAGGCTGCACAAATACACACTTTTTAAATCCCAGCGGGCTTTTTGATGAAGGGCATTATACCACCGCTGCTGACATGGCGTTAATTGCTCAAACTGCCATGAAAAATGAAACCTTTAAAAAAATTGCTGCTGCAGAAACCTGGGAAGCAAGCAGAGATCCTGACAAATATAATTATTTTTACAACAAAAATAAAGTGGTTCACCAATACGAAGGCGGCAATGGTATAAAAATCGGTTATACTAAAGCTTCCGGCCGAACTCTTGTAGCCTCAGCTGAGCGTAATGGAAAGCAGTTAATATGTGTTGTCATGGGAGCTCCTGATTGGTTTAATGATTCTTATAAATTAATGGATTATGGATTTTCTCTAAAATAATATCACCTCTTCTCCACTTGAAAAATATAATAATAGTAATTAATTAATTGGGTGGGGAGGATAACTCATGGATTCTACTAATAATATCGACTGCATTGACAGTGGTACGGAAAACTGCCCCTGCTATTTGGCAGCCACTGGAGATTGTCTTATATGTAGCAGACTGCAGGGAAAAGAATACTGCGACTGCTTATGGAAAGGAGTCTGTATATATAACGAATTTATTCAAAACAATCAGAAGATAAATAACCCAAGAAAAGATTTTGCCTCAAAAATAGTCTCAAGAAAGCAATACTTAGACGATTTGTATGTTATAACGCTGGAAGTTGGTCGTGGTTTTGCCTTAAAAGCAGCAATACCTGGCAGCTACGTTTTTTTGAAATCACCAGATTTTCAAAACTATTACCAAACACCAATTTCCATTATGCATGCTGACACAGAAAATGGTTTCATTACTGTTCTTGTAAAAAGCATATCTGCCAAAACAAAAGCTATTTGTGCACAGGAAGATAAACTTATAGTTCGGGGCGTTTATAGGGGGGGTATCTCTGGAATGCCTAAAATAATAGGACGTTTCAGCAGAATTATCCCCGATTCAAAAGTGCTTATTTTAACTAAGGGCGTGGGATTTGCCCCCGCAATAAATTTTCTCAACTGGGTGGGAAGCGACACAGAAACCGAAATTATTATAGATGAGGATAAAATCTGTACTCAAGTAATCTGGGATTATTTGCAGCCTTCTACTGCAAATAAAGTTTTAATAAAAAGCCTTCCAGAATGCTTAAGTTTACCTTTAACTGAAAAAATTACAGAAGGCAACTATACGGCTGTTGTGGTTCTAGCTTCAGACTATTATATAGAAGAAATGAGAAAAATAATTATGCAATTACCTGAGCCTCCTGCATTCGTTCACAGCAATAATGCCAATATATGCTGTGGAGAAGGTATATGTGGGGCCTGCAGTTGTGTAGACCCTGACGGCACAATACATAAAAAGTGCAAGTGTCTGTGAAACTCTTTAAATAAAATAATTCTTCCATAAAAAAATGTAAATGATAGATGCTTGTTGCATTCTGTCATTTACACTTTATCAGAACTTATTCATTAATTCAGTTTATTCTTTTCTGGTAGTTCCTTAACCTCCATCAGATACACATCATCTGGTGTAATTCTGCGCTCTGGTGTATAAATCATCCAATCTGTTATTTCATGCAAAGCATAATCCCCTGTATATCCTTCATGAAGATTCTCTATGTAATACGGTTCTTGAGTCAGCTTTGCTGTCAGGCCATCTTCCTTAATATCCAGTAATTCAAACCAGATATGTTCCCTGAAGTTATCTTCTGTTTTGTATTCATCATCAACTTCCAGCCCCAGTTTGACTATGATATGATTATCCTTGCATTCAAAAGCCTTTTTCATATACTCGATTCTTTCCTTTGCCAAGGCCTTCATTCTTTCAGTTTCTTTTGTTGTAATCATATAAATCGGATTCTCATGTAAATACTCATCATAGATTGAAATCGGAGCATATTGACCTTTTTCATAATCCTCAGAGGTTGGATAAACAAATATTCCACTAGTATCTTCATTATGACTTTCTTCCCTATCCAATTTTCCGCCTAACATATCATTATCATAATGATTGATTGCTTCCTCCCATGGAACCAATGTAGTTACCACACTTATTTCCCCCGTCAAACGTGCCAGATAAAGCGCCTCCTTTGCCTGCAAAGGTTCTTCCCTTTCCAACATGCGGTTTGCCATGGTTTCAATAACTGCATAATGATCCTGATATACAGCCTTTGTAGAATTTAGTATTTCCAATTCTGACAAGCCGCAGCGATTCAGTCCATGGCTGTGAAGCCACACAATGTCATCGTCTCCACTGACTGCCTGAACGGTATAAATATATCTTGGGGCAGGGGGAATCTCCGATGAAGCAGCAAGTGCTGCCCACTGTCCAGAAAGTATCTTTTCTGAGCTATCATCAAATATAGCTAGCTTGTCTGGTAACAGTGCCTGTATGATCCGAAGCTGGGCATGATATGACAACAACGCATCTTCACCATAAATCATCTCTACAGCCAGGCCAGCCTCAGCCTGTTTCAAAGCTTCTATATCTACATCGGGGAAAAAATGCTGTATGCGGTACATTTCAGGAAGTTCAAAACCAGTAGGGTAAACTTCTATCTGATATTCATGTTCTTCAACTAGTAAATCAAGCTTCATGACATCATCTTCCATATTTTTAGAAAGAACCTGAATACCTCTCGCTTGCGACAATCTATTGAGCATTCCCGCTAAATCCATTAAATCCTGATCTTTTTCAGGTACTGCCATCATATAAGATTTTTCTCTCATTTTTACCTCCACTACTAAAAATTTATTTACATATCAAACTCTAGAGAGATTTGTTGGGCATACACCTCATCCTCAGGATCGTCTGCCACAACAGCGCTTTCAATGTTTTCTATATCCGGTAAATCTTTTAACGTCTCAAATCCAAAATGCTTTAGAAAAGCATCAGTGGTCCCATAAAGTATAGGTCTGCCAATTGCACTAGAACGTCCTTTTTCCTGAATTAATTCTTTTTTTACAAGTCCCTCTATAACCCTGTCACACTTTATACCTCTGATAGAATCAATTTCGCCCTTTGTTATTGGCTGTTTATAAGCAATAATGGCAAGAACCTCTAATGCTGACTGCGACAGTTTCTTCTCCTTTACTGGAGTACATAGCCTTTCAACATAAGAAGAATTTTCTGCATTCGTTACAAACTGAAAGCTCTTATTGATTTCTATTATCTTTATACCTCTGCCTTCCTGGTCATATTCCTGTTTTAACTCCAAAAAATAGTCGTAGGCATCTTTCCAGTTAATATTAAAAACTTCTGCTGCAGTTTTAACATCTAAGGGTTCTCCCCAAACAAACATCATAGACTCAAAAGCCGATTTCATTGTCTTTTTAGTTGTCATCCCATTCTCCTATTACAGGTGTATCCTCTTCCCCAGGCTGCACCATTTCTATTTCCATTTCACTAAAAGCACTTTGCTGCTCTACCCTGATTAGTCTTTCTCTAATCATTTGAAGCATTGAGGTAAACGTAAGTACAACATCATACTTATCACTTTCTTTATTTAATAATTCTTTAAAAAAAAGTTTTCTGAATCCATGATTTTTAAAGAAATTTATAATATGTTCTACTTTCATTTCAATACTTTGTTTTTGTCTTTCAACTCTTGTGTAATGTTTTCTAACCTCTTCAATTCTCTGCTTCTTTCTCAGAAAAAGATTAAAAGCAGATACAAACTGTTTAATATCCAGTGACAAATACTCATCAGCTTCATTGGTATATCGTTCTAAATCTTCTTTTGGCTTTTCAAAGCATAAAGTTTTTTCATTTTCATGAGTTTCAAGAAGTTCTGCTGCTGCCTTAAATTTCTTATATTCTAGAATTTTTTCAACCAGTTCTGTCCTTGGGTCTTCCTCAACTACACCCTCTTCGATAGGCGTACTTCTTGGCAGTAACATTTTAGATTTTATTTCAATTAATGCCGCCGCAAGCACCATAAATTCGGTAGCAACCGTTACATCAGCCTCCTGCATTTGCTCTACATATGCCAGATACTGACTTGTAATTGCTGCAACCTGAATATCATAGATACTCATTTCTGCATTTTCAATTAAATATACAAGCAGGTCAAATGGTCCTTCAAATATATCAATTTTTACTTTATACGCCATTACTATCGCCCTCATGTCTCGTGTAGTACATTACACCCGCAACAATGGTAATCCCTCCAATAATCTGCCACAAGGAAGGTATCTCAGCAAATAATACTACTGCAAGACCTGTTGCAATAAAGGTCTCCAGGTTTTCACATGTTGCCACATATAAAGCTGATGTATATCCTAGACACCAATTAAATACTGCATGTGCACCAATCTGGCAGACCATGGCCATGACAAATATCCAAAACATATCGTTTGTGCTATAGCCTGTAAAAGGAGTTCCTGTTACCAGCATTCCAATCGCGAAGGTAATCCAGCAGAAAAGAAATACAAAAAATACATATACGGCGGCATTCATACCTTTTCTGAATTTATTGCCCACAATAAAGTAAAGCCCTATAAAGAGTGCTGCAAACAGGCACATTACGTCGCCAAATAAGACATCTGCCGAGATACTGTAATCGCTTCCCGATATAATCACACTTCCAATAAAGGCGACAATTACTCCGGCTACTGCTTTTTTATTCGTTTTCTCTTTAAATATAAAGACCGATATAATTAGTATCATAAAAGGGTCTGTCATAGCTAATACCGTTGCACTGGCAACACTTGTATGCCCTACACCTGTAAACCAGGAGAAGAAATGCCCTGCCAGAAAAACACCCGCTAATGCACAACCTGCCAGTTGTTTTTTCGTTAAAGACATCACTTCGGCCTTATACTTGGTCAAGGTCATTACAGCAAATATAGGTAATGCAAAAGTTAATCTATAAAAACCAATTGCCATAGGCGGCGCTGATGTCAACTTTACAAAAATTGATGAAAATGCAGCAGCCACTACAGCTAAAATTACTATTTTTTTAACATTTTTTTCAAAAATATTCATTTGCGCTCCAATATTCAATTAAAATTTATTTATCAAATAACTTAGGTAAATTCACAGTATAAGGTGGATATACTACACCCTTCTCTGTTACCACTGCAGTAATATACTTTGCGTCCGTTACATCAAAAGCCGGATTGTATGTCTTGATGTCCTCTGGTGCCATTGGCTGTTCATACCACATCTTATATACTTCTTCGCCTTTTCTTTCTTCTATATGAATATCCTTTCCGGTAGGAGTATTCATATCAATAGTTGATGTAGGTACAAACATATAAAATGGGATTCCATATTCTTTTGCTAAAATAGCCACGCCTGAAGTTCCAATTTTATTTGCTCCATCGCCATTTGCTGCCATTCGGTCACAACCAACTACTACCGCATTAATCCAGCCATTCTTCATAACGATAGATGCCATATTGTCACAGATAAGAGTCACATCAATACCCGCTTTATTTAGTTCCCATGAAGTCAGCCTAGCGCCTTGCAGAAGAGGTCTTGTTTCATCTGCAAAAACTTTAAAATCATAACCTTGTTCATGACCCAGATATAACGGAGCAAGACATGTCCCGTATTTAGCCGTAGCAATGGTTCCTGCATTGCAGTGAGTCAGAATACCCATACCAGGTTTCAAAAGAGACAATCCATGTTCTCCCATTGAATAACAGGCATCCACATCCTCCTGATAAATCCTGCGGGCTTCTTCTTTCAATTCTTCTTTTATATGTATTTGTTCTGTTTCCCAATTTTCAATACCGGCTTTCGAATGGAGAGAAATCAATTTTCCCTCCATCCGGTTAAGTGCCCAGAAAAGATTTACCGCTGTAGGTCTTGAGGAAGCAATGTATTCTTTAACTTCATGGAACCTTTCACAGAATTCCTTATAATTATCCGTCCTAATTTCTCTTGTACAAACATAAAGCCCGTAAGCTGCCGCGACACCAATAGCCGGAGCACCTCTTACCTTCAGTTTATAAATCGCCTCCCATAAGTCCTCTTTGCTTTGAATTTCAATGTAAATTTCCTTACCAGGCAATAAAGTCTGATCCAGTAAATACATTTTTTCATTTTCATATCTTATAGGTGATATAAATACTGCCATACCATTCCCCCCAAATCTAAAATCAACGAATCTTTTAAATCCATTTCACTTATAATCCTAACATTTAATTATACACTTTTATCACGTTCTTGAATAGTCTTAATTAGACACGCCCCACTGCAGGTTGCAGCAACCCCGCCTAATGCGGTTTCTTTAAGCTGCATAGGAAGAAGCTTTCCAACCTTATACATTGCTTCCACAACTTCATCTGCATCAATATAGCTCTGGACTCCCGCCATAGCAAGGTCTGCGCTAAGTAATGCATTGACTGCCTGGGAAGCATTTCTCTGAGCGCATGGAATCTGAACCAATCCACCTACAGGATCACAAACTAATCCCATAACATTCATAAGGGATAAACTAAAGGCAGTGATCGCCTGTGAAGGCGTCCCTCCACTAAGTTCAACAGATGCAGCAGCAGCCATAGCAGCCGCCACTCCACATTCGGCCTGGCAGCCACCTTCTGCTCCTGCTACAGTAGCGTTTTCTGTAACAACTGCACCAAGGCCTGAAGCTGTAATCATTGCCATAAGCAATTGTTCCTCCGTTGCTTTCTGCTTTTCTGCCACAGATATCACCACTGATGGAACAATTCCACAAGATCCTGCCGTTGGCATGGCACAAATCTTGCCCATGGAGGCATTTACTTCACTAGAAGAAAGAGCTCTGGCCATAACAAGATTTAGGAATTCTCCGCAAAGTGTATTTTTATTTCCTGTGGCATAAGAATATTGTGTTGACGCGATTCCGCAAATAAGATTTCCCTCTGGATTTGTTGGTCTCTCTAGTGCCTTTTCTGCCGAAGCTTTCATTACTTCATATCTATATTTCATAATTTGCAATATTTCTTCTGAGGTTTTCTCGCTATGCTTTACTTCATTCTCTAAAACAATTTGTGAAAGGCTCACATTTCTTTCCTGCGCTAATGCCAAAAGTCCTTTTATGTTCTTATACATCTCCTATTTTTCCTTTCCTCTATGCACAAGCAATAAGTGTAACAAGCTGAATATGTGGATGTTCCTTCAATTTCTGTAAAATCTCATCATCCACTGCATCATCTATTTCTATAACACAAATAGCATCCTCACTTTTCTGTACACGGCTTACTTTCATAGTGGCTATATTTATGCCATTATCAGCCAATATAGTAGCCACATGGCTTATGACGCCTTTCTGGTCATCCTGCTTTACAAATATAGTAGGCAAATTTCCGCTGATGCCAATTTCGTATCCATCAATTTTCTCAATTCTTATATTTCCTCCGCCTACAGATGCCCCTTGTATCTTCGTTTTAATGTTTCCATTTTTATAAAAAGTTATTACTACCGTGTTTTCATGAGCCCCATCTAATTCAACAGAGTAAAATTCAAATTCAATACCAGCCGCTTTTGCAAGCTCAAAAGACTTTGAAATTTTTTCGTCATCCTCTCTTATCCCTATGACACCTGCAAGTAATGCTTTGTCCGTTCCATGGCCTTTTCCTGTTTTATCAAATGAACCGTAAAGACCAAAAGTAACTTTATCAAAATCTGCATTTATTATCTGTCTTGATATCCTGCCAATTCTAGCTGCTCCAGCAGTATGCGAGCTTGACGGCCCAATCATAATTGGCCCAGCTACCTGAAATATACTTGTATTCATATCTATACCTCTATATTCATTATATCTTATTAATAAATTTAACCTTAACCTGCTTTATTATACTTTGATTACTGATATTTTACAAACAAAAAACCGAAGGATAACATCCCTCGGTTTTTTGCTTTTCTATACTATATGCTTTTGTGTCATGATTTTTTTAATCTTCTTTCTGTTCTGCAATTTTTCCTACTTGTGAAAAATCTGTTTTCCCAATTTTAATTATATCCGTTTACAGAAAGAAAATTTTGTACTCCACTATATGCTGACATAACTCTTGTCGCATAGGCTGTAGAGTAGTTTCCTCGGCTAACTCTTGAGGAGCCTTGGTTGTATGCGGACAAAACTCTCGTTTTATCCCCGTTGTAGTTAGTAATCCCTGTACCGATCATACAAGCTCCAACGTTTATATTTGAACGCGGATCAAGTAATTGCTGTGTAGTTAATCCAAAGTTTGCTCCTGTGGCAGGCATTATCTGCATCAGACCTATTGCACCGCTATTAGAAACAGCCTTTGCATTAAAAGTGCTCTCTTTATGCGCTATTGCCAATAACAGTTTTTCGTCCACTTTATACACATTGGCGGCTCTTTTGAACATAAACACCAACTCCTGTGCATAAGACCTCGATAAGCTCCCATTATAATTCAATATATAGTTTACTAACCCTGTGTTGTATCTGGATTCTGATTCACTCCAGAAACTTTTTGCAGTTTTGTCTTTAACCGTACTTATACACAATCCATAATATGAATCAAAATATAAGTCCCAATTAAACACTTTACTTTTATCCATTACCTTTACAGGAATGAACAAATACTTTCCAACCGCCAATACTGGCAGTCCTTCTAAATTAACTTCTTCGACTAACATTTCAGGTGCTTCTATTACCCCAAGAGAATCTTTTGTCTCTTCAGTAGTAGCTGCCTCCTTTTTGTCTGAAAGTTCTTGATAAGCTATTACTTTGACTCCTGATATAACTTCTAGTTTCATATCGTACCCATTATTCTTGGCCCAATTGTTACTAATTGTCTTTTGAGTCCCTTCCGTCTTAAGAAGTTTTAATGTGCGGCTTTCCCAGTCCATTTGTGCTTGAAATCCACAGATATTACCCATATCTGTACTTAATGGAATGTAAGTCGTGTCTTTATAAAGGAAGAACGGATATTGTAGATTGTAATTTACAATCTCACTTCCATTTATAACGACTTTTTTGTTAAAAAAATCTCCTTGAACGTATTCGTCAGCATATATAGAAATTGATGAGAAAAGTACAATGGTCAATGAAAGCCACACAGATATAAGCTTCTTTGCCATACCTTGTTTCTCCTCTCTTTCTCTACGTCTTTTTTATAAGACATTATTATTATAACACTTCTTAGCAAAAAGTATACTGTTTTGCTTATATTCAGAAAATTACAACCAGAGTAACCGATTGCTAACTTCTTCATTTTTGAACGTTTATTCACACTATGTTCGTTTAAAAAAACTTTATTTATTACTTGACATTACAAATATGCTCTTCCTTATCTGACAAAATATTCCTAAATATACCTTGTCAACATATTATTTATCGTCTCATTCCACTGTTCTTCGCTACTATACGCAAGTACCATTTTTTGTAATTGGTTTTTCTGAATTTCATGTAATTCATTTAAACTTTCTATAGAACTTACACGACCCGATCTTCTAGAAATTTGGTACATTTTCCTATCCGTTTCCGGCATTTCTAAATAAGCATCTATTTTGTTAAGCATTGAAGATTTATCTTTCTTAAAACTGCCCTCCACATTTTGTAATAAATTTACGATATGGTCGCTTACTAATCTGCCTTCACAGCGTTCTACAGAATCAATCAGCATACGAATTTCCTTTATTTTGTCATCATCGCTGCACAACTTCATCCGCCCACTTTTGTACTCATTCCAAAGTTCTGTTCCTTCTTTTATCGCAGCCGTTCTTATTCTTACATAGTCTGGATTGATTTCATTAACTACATGTGCCATTCCCAGTGCATTTTGCTCTGACAAAGCTTTCCCTCCAACCCCAGGCATAAAGTAAACAGACAATTGAATTCCTCCATCCTTTATATTGCGTCCAGCTTTAATCAATTCTTCAACAGAAACTCCTTTGTTTATAAAATCAAGCACATCCTGAGACCCAGACTCAAATCCAGAATGAATTCTATCTAACCCTGCACTTTTAAGCTGTGCATATTCGTCCGCAGTTACTTTTGCTAAGGTCTGCGCTCTGCCGTAGGAAGTAATTCTTTCAATTTGAGGAAACACTTCTCTTATATATTCCAAAACCTCTTTTAATCTTGCCACACTTAATACCAAAGTATTTCCATCTTGCAGAAATACAGTCCTCCCTCCGTTCACCATCCAGTTAAAAATCAAACGTGCGCAATCGGCCTCTGGCCGGGACATACTCCGCAACTTATCTTTTAGTTTTTGTGATTCCCATTGCTCCAAAGAATCCTTGCATTCCAGCAGCATATCCGCATAATATTTCATGATATCAATATCTCTCTTAATGCTGTCTACTGAAAAAGTTTCAAAAGGAGTCTGCCTATACATTTGGCAAAATTTGCACTTATTCCACGTACATCCCTGGGTCACTTGCAAAAGCAAACTATTTGCTTCACTGGGTGGCCTAAAGAGCCCAACCCTAAACACCATTTGTTTTTCCATAACCATATCTTCATCCTTTCGTTTTCTTGACTTTTTGAAGGTTTTTCACTATACTGTTCGCATAAGCTAACTAAGAGGTATAAGTACACTATAAACATTATGTTATTATACTACAATTATAATTCGAGGTAATAAATGATTTTAACTTTAGATAAATTAAAACCCGGGAGCAGTGGGATTATAAGTTCCGTAGGCGGCGAGGGCGCCATCCGGCGAAGACTTTTTGATTTAGGCCTGACTCCCAACACTTCCGTCTTAGTAAGAAAAGTGGCCCCTTTAGGTGACCCCATTGAGGTTTACCTAAGAGGTTTTGAACTTACCTTAAGAAAAGAGGATGCAAGTCATATCCAAGTTAAAGAGGTGTCAATTAATGAATAAAAAGCATCTGCATAAAATTAATATCGCTTTAATAGGAAACCCCAGCTGTGGATTAACAACTGTTTTCAATCAGATGACTGGCGGGCAGCAGCATACTGGGCATTTCTCTGCTCCACACAGAGCCACTAAAGAAGGCCCTGTACGAAGGCATAAGGGTGTCAGCGTCATAGAACTACCTGGAACCTATTCTCTTTCAGCCTACACTCTAGATGATGTAGAAACAAGGGATATCCTATTAAAAGGTAAGCCCGATGTAATCGTTAATATTATTGATTCTACTGCAATTGAGAGGACATTATATTTAACGCTGCAGCTTATGGAGTTAGAAATACCTATGGTTCTAGCGCTCAACATGATGGATGAAGTTAAAAATAATAAAATTTTTATAGATATTCAAAAATTATCAGAAGAACTTACAATCCCAGTGATTCCTATCTCTGCAAGTAAAAATGATGGGATTCATGATTTAATTCATTATGCTATAGAAGCCGCACATAAACACACTATCCCTGAAAAAATCGACTTTTGCTCAGGCTATATCCACACCGCCATTCACTCTATTGCGCATCTAATAAGTGATGATGTAGAAAGAGTCGGCCTCCCCCTACGATTTTGCTGCACTAAAGTTGTAGAGGGTGACGAACCTATGTTGAAACAACTTCAGCTGCAGGGTCCCGAACTGGATATTATATGGCATATTGTAGAAGACATGGAAAATCATCTGCATACAGACAGGGAAGCTGCTATGGCCGATATGAGGTATGCCTTTATCGAAAAAATATGTGCTAAAGTAGTAACACGTATATCAGAAAGCACTAAGGAACATGCACGCTCGGTGAAAATAGATAAAATCCTAACTCATCGGTTTTTTGCCATTCCTATATTTATGGGGATTATGTTTTTGGTCTTTTATTTCACATTCAGCTCCATAGGAGCTTATCTTAGTGATCAGCTTTCCAAACTCATAGATATAGCAATTGGGCTTATAAGTTCTGGCCTTATAGGTGCAGGGGTAAGTCCTGTTCTTTACGCTTTAATCATAGACGGGATTTGTGCCGGTATAGGAAGCGTGCTATCATTTCTGCCTATTATCGCTGTGCTTTTTTTCTTCTTGTCCATTTTAGAAGACAGTGGCTATACTCCGCGAGTTGCCTTTGTCATGGATAAACTTTTACGAAAGCTAGGTCTTTCTGGTCGTTCTATCGTACCAATGCTTATTGGTTTCGGCTGTTCGGTTCCTGCAATTATGGCTACCCGTTCTCTATCCAGTGCAAGAGATCGGCATTTAACTATTACTTTAATTCCATTTATGTCTTGCAGCGCTAAACTTCCTATATATGCGATGTTTACTGCTGCATTTTTCAGCAGTAATAAAGCCCTTATTATGACTGCAATCTATCTGACAGGAATTATAGTCGCAATAATATGTGCCTCGATTTTTAAAAGTACAATATTTAAAGGAAATCCAGTGCCATTTATCATGGTGCTGCCTCCCTATCGTGTACCAGCAGTCAAAAGTGTCTGTCTCCGTATGTGGGAAAACGTAAAAGGCTTTATCAAAAAGGCTTTTACCGTAATATTTATAGCTACAATTGTAATATGGTTCTTGCAGAGTTTTGACTATGGCCTAAATTTAGTAACAAGCAGTGAAGATAGCATTTTAGCTTCTTTAGGAAGAGCTGTTTCTCCAATATTTCAACCATTGGGTTTTGGGGATTGGAGAGCTGCCACTGCACTTATCACTGGGCTTTCAGCAAAAGAGGCAGTGGTAAGCACTATGGCGGTTTTAACAGGAGCCACAGAAGGGGGCTCTTTAACCGCAATGCTTACACAGATTTTCACGCCCTTATCTGCATTTGCTTTCTTAGCTTTCTGCCTGTTATATATGCCTTGCGTGGCCACACTGGCAACAATCAGAAGAGAGATGGGAGGCTGGCATTACGCCATTCTAACAGTATGTTTCCAGACAGCAGTCGCATGGATTGTCGCCTTTATAATATATAATGTGGGAAGCTTATTTTTGTAACAAATTTTCATATATTAGCAAAAGAGGCTGCTACAAATAAATTTGCAGCAGCTTCTTTTATTTATCTTCCTATCGTTCACGAATAGGCACATACTCACATGATTCAGCCACATCTTTATAAGCAGGTCTAATAATTTTACCCACATTAATCAATTCTTCAATTCTATGAGCACTCCATCCCGCCATTCTTGCTATTGCAAAAATAGGAGTGTAAAGTTCCAACGGCAAATCTAACATGCTATATACAAACCCGCTGTAAAAGTCAATATTTGCGCTAACACCTTTATAGATTTTCCGCTCTTGGCAAATTAAATCTGCCGCAATTTTTTCTACATTGGCATATAATTTGTATTCTTTACCTCTTTGTTTTTCTACCGCCAGGCTTTCTACAAACTTCTTAAAGATTTCCGCCCTAGGATCCGATAAAGAATATACCGCATGTCCCATTCCATAAATCAGTCCTGATTTATCAAAGGCTTCCCCTTTTAATAGCTTGTGCAAATATTCTTTAATCTGATCTTCATCGTTCCAATCAGAAATACTGAATTTCATATCATCAAACATCTGCACAACTTTAATATTTGCGCCGCCATGCTTCGGTCCCTTTAAAGATCCCAAAGCCGCAGCTATGGCAGAATACGTATCAGTCCCTGACGAAGAAACTACATGCGTAGTAAAAGTGGAATTATTCCCACCTCCATGTTCTGCGTGCAGAACCAAAGCCAAATCTAAAATCTTTGCTTCAAGTTCGGTATATTGACTGTCAGGTCTAAGCATGTGCAATATGTTCTCTGCAGTAGATAATTCTGGCTTTGGTATGTGTATATATAAGCTGTCCATATAGTGATAATGTCTTGATGCCTGATATCCATATACCGCTAATAATGGAAAAACTGCCGTAAGCAGCAAACACTGCCTAAGTACATTTGGTATAGATGTATCATTTGGGTTCATATCATAAGAGTGAAGAGTTAAGACGCCTCTTGCCAAACTATTCATCATATCGGTACTAGGTGCTTTCATAATTATGTCTCTCACAAAACTTGGCGGCAACGTTCGATATTCTGCTAAAATCTTTTTAAAATCATTTAACTGCTCATTGCTTGGGAGTTTACCAAATATAAGCAGATATGCAACCTCTTCGAACCCAAAGCGTTTCTCATTAACAAAGCCTCTCACTATATCGTTAATATTAACTCCACGGTAATACAGTCTGCCAGGACAAGGAACCTTTTCGTGAGTTTTCTCATCTATATCAAAAGCATATATACCTGAAATTTCCGTAAGCCCTGTCAGTACACCATTTCCATTTAAATCTCTTAGACCCCTGTTGACTTCATATTTTTTATATAACGATGCTTCAATTGTGCTATTTTCTATACATTTATTGGCTAACGCCTGTATTTCCGTCGTTATTCTAGAATATTTATCATCTAATTTATCTCCATACATATTTTGTACCCCCCTTTTATATTTTAAAAGCAAATTAATATATTTTTACTTTATTTAGTTATAGTAATATACTAGTAACGGATTCTATTATACTACATTTTCAACATTCTTTCAATAATGAAAAAAATATATTATTTTTTTATAGAGCAAATTAATCAAATTTATATATATTTTTATCGCAATGAGCATAGAAAACATACAAAAAAAGGATTAAATCTGTCATAAACCAAATCTAATCCTCTAACTATGCTTTATCTATTTTGTCACAATTCTTCATAAAATATTGCTCTATCTTTGCCTAATTTTTTTGCCTGATACAAAGCCTGGTCAGCCCTCTGATATAATTCTTTAAAACTATATGTTTCATATCCAAACAAAGTTATTCCAATACTTACAGATATTGTATTCCATTTTTCGTCTTCTTTTGCAATTTGTCTGATAACTTTATGAATTTTCTCTTTTAAACGATTCGCCTCACTCATACCAGTAATATTCTTAAATAAAAATACAAATTCATCTCCACCTAATCTGCCCACTAAATTACCCTGACCTGCAACCAATTCCAATTCCATGGCAACCTTCTTTAATAAAGTATCACCTTCAGGATGTCCATATCTGTCATTTATAATTTTAAATCCATCCAAATCAATAATCATCATGCTGTGAATATCGTAGTTGGGGGAATTCGTACTTTGCAGGCTCATTTGGTTATCTACGCTAATTTTTAATAAAAATTCCTTTAACTCTGATTCAATTTTTCGCCGATTAAATAAACCCGTTAGTGAGTCTGTCTCGGCTTCATTTCGCAACGAATTTTCCATTCTGCTTTTTTCTACATTTAAAAATTCAATCATTTTCAAGTTTGTTGTATTCACTTTATTCTTTAATACTATTATGTAAATTAGGATTCCAATCGCAGCTGTAACTACGAACACTACTAAACCTAAAAAGAACGTAGGATTTGAATAGTACAGCTTTCTAAATTTTGGTTGTTCATATACAACATAATTACTTAACACTATATTTGACAAATCCATATCAGAAATGCAATGCAAGCCTTTGTTCAATATATTTAAGAGTTCAATATCCTCATCCTTAGAAACACCTAATGACAAATCTTCTGAATATCCAATCAGGTCCTGCCTAATGAGATTTACAAATTTGGGATTGGCCAGATAATAATTTGCCGCATATGCATTTGCAATAGTAGCATCCGCCATGCCAGAGTTAACAGCTTCAAAACATTCTTCAACAGTTTCGTATTCTTTTACATCATAATTTTCAAGAATATCTAAATAATAATCTTTTGGCATAGCGACCTGCTTTATACCATCAAAATTTCTGTCTTTTGCTATTACCCCTACTAGTGATGCATTGATACATATACTAGATGTATATATTCCTCTCTTCTCTGATATGTCATAGTCATGGGAGACTAAACTGATCATATCCGTTTTACCCGCCTTTACATCATCTAATGCCTGGCTTAAATTTTCTGCTTTTACAAATTCAAATTTTAATCCTGTATACTTTGACAATAAATCAAACAAATCCTTTGTTACGCCTTTAATTCCACCTGTTTCTTCATCATAATATTCGATTGGCTGCCACCCCTGGTCATAAGAAACCTTTACAATGCCTTTCTCTTTAATGTAGTTCAGTTCTTCAACAGTAAACGAAGGCGCTGCAACATTTCCTTTTATAAAATATTTGTTTTGTATTTGCATATCATAGGATGGATTACTATTTTTAATATTTTGCATAGACAGATTTAATTCTTTTAATAATTCTTTATTGTTTTTATTTATTCCGTAGTATAAAGGATGTTCATCCATTCTGCCTATGACTTTATCGTACCTCTTGTTTGATTCCACCGATGTAAAAATAGCCTGTATTTGATCCTGTTCTAAGGCAGTTTCCATATCCTCCAATGTTTTATAATATTTTTTATTAAACCTGATGTGATTTTGGCCGGAATATTCATCTAAGTATGCTTCCTTGTAGTCGTTTTCCACAATGCCTACAAAAATGCCATTCAGTTTTGAAAAATCGTCAAAATTCAGTTCAGTATTACTAGCTTTCGTATATAACTGGGTTTGCGAGACTCTATTCGAAAAATGTGAATATATAATCTTGTTGGATTTTAAGGTGTCCTTGTCTATACCTCCAACAATATCTACTTCACCATCTTCTAACATCTTAATGCAATCAGGAAAAGATGCAACGACAAATTCATAATCCCAGCCCGCAAACTGTGATATCTCTTTTAAATAATCATATCCATATCCTGAATATACACCATGTTCATCTGCTTCCTGATATCCTTCATATAAATAATATCCAACTTTTACAACTTTCTTTTCTTGAGAAACCTTAGATCCCCCGAATGCAAACTGAGATTGCATAGAAAAAAGCATCATAAAAAAAATCATAAAACCACCAGAAATTCTAATCAATATCTGCAATAATTGCTGATTATCTTTCTTCATAATACTATTCTCCCTGAAATTGAATTTATTAATATTATATACAAATTTTTGACAATTTTCTATATAATATTAGAATTTTCAAAAAATAATTAAGGTTAAAAAAAGGTGGATACTTAAATCCACCTTTAATTCATTATCTTTTACGTCTTGCGCCATTTTCTGCTAAATTCATTCTAGTAATCTGTTTTGCTAAACTGATTTGCGCTTTAATAATCTGATTTTTATCGGTATTAGTCTCATCATGAGATTCAAGCCATTCCTCTACAGTCGCTTTCTTCTTTTTGGCTCTTTCAACATCTATCTCTTCAACCCATTCAGCAGCATCAGTATATATTACAAAGTTCTCCCTTATATCAATATATCCTCCTGCGATAGATGCAGCCTTAAACTCATTAGCTCCTTCTTCCTTAATCCACATAACTCCTACATCTAAAAGTTTACATGCCCAAGTGTGCCCAGCCATAAATGCTTCTTCACCTGCTAAGGTTCTGACTATAACCATCTCAACCTTATCCTTATAGAATAGTTTTGAAGGTGTTATAACCTCAAGTAATATACTCTTAGCCATTTTCTTATCTTCCTTCCCGGCGAAAAAATTATTTTGACGCCTTAAACTTTTCTACAACCTCATCTATGCCGCCTGCAAGCAAAAACATAGATTCAGGGATTTCGTCGTGTTTACCTTCAAGAATTTCTTTAAATCCACGTATAGTTTCCTTTAATGGAAGATATTTGCCTTGTATACCAGTAAACTGCTCTGCAACACTAAACGGTTGTGAAAGGAATCTCTGAATTTTTCTTGCTCTGGATACAATAAGTTTATCAGAATCTGACAATTCATCCATACCCAGAATAGCAATAATATCCTGTAAATCCTTATATCTTTGAAGAACTTCCTGTACATTTCTAGCTGTTTCATAGTGTTCTTCACCAACAATATTAGGATCCATCATTCTTGAAGTAGATTCAAGTGGGTCAACTGCCGGATAAATGCCAAGCGCACTAATTGAACGAGACAATACTGTTGTAGCATCCAAATGAGCGAAAGCTGTAGCCGGTGCTGGGTCAGTCAAGTCATCAGCTGGCACATAAATAGCCTGTACTGATGTAATAGAACCCTTCTTAGTTGAAGTAATTCTTTCCTGCAATGCACCCATTTCAGTTGCAAGTGTTGGTTGATAGCCTACTGCTGATGGTACACGTCCAAGTAGTGCCGATACCTCCGAACCCGCCTGTGTGAATCTAAATATATTGTCAATAAACAGAAGTACATCCTGTCCCTCAACATCTCTAAAGTATTCTGCCATAGTCAAACCTGTCAGGGCTACTCTCATTCTAGCTCCCGGCGGTTCATTCATCTGACCAAACACCATAGCCGTTTTATCAATAACGCCTGATTCTATCATTTCATAGTACAGGTCATTACCTTCTCTTGTCCTTTCGCCAACTCCTGCGAATACAGAAATACCACCATGTTCTCTTGCGATATTACTGATAAGTTCCTGAATAAGAACTGTTTTACCTACACCAGCACCTCCGAAAAGGCCAACTTTTCCACCTCTGGTGTATGGTGCGATTAAGTCAATTACTTTGATCCCCGTTTCGAAAATCATTGCATTTGTATCCTGTTCTTCAAAAGGAGGAGCTTCTCTATGAATAGAGTGCTTTTCCGCTGTAACAACAGGTCCTTTTTCGTCTATTGTCTCACCTATAACATTGAACAATCTGCCTAGTACTTCTTTTCCTACAGGAACCTGAATAGGAGCTCCTGTATTAATAGCTTCCATACCTCTTGTCAGACCATCTGTAGCGGATAGGGCTACACATTTTACGACATCATCTCCAACGTGTTGAGCAACTTCTGCTACGATATCCTTACCTTCATGCTTAATTACTATAGCACTTAACAGTTCGGGCATATATTCGGGTGAAAACTTTATATCTATAACCGGTCCGATAATCTGGTGAATAATACCTTTATTCTGTTCCATATTCCAAACCACCTCCCTACTTCTTTTGTAACAACTTATTTTTGGGCCTCTGACCCTGCAACAATTTCAATAATCTCATCTGTAATAGCAGCCTGTCTTGCTCTGTTATAGAACAAGGATAGGTTATCCAGCATTTCTCTGGCACTATCTGTAGCATTTTCCATAGCCATTCTTCTTGCAGCATGTTCACAAGTAGCAGATTCAACAATAGCTCCGTATACCTTAATTTCAACATATTTAGGAACCAGATAGTTAAATACAGCCTCTACGGATGGTTCGTACTCAACTTCTCTATCATGTTTTATTACTTCCAGATCATTTTCTATATCAAAAGGTAGCAAAGTTTCACATTTAACTTCCTGCTCCATGGAGTTTTTGAAAGAAGTATAAATAAGCACTACTTTATCAATTTCACCAGAATTGTACATATCTATAAAAGGTTTGCTAATGTGTTTTGTTTCTAAGAAAGAAATATCTTCTGGAGGAGCCAAGTATTCGCTAAAAATCTCATGCCCTCTCTTAACAAAATATTCCTTGCCCTTTGTTCCTACTGCAACAATTACTGTTTTTTTACCTGCAGCTTTAATCTCAGCTTCTGCTTGCTTTATAACGTTTGAGTTAAAGCCTCCGCATAATCCTCTGCAACTTGTAATAATGATATAACCAGTTTTATCAGCCTCATGGTTTCCAGTTAGATACTGTTGCGGAACATCACTAATATTGTTGAAGATATCCGCTATAGATTCTGTAATATAATGAAAATATTCAGTTGTTTTTTCGAAGGTGGCCTTTGCTCTTCTCAGCTTTGCAGCGGAAACAAGCTTCATCGCACTGGTTATGTGCTCTGTGCTGGTTACGCTCTTTATGCGGCGTTTTATGTCCTGCATATTATTTGAAGCCATATTCTCCTCCTATAACCTATCCCTACTTGTCTCGTACCTCTTTGTACTTATTAATTGCTTCTTTTAGAATTTCTTCTGTAGCCTCATCAAGCTTTCCAGTAGATTTAATATCTTTACCTACCTGTGGATATTGTGTATCCATAAACTCATAAAGGCCCTGTTCAAATTCTTTAATCATTTCTACCGGGACATCTGCAAGGTAGTGGTTAATCGCAGCATATATAATCATAACCTGATGTTCAACTGCAATTGGTTTATACTGTCCCTGCTTTAATATTTCCATTAAAATTAAACCGTGATCAAGCCTTGCTCTTGTGTCTTTATCAACATCCGAACCAAACTGTGAAAAACTTGCCAATTCTGTGTACTGTGCCAGTTCAAGTTTAACCTTACTGGAAACCTGCTTCATTGCTTTTATCTGTGCATTACCACCTACGCGAGATACTGAAATACCTGCGTTAACCGCTGGTCTTTGACCTGTAAAGAACAATTCTGATTCCAGAAAGATCTGTCCATCAGTGATGGAAATAACATTTGTAGGAATATACGCAGATACGTCTCCAGCCTGAGTTTCAATAATAGGTAAAGCGGTAATAGATCCTCCTCCTAAATCATCAGAAAGTCTAGCTGCTCTTTCTAGTAACCTACTGTGCAAATAGAATACGTCTCCCGGATAAGCTTCTCTTCCAGGTGGTCTTCTAAGTAATAGGGACATCGCTCTATATGCAACCGCATGCTTTGATAAATCATCATAGATAATCAAAACATCTTTGCCCTGATACATAAAGTGTTCTGCCATAGCGCTACCTGCATAAGGAGCAATATATTGAAGTGGGGCAACGTCGCTGGCTGTTGCAGAAACAATAATTGTATAGTTCATAGCTCCCTTGCCTTCAAGTGTCTGTACCAACTGAGCTACTGTAGATTGCTTCTGTCCAATAGCAACATAAATACAAATTACATCTGCATCCTTTTGGTTAAGAATCGTATCAATAGCAATGGCTGTTTTACCAGTCTGTCTATCTCCAATAATCAATTCTCTTTGTCCTCTACCAATAGGTATCATAGCATCAATAGCCTTGATACCAGTCTGTAAAGGCTGACTAACTGATTTTCTTTGTAATATTCCTGGTGCTGGATATTCAATAGGTCTGTGAGCTTCTGCACTAATAGGGCCTTTTCCGTCAAGCGGTTGTCCTAACGCATTTACAACACGACCAATTAGATCGTTGCCTACTGGAACTTCAACTACCTTTCCTGTAGGTTTTACGATATCTCCTTCTTTTATGTGTTTGTCGGAGCCAAGCATTACTGCGCCAACGTTATCTTCTTCAAGATTTAACGCCATACCATATACTTCTCCTGGAAA
This sequence comes from Aminipila sp., assembly GCF_032051575.1. Lineage (NCBI taxonomy): Bacteria > Bacillati > Bacillota > Clostridia > Peptostreptococcales > Anaerovoracaceae > Aminipila > Aminipila sp. The sequence goes on along the minus strand of NZ_DAMBYD010000008.1, from coordinate 98,219 downwards.
CTCAAGCAGCTCGCCTGCCATGCATTTCTCCAATCCATAAATCCTGGAAATACCATCTCCAACCTGTATAACAGTGCCAAAATCTGAGATTTCAAGCTTATTTTTATAATTTTTAATCTGCTCTTTTATTACGGCACTTATTTCTTCTGGTTTGAGGTTCATGTTATCAACCCCCTCTCTATATAATAGTATTATTTAGGTCTTCAAGACGCCTTCTTAAAGATGCGTCAATAACCTTGCCGTCAATGAGTATTTTTACACCACCAATTAAGCTAGTGTCTGTTTCATTTTCAAGCTTAACCTTTTGTTGTAATAGTTTCCCTGTTTCAGCTTCAAATTTTTCAAGTCTCTCAGAACTAAGAGATTTTACAGAAAATATTTTTCCGTATGAAACTCCCTCTTGTTCATTTTGAAGATCCTTGTAAACCTTTATGGCTCTCGCAAAATGCCTTGTTCTTCCCTTGTCCACCATAACAAATAGGAAATTCAAAAGTTCTTCAGAAATACGGCTTTCAAAGATAGACTTTAAAACATCTTTCTTCTCGCCAATGGAAATTACCGGAGTGTTTATAAAGGCACACAAATCAGGCTCCTGATTTATTATTTCAAGAACTTGTGTTGCTTCCTCAAGAATTAGTTCTTTCTTGTTAAGCTCACAAGCAGCTTGAAACAATGCATTACCGTATGTCATTCCGATTGTTAATTCTGCCATTTCGCCGCACCTACCTGTTCAATGATATTATCAATTAGATGCTCCTGACCTTCTATTTCTAGTTCCTTCTCCAGGATTTTCTCTGCGGCAAGCAACGCCATGGCAGCAACTTGAGCTTTCATCTCTGATAAAGCCTTTGCCTTTTGACGTTCCACTTCTTTTTCTGCATGCAGAGTTATCTCTGTAGCTTTAACTTTAGCCTCATTAATAATATCACTTGCCTGAACTTCTGCTTTTATTTTTGCACTTTTAATTATTTCTCTACCTTCATGTTCCACATTTGAAATACGCTCGTTGTATTCATCCATTTTCTCATCAGCTCTTCTATTCGTTTCAGCTGCATGATCAAATGAATCCTGAATAGTCTGCTTTCTGTTTTCAAGCATCTCAAGAAACGGTTGATATAGAAACTTAGCCAATACGCTCACAAGGATCACAAAGTTTACAATAGCAAAAATAATCTCTTTTAAGTCCAGACCTAATGCTTCAACCATAAATAAACCCTCCTTGTGTTTGAGTTACTTTCTCAAACGAATTCACTACATTTTTGATAATAAGATAAAAGTAACTAGTAATCCGTAGATTGCCAAAGCTTCCATAAAAGCCATGCAAAGAATCAGATTTGTACGTAAAGTTCCTACCATTTCAGGCTGTCTTGCCATGCCTTCTAAAGCCTTTGCTGATGCAATACCTTGTCCTATACCAGGGCCGATAGTTGATAGACCGATAGCTAATGCTGCTGCTAATGCAATTGTCATTTTATTTTCTCCTTTCGTTTCTGCTGATAAACTTCAGCCTCATCTTTTTAATAATTTATATATATTTTCCTGCAAGGTTTACTTCCTTCAGTTAAAATAGATATCACTAATAATATGTTGTAGTAAGCTATTTACTAAATATTTTGTGTTTTTAAATGCTCGAATTCTTCAGCCCCATGTTCTGCTGCCTCTGAAATATAAATTCCTGCTAACAAGGAAAATACCATTGCCTGTATTAGACCCATAAGTACACTGAAAATCTGCATAACCACTGGCAGACCCAAAGGGATCATATTAAAGAATGCGCTAGTTACAGATTCTTCACCAAAGATGTTTCCATAAAGTCGTAATGTCAGCGATATTGGTTTTACAATATCTTCCAACAACATAAGCGGTAATAACAAAGCGATAGGCTGTAATAAGTGCTTATAATACTTTAACCCATGTGTTTCTTTTACCCCAATATATTGTACGCAACAGAACACAATAATCGCTAATGCTGCCGGGAAGTTTATTGAACTTGTGGGTGCTTTTAATCCTGGTAATTCACCTGAAAGCGGTATTAATCCAGAATAGTTACAAATCAGCACGTAAATAAATAAGGTTGCAACCAATGGAAAATATTTACGGCCTGCATACTCACCCATTAAATCTTCAAAGAAGTCACTCAGCTTCTCTATTATAACCTCCATAACATTCTGAATACCTGATGGAATCATCTCCATACGGCTACTTGCCAATATGGCTAAACCACAAAGTATCAGCGTTATAATCGAGCTCGTTATCATAGCACTGGACATCCCCATTGAATTTAGCATTTGTATCATTTTGCTTTCCTCCTAAATGCATTTTTAATTTCATATAATTTTACATCTGTGTTCTCAGTAATAGTTTTTGTATGGAAAACAGTTTTCCAGCTAAAACTAATGCAAACGCAGTAGCAATCACAAAAGCAATAAAGTCAAATGGAATAATATTTCTTACTAAATATGCTATGGTTAATGTAATCACATTAGTTGCATAACTAATAAACATTCTTATAGTTACTGTTTTTATTTTAACCGTATTATTGGACTCTTTAACTAATTTTCTCCAAAGAAAAAAATACTTAAAAAATCCGACTAATCCACCATATATAATACCGACCACGGCACCCAAAACATATTCCAAATCTAACAATCCTCTCCTATAAAAAAACTACACCAATTTACATTTTTTGATATTGACTCTATTACAACAATAAAACAATTATTAAAATTTATCATTTTGTTTATATTCAGTTTCTACTAATTTAATGCCTGCTTGGTGTGAGTCATTTTAAAAACCATCTCATCAATCTATGGCAAAATAGTTAAATCACTGATACGAGCCATAAACATAAACAAACAAAAATCATTTTTTTGCTTTTGACAAGATGCCCGTAAATTCCCTGTATTTTTACAAATTAAATTATATTATAGTCCTAAATTTCCAAATGTAAAGCATATGTTTTTTATTTAAATATTCTTTTTTGACCTTTTTTGTCGAAAAAGGCCCAAACCCCTTTAAATTAGAGGCTTATGTTTGTTATTATTATTTATTTTTATCAGCCCATTCATAAAAGCTATTATGAGCAATTTAGTTATTTTTATCCTATTTTGAGGGTTTTAACACAACAAGTTTGTGTAATGTGTAATTTTTCTAAATATTTTTACTTCGTTTTGCAATTTCTGTAAGCTGTAGATTAAAAAAGGCATAGGAACCAACTCTGTTTTATAATTAAAGTAATTAACTCAATCATAAAGGGAGTGTCCCTATGCCTAATTTTAATATTCTTCCTAACTATTTGCTAATTAAAGTTTTTTAAAGCTTCTTCTGTTGCCGCTTTCTTTTCCAAAATTGCTTCTTTAAGCATCATATCCTTAACTTTCATTAACCTAGTCTGATTTCCTCGTTCGTTTTCATCAAGCTTCATCTTAATGTAACGAATAGTTTCCTGCAATTGCGGTATCACAACGTACTCTAAAGCATTTACACGTCTACGCGTCTTCTCAATTTCAACTGCCAGCAGAGCTGCCTTTTTTTCCATTGCTGCCAGTTGAAGCATTGTTGGAAATATTTCTGACAAATTTTTAACAGCACCATCTAATTCTCCCGAGGTAGTTGCAAAACCATAAGGATATATATTAGAAGTGTCCTCAGCTGTATACTTGAAATCGAATACTGGAACATCTACAGACATGATATTCTCATTTTCCACTCCAACTTCCACACTCTGTTTCGGAAACATCAAAGCCTCTTCTAAAATCTGAGAAGACATAACCGCACTAGCTATGGTGAAATTTCCGTAGACTTCTACAAGCTGCTCTTCTACTTTATCCCTTAGCACCTTGTTTTCCCTAGCCAGATCAATAAACCGCTTCATTAGTTCGTCTCTTTTATCTTTCATCAATTTATGGCCGCGAGTTGCCGTCTTTAAACGTTTTTTTAAAGAGGAAAGTACCATTCTAGTTGGGTTTACATTTAACCGTGCCATTCCTGATTCCTCCTCACTTATTCAGCGTCGTTCTTTGGATAATACTTTTCAATATTTTCGTCCTTGATACGCTTTAGCTCTGACTTAGGAAGCATGCCTAGCAGTTTCCAGCCAATATCCAATGTTTCTAACACGTCTCTGTCCGCATTGTATCCCTGCGAGATATATTCACTTTCAAATTTATCTGCAAACTTTGCATAAAGTAAGTCCATTTCAGTCAAAGCAGCTTCGCCTAAAATCGCCATTAATTCCTTACTATTCTTACCACTTGAATAAGCCGCAAACAGCTGATTCATCGTATCCGAATGATCTTCTCTGGTTTTGCCCTTACCAACGCCCTTATCTTTTAATCTGGAAAGTGATGGTAATACATCAATTGGCGGCGTGATTCCTTTTCTGTATAAATCTCTTGATAAGATAATCTGTCCCTCTGTAATGTATCCTGTTAAGTCAGGAATGGGATGTGTCTTATCATCCTCTGGCATTGTTAAAATCGGAATCATTGTAATAGAGCCGTCGTATCCACGCTTTCTGCCCGCTCTTTCATACATGGTTGCAAGATCCGTATATAAATATCCCGGATAACCTCTTCTCCCTGGAACTTCCTTACGCGCAGCAGAAATTTCACGCAGCGCCTCAGCATAGTTTGTAATATCCGTCATGATAACCAGCACGTGCATGCCTCTTTCAAAGGCTAAATATTCAGCAGCGGTTAACGCCATACGAGGCGTAGAAATACGCTCTACAGCAGGATCATTTGCCAAGTTCATAAAAAGTACAGTTCTGTCTATGGCTCCTGTACGTTTAAAGTCTGAAACAAAGAAATCCGCTTCTTCATAGGTGATACCAATTGCAGCAAATACTACTGCAAAGTTAGATTCCCCTCCGCGTACCTTTGCCTGACGAGCAATTTGTGCTGCAAGCTCTGCATGCGGCAAACCAGAGCCTGAAAAAATAGGAAGTTTCTGCCCTCTTACCAATGTATTTAATCCATCAATGGCAGATATTCCCGTTTGTATAAATTCATTTGGGTAGTCACGGGCTGCCGGGTTCATTGGCAATCCATTGATATCCAATCTTTTTTCTGGTATTATTTCAGGTCCACCATCTTTAGGCCTGCCCATCCCATCAAATACACGCCCAAGCATGTCAGGCGATACAGCTAATTCGATTCCTTTTCCTAAAAACCTTACCTTAGAATCCCTTAAGTTTATCCCCGCAGCACTGTCAAACAACTGTACCATTGCATCTGAACCGTTGATTTCTAAAACCTTACACTGTCTTCGCTCACCATTTGTCAGTTCTATTTCACCAAGCTCATCATAAGTTACATTTTCAACTCCCTTTACAAGCATTAGCGGGCCTGCAATTTCCGAAATTGTCTTATAATCTCTAATCATCCTGCTCAGCCCCCTCGCTTATTAAATTGTGAATACTTTCAGATAATTTTAACATAATCATTTTAAATGCCTCTGAGCACTTTTCTTCTTCCACGTATTTGAAACGTCCTATCTCTTCTCGGACAGGTAAATAGATTAAAGAATTAAAATCTGCTCCCTGTTGGAGTCCTTCCATGGATTGCTTATAGTAGCCCATAATCAAATTTAGCAGCATGTACTGCTTATCCATCGAGGCATACGTATCAATTTCGTGGAATGCATTCTGATGCAGATAATCTTCTCTTATTGATTTACACGCTTCAAGCTTAATCCTGTCTGAAGGTGATAAGGCATCTACACCTACTAACTGTACTATTTCATTTAATTCGGCTTCTTCCTGCAACAGCTTCATTACTTCTTGACGTAATGCAGGAAAATCACTTGCCACGTTTTCCATAAACCAAGCATTCAAGCTATCAATATAAAGAGAATAGCTATTCAGCCAGTTGATTGCTGGGAAGTGACGCTTATAGGCAAGACCAGAATCCAAATTCCAGAATACTTTTACTATACGTAATGTGGCTTGTGATACTGGTTCGGAAATATCACCACCTGGGGGAGATACCGCGCCAATGGCTGACAGGGTTCCCTCTCTGCCTTGTTTTCCTAAGCTAATTACTCTCCCTGCTCTTTCATAGAATTGAGCAAGACGAGAGCCAAGATACGCAGGATATCCTTCTTCACCAGGCATTTCCTCTAAACGGCCTGACATTTCACGTAATGCTTCTGCCCATCGAGAAGTAGAATCTGCCATCAAAGCAACAGAATAACCCATATCTCTAAAGTATTCCGCAATAGTAATACCTGTATAAATAGATGCTTCACGCGCAGCTACCGGCATATCTGAAGTATTTGCGATTAATACCGTTCTCTTCATTAAAGTTTCACCTGTCTTAGGGTCAATCAGTTCTGGAAACTCCATCAGTACATCGGTCATTTCATTTCCACGTTCCCCGCAGCCAATATAAACCACAACTTGCGCATCTGCCCATTTGGCCAACGCATGTTGAACAACAGTCTTTCCTGAACCAAAAGGCCCTGGTACCGCCGCAACGCCTCCCTTAGCAATAGGAAACATGGTATCAATAACTCTCTGTCCTGTAATTAAAGGCATATTAGGCACTAATTTTTCTTTATAGGGACGACCTTTTCTTACCGGCCACTTCTGCATTAGGGTTAATTCTTTTTTCTCGCCTTCAGCAGTTTTTAGAACACAGATAATCTCCTCTACGGTATAGTTTCCACTCTGGATACTTTCAATTACCCCACTGATTCCATACGGTACCATAATTCTTTGTTCAATCAGTACTGTTTCCTGAACGGTTCCAATAATATCCCCTGCTTCTACTTGCTCACCAACTTTAGCAGTAGCAACAAAATCCCATTTCTTCGTTCTATTTAATGAAGAAACCTGGATTCCTCTTGTGATATTTGCTCCTACCATGGCACGCATTTCTTCAAGGGGTCTTTGAATACCATCATACATAGTTTCAATCAGTCCGGGCCCCAACTCAACACTCAACGGTGCACCTGTGCTCACTACTGGAACTCCTGGACCAAGACCCGCAGTTTCTTCATATACCTGAATGGATGCCATGCCATCACGCATCTCAATTATTTCACCGATTAGACCCTGATCGCCTACACGAACAACATCAAACATATTTGCTTCTTCCATACCCTCAGCTATAACCAAAGGTCCTGAAACTTTTACTATTTTACCTTGGCTCAATTAATAGTCACCTACTTTCATTACCTAAATTAACATACCAATGATTCTATTTTCTATTGTCCGCCAAACAAAATGTCCGCGCCAACGGCCTTTTCAACTAATTTTTTCAAGTTCCCAAAGCCTACACCATAATTTCCATCTACCCCTGGAATCGGGATAATAGCTGGTAATCGCATTTCTCTATAATTATCCATCGTCTCTTGCATATCTTTGCACAAGCCTTCGGTAATAAATATAATTACATAGTCTTCTTTTGCAATTTTATTAAGTGTTTTTTTAGCTTCCTCCGTGCTGACGCAGGGGAATGCATCCAGGCCTACAGCCTTAAACCCTCTTACGCTCTCACGATCACCTATAACGCCAATTTTATGCATATGTTTCCCTTAACCTTTCTCTGATCAGCTCCGAAGAGAGTCCAGCAAGCTTTCCCGCCATAATAATTCTTGCGTTTCTTATTTCGTTTTCTTTAGCAACTAAAAAGGCTACAAGTGGTTCAATCCCAGCATATACGTATTTTGCATTTTTCACATAATCTATCAGCTTATTATCACAGCACTTTTCAAATACTGTAAATTTGCCTGTATTCTTAAGAATAGCCCCGCCTTCAGTCATAGCTCCCTGCATTCCATAAGGATGCAACCGTTCTGCAAACTGCAGAAATGGTTCATCATAACCTTCTACAAACAACTTCTCTGAGATATTTCCACCATTAATGAATACTCTTAGGAAAAAGTCCCACGGTTTCCCCATCTGACGAAGCCGTACAAAAGTTTTTAAATTAATAGTGTCAATCAGTAGTTTTACATATCCTGTCAAGAAATCATTTTCAGCTTCTTCCGCTATTGCCCGCATGTCTGCATAGCATGCTCTATCTAAAACCAAATCAATGGTTTGAGGATCATTGCTTCTTGAGAATAAATCTACTGCTTCATTAAACGCATTTTTCATTTCTGATGTAAATGGCAAGAAATTCCTTTCTCGGACCAAAGCCGCCATCTTCATCGGTTCAATAGTACCAACTGGGCTTAAGCTTTCAGATGCATCAATGTTTAAGAACTCTGCTTTAAGCAAGGTTTTTAAATTATGATAATCGTTTGCATAAGTAAACATCAATAAATGAGCCTTCTCAGGCGCAATTGACATAATAAATTCATAAGTCTTTTTTTGCTCCCAGGCAAGTAACCTTTCAAAGTTTTCTGGTGCTACCTGTTCCTGACCTGAGCCATATTCAAGTTCTAATAATATTTTTAACGCCTCTGCCGGGGTTTTAGATTCCAACATTTTTTCCATCTGTTCCTTTGACATTAGGTTTTTTTCACTGCCTCGAACTCTGGCACAAGCGAATACATAACTATTTTCTCCCAAAGCGCTCCCTCCTTTCAGTGCAGAATCCTGTAATTTTATCAAAACAATATTTCTGCAATCTGACCAGTTGCATCCTCTTTTACTGAATTTACTAAAGTTTCAAGAGTTGCATTAATTTCAATGAATCCCTTCTTTAAAATAAATCCACCTCTAGCGCTTATTTTGTCCTCTGACAATTTTACTTGTTCCTTTTGAGAACCGTCATTAATTTTTGCCACTAGCTTTTCGCCAACTCTCTGTCTATCTTTTTCATTCAGGCATATTTCTCCGCCTTCAATTGTGACTTCTGCATACATTGCAAGTAAGAAATCAATATATTCATCGTCCTGAAAGCCTGCAATCTTGTCAATTGCTTTATCAAAAGCAATTGCTACTGCTTTCTGCCTTGCACCAAGCTTAATCTTTCTACTTTCAAGTTCTGCTACTGAAATTTTCCTATTCTTTATGATTTCAGTATCCGCCTGACTTTTCTCTGCATAAGACTTTAGAATATTTTCCGCTTGTTTATTTGCACTTTCTAAGATAGAAGTCTCTTGATTCTTTGCCTGGGTCATTATTTTCTCTGCATGTTCCTTCGCATCATCTAATATTTTTCCAGTAATATCTTGTATACTCATATCCGACCTCCTATCCTTAACTCTTTTACGTTTACCATTATCTAATTAAACCGTAACGCTGTTAAGCATAATAATCGATACAAGAAGCGCTAATACCGCATATGTTTCTACCATAGCTGCAAAAATCATACCTTTTGCGATTTCTCCTGGTCTCTTGGCAATCAGCATAATACCTGCTGCCGCTGCTTTACCCTGTGCAATACCGGAGAAAATGCCGACAATTCCAATTGGAAGAGAAGCAGCAAAGATATATGCTCCTGTTACACTGTCAATTGCAGCTACATTTCCGCCACCAATAAATCCAATCTTCATTAATATTAAAAATGAAACCAGCAGCCCATAGATTCCCTGGGTACCTGGTAATGCTTGCATGATTAATGTTTTACCAAATTGAGATGGATCCTCTGCAACAACCCCTGCTGCTGCCTGACCTGCAACTCCAACACCAATAGCACTTCCAACCCCTGCTAAACATGCAACAGCTGCACCAACCATAGCGATTGAATTACCATTAAAAATCCAATTTGTTACTTCCATTATTTTTTACCTCCGTTATTAATTCTTATTAATTATTTCAACATATTTCGTATTTTTCTTTAACGGTTGAAACGCTATGCCTCCACCTTCAAAAAACTTTCCGAAAAATTCTACATACTGTAATCTGCAGGCATGAACAAATGCCCCTAGCGCATTGATTGCAAAGTTAAAGGTATGGCCAAAAATCAAAACAATTGTTAAAATTACAGCGCCAATTATACCGCCTCCAGCAAGAGACCCCATCGTATTTACTACCGATGCAATTACGCCTGTTGCCAGCCCTAGAGCAAGTAATCTTGAGTAAGACAAAATATCTGAAAGGTACCCCGTGATTCCATAAATGGACCCTAAACCACCCGTTATCTTGCCAATTCCCTTCTTGTTTCTTCCACCAGTTAAAACAATTGTTAATGCGCCTATAACTGTCATAATTAACCCTGCCTTAGATACCGCAGGATTTATTGAACCTCCTAAATACCAAATAGGTAGCCCCAGGATTAGCAAGTACCACGAAAAGACATCAAATATGGCATCCAAAGGACGACCGTTCCTGAAAGACATATATGCACTAACACCCATACCGATAAATAAGTGGATTATGCCCAAAACCAAACAGAATCCCAACAAACTTATTGGATCATCAAGTGGAACAAACACACTTGGTACGGTGATTTCCTGATTGAAGAAGGTTGAGCCTATTACGGTAATCAAGTCTCCAAAATAACCACCAAAGATGACTCCCCATATGGCTGTAGAAATCCCACAAAAGAAGAACATTTTGACCAATTTATATGGCATACCTTCCAATCTGAATTTTTTCAGAGCCACTCCGCACACCAGCACCATAATGAGCCCATATGCCGCATCACTAAACATCATCCCATAGAAAATAAAATACCATATGGCAAATATAGGCGTTGGATCAATATTTTTTGAATTGGGGACAGAATAAAGAGCTGTAACGGATTCAAATGGTGTAACAAATGAATTATTCCTTAATAATACAGGAAACTCCTCTTCTTTATCCGGTTCTGTCACTTCATAGCAGCATTTATACTTTTTGAACACGTTTTCAACATCACCCACGGCATCCTCTGGTAACCATCCATCAGCATAAAATGTATGCCCAGTTTTAAGCATTCTTCCTCTAATCTTTTGGCGGTCCTTGTTAATGTTTAACTCATCATGTAGATATTCGATACTTTCTTTACAGCTAATCTTTTCCACCAGCTTAACTTGTATATCTTCCACCTGATTAGCAATTTCATTAAGTTGACTACGGCATAGGGCCAAGTTTTCAACAGCACTGCCCTGCATGTCTTTAAACGTTACTTTACTAAATCCATTTTGTCTAAGACCGTCTAACACTTCTTCTTCTACTTCTTTATAGTACATAACTACTAAATAATGTAGCTCTTCATCACTGCCAACAATCTCAATCTCACACAAATTAGTGATAGATTTCAGGTTATCTTCTAAGCGTGTAATATCAGAAATACTCGGCATTACTCCCATGGTTATAAGCGTACTCTTTGTTTCCCTAAGTTCTAGCGGCACTGAATAAGATTCCCATGGTTTTAGACTTCCCATTGTCGTTTCTACTTTATTTGCACTAGTTTTAAGGATTTTTAATTCATTATTCAGAGAAATAACATTGTTCATGTCTTCCTCGATTTTGTCTCTGTTTAATAATACTTCTGCAAATTGCTCGCTGGTTACTGCCTTTCTCGTCTTGAAAAGTGGTTTTTTACTTGTGTCAACTTCTTCGAGAACCTTTATTGCCAGATCAGTTTTTCCAAGCAGGCCGTCTAGTTTCGCTACTTCATTTTCATTTCCATCTTTTCTTACAAGGGCAGACCATTCTTTCTCAGCCATCTTTTCATCTTGACTATTCAATTCGGTTACTCCTAAATCCATAAGTTCCACAACCAAATTTTCTTTTACAGAATCAAGTGCAATGACGGAGAATTTTCTCATTTTAACTATTGCCACTTGTTTTCACTACCCTCCCTACAATTACTGAAATCGCATCATCTAACTTTTCAGTTGCAGTTGACAGTATAGTCTTACACTGGTCTTCCGCCTCACTTATAATTTTGTCATAAGCGAGCTGCGCTTCAGTTTCAGCTTCAGAAATAACTTCTTTGTACGATAGCTCTCCTTTTATTTTCGCGGCTTGAATAATCTCGTTAGCCCTCTGATTGGCCTTCTGCAATAATCGTTTGCTTTCTTCTACACTTTCTTTGCGAATTTTATCGGCGCTCTCTTCCATATCTTTAATTACCTTGATTTGCTCAAGAGACATTTTATCACCTCCTAAAGTCTGTATGCAGCCATGTTCATAACTTCAACTATGCTTGTATTTGTAGGCTTAAGACCCATGGCAAAACTCCTTACCGCCTATTTATATATAGTAAAAGCACCCATTTATGATTTATACCTGCCACAGAATGATCATATGGAAACGGGTAATTTTATCTATCGTCAGAATTTATTCACTTGTTGTTATTATTATATTATTAAAAAAAAAGATTAAAAATTTAATCGAAAATAAACTTGCAAGAATAAACTTATTGTTAGCAACTGGAAATTCAGTTCATATAAAAACTATATATGGTAAATTAACGATTCTCCCCCAATATACAATTATGAATATACTTAATATTATACTTGTAATTTTCTGAATGTAAAGAATTGTTCCTAAATTTTTTGATGTATATTGCATACTTTTGTCGAAAAATCTCTCATGATGATTGAAATTCTCGGGTTACACTTGCATTGATAGTTTATTTTTATTCAATCATATGCAAAAACTATCATGAGCAAATTAATTGCTTTTATTTTATTTTACGTCCTTAGTCACAACAAACTTGTAAAGATGCAGTTCAAATGATTTTATTGTTACCCATTTCACAAATAAAAAAACATAGTTCACTGAATTATGGCAAACTATGTTTTTATTGTTTAATTATTTTGCTTTTATATGTATGTCTTATATATCGTGTATTACATTCTTAGCCCATTTTTTTGACCAGAACCGCTTAAGTAATATAAAAAACTTTATAAGGTCTTCAGTCTTTACCAGTAATACCGCAAAGTAAATTGGCAGATGCAGGACTAAAGTTGATAGAAATGCCATAGGAACCGCATAAAGCCAGATGGAACCCATTTCAGTAACCATAGCGAAGATTGTGTCTCCTCCAGACCTTAAAATACCTGTTATGTTGATTCCATTATACACTGCAAGCCACATAAATAGTCCATATACAATCAAAACATAAAATGTATACTTTTGTCCTTCCGGAGTTAAATCAAACAAGCTTATGATAGGTTTTGCACAGATTATAAGCAGCCCCCCGAAGACAATACCTAAAGCCGCACCTACATGCAGGAGTTTTCTCCCGAGTTCATAAGCAAAATCTAGTCTTCCTTCTCCTAGTTTCTGTCCAACGAGAATCAGTGTAGCATCACCGACACTGAAAGCTGCCATTACAAATAAATTATTAATTGTGTTACTTACTTGTACTGCTGCATATTCTGTAACACCTACACGAGCATAAGCTGCTGCATACATGGCAGTCCCTACACTCCATAAAGTTTCATTCATCGTTGTTGGAACAGCATTTTTAACAATTCGGCCTACAAGCTCTTTTGACCACCCAAAATACTCTGAAAAATGCCCGGCTACTATGTTTTTCCTGCCAAATACCACAAATAGAATTAGTAGAAGTTCAAAGCATCTTGCAATAAGTGTAGCTAATGCAGCACCCACTACCCCTAGCTTCGGAGCTCCAAAATTTCCAAATATAAATACATAATTTAAAAAAGTATTGGTAGTAAATACAAATATGCTTATATAAAGCGGTAATTGTGTCTGCTGAGTTGTTCTAAGCGCTGCGGTAAAGGGTACTGTAATGCTTATAGTAAGGAAAGTAAACGCACCTGTTCGAACATATCCGGTTCCTAATTCAGCCAATTCTGGTATATCTGTAAACAGACGCATTACCATATGCGGAAAAAACATAGCAATAGTAAAAAAAACTACACTAATAGAAAAGCATATGCATACTGCTAGCCCTGTAGTTTTTTTTATGTTTTTTAAGTCCTTAACTCCCCAGAACTGGGCCATATAGGTTGAAGCCCCACTGGTAAACCCAAACATTACCATCCAGTGTATAAAATACATCTGTATGGATATGCCCACAGCTGCCAATTCAGTTTCTCCAAGGCTTCCAACCATTAAATTATCTACCAGACTTAATGAAGAAGCGATTAAGCTCTGCACTGCTATTGGGAGAGCTATAACCGCTAGTTTTTTGAATAAATATTTATTTTCAATGGTTACTAAAGTTTCTTCTTTAATATGTCAACAATCCTTTCACATGCGTGCCCGTCTCCATACGGATTCGCAGCATGGGCCATAGCTTCATAAGCGGATTTGTCTGTCAAAAGTTGTTTAGACATGTTGTAGATGGTTTCCATTTCAACACCTGCTAACTTAACTGTTCCTGCTTCAACAGCTTCTGGCCTCTCTGTCTCTTTTCTGACCACGAGCACTGGTTTTCCCAAGGATGGAGCTTCTTCCTGCATTCCACCTGAATCGGTTATAATAAAATAAGATTTAGCCATAAGATTTACAAAAGGCTGATACTGTAATGGATCAATTAAATGAACTCTTTCCATTCCATTTAAAATCTTGTTTGCTGTTTCTCTGACTTTTGGGTTCATGTGCATAGGGTAGATAATTTCTACATCATGAAATTCTTCTGCAATTTTTCTAATTGCTCCGAAAATATGTTCCATATTTTCCCCTAAATTTTCTCTTCTGTGGCAAGTTACAGTAATAACACGTCTGCCATCAAAATCAATATGTTTAAGTGTTTCATCCTCAAACTGATAAGGTTTGTCAACAACCTCCAGAAGTGCATCTATTACAGTATTTCCTGTTATGTAAATATTGTCGTCATCAATTGCTTCCTTTAAAAGATTAACTCTGTTTCTTTCTGTAGGCGAAAAATGAAAATCTGCAATATGCCCAGTCAATACCCTATTTATTTCTTCAGGGTAAGGGGAATACTTGTCATACGTTCTAAGCCCTGCTTCTACGTGACCTACTTTTATCTGCTGATAAAAACTTGCAAGCCCTGCTGCAAAAGTAGTTGTTGTATCTCCATGGACTAACACTACGTCTGGTTTTTCTTTTTTTAATACCTCTTCAAGCCCAATTAACACATTTGAAGTAATCTGACTGATTGTTTGGTTTTGCTTCATTATATTTAAATCATAATCAGGGGTTAATTGGAATAGTTCCAATACCTGATCCAGCATTTCTCTATGCTGCGCTGTTACGCAAAGTACAGATTCTATTCCCTCTGTTTCATTTAGCTTTTTTACTAAAGGTGCCATCTTTATGGCTTCTGGTCTTGTTCCAAAGACAGTCATTACTTTCATTGTTACACTCTCCTATTCCTTTGACCCATCTTCCTGCGGTACATCTTCTTTAGATTCATCTTCTTTAGATTCATCTTCTGTGCATTCATCTTCCATGCATTCGCCTACTCCGCATACATCTTCTTTTGATATATCTTCTATTATATTTATAGTTTTTAATTTCTTTTCCATTTTTTTCTGCTGCTTTTCTTCGTGAGCAATATTTACTGCTTTTATCTGCAGTCTCCAGTTATTTGCATCCGTCAAAAATACATAGATATACATAGCCGCTATACCAATAAGACCTGCTGTTTCTACAAACAAGTCTCTGCTAAAAAGAACTGCTGCTACACCCATTACACCACTTATACCATATAGAGTAAGAACGGTTCTTCTCTGCCCCAGTCCTGCTGCCATAAGTCTGTGATGAAGATGGCCTTTATCTGCTTCCATAATAGGTCTATGGTTCACTAATCTCCTAAAGATGGCAAAAGCAGTATCAAAAATCGGCAGGCCAAGAACAAGTACCGGAATTATTTCAGCCATGATAGTCGCGCCTTTTACTGGACCTACTATAGAAAGGGTCGCTAACATAAATCCCAAGAATAATGAACCTCCATCCCCCATAAAAATCTTAGCAGGATGAAAATTATAAGGTAAAAACCCTAGTGCCCCCCCTGCTAAAGCAAGCATCGCAAGCGCTGGCAAATATGAGCCGTGAATGTATGCTGTATACGCAAGGCATAAAGAAGAAATAGCTGCTACGCCGGAAGCCAGTCCATCTAAACCATCAATTAAGTTCACCGTATTGGTAATACCCACAATCCAGATTATAGTTATAAAAAAGCACAAGGCCCCTGCAAAATAGCTATGTGTATCCCCGAAACTCGAACCAAAATGATTTGTTACAAATTGGATTCTTACTCCAAAAGCATAAGGAACACAAGCAATAAGAGCCTGTCCTAAAAATTTCACCTTTGCAGGCATTCCTTTCAAATCATCTATGACACCTAATATATATATCAATGTACCGCCTAAAAGTGCTCCTAGCATATGTCTTGTAGGCTGTTCTAATATAATCGCTCCCATTTGTTGAAATTGTTGTTCCAGTATCGGCCAACCATACCATGTTACCCATGATATAGATACCATTGCACCTATAAATATAGCCAACCCACCAAATCTAGGCATTGGCTTTGTATGCATACGCCTTGAATCCTTTGGTATATCCACTGCACCAATCATAGGTGCCAGTTTAATCGCCATAGGCGTACAAATAATTGACAGCACAAAAGCTGTTAAAAATGCTATCCAAAAAACCATGATTAATCTAATCCCCTATCTTTTCTATTTTAAGTCCCGCTTCTTTTAGTATTTCTATTGATAATTCGTCAGGGTACCCCTCTTTAACAACAATTCTCTCAATTCCAGCATTAATAATCATCTTTGCACAAATAACGCAAGGCTGATGTGTAATATATATAGTCGCACCTTCAATGCTTTGTCCAAGAGTTGCTGCTTGAATTATAGCGTTTTGTTCTGCATGAAGTGCCATACACAGTTCATGTCTTTCCCCCGAGGGAATACTCAGCTTCTGTCTTAGACATCCGCCTCTTTCTTCGCAATGCTTTATTCCTCTAGGGGCACCATTATATCCTGTAGCTACAATATGTTTGTCACATACGATTGCAGCACCTACCTGCCGTCTTAAACAAGTTGAGCGCTGTGCAGTTAAAGCTGCTATTCCCATAAAATACTCGTCCCAACTAGGTCTTTCCATCTTTATTCCTCCAGAATTCTGCTATTCTTAGAAAAGCATTTTTATCTTAACCTATCTATTGTATCAAAGACAAATCAAATCTTCAAGGTTATAGTAAACTTTTGCCAAATACAGGCCTTGCGGTGGCGCAGTATGACCTGCCCTTTGCCTTTCCTTGGATTCAATGATTTCTGGTAAGGTTTCAGGATTAATCTTTCCTAAGCCCGCATCCACCAGGGTCCCTGTAATAATTCTAACCATATTATATAAGAATCCATCACCCTTAACCTCTAATAAAAGAGTCTTTTGACCTGTCTCTGTTTTTCCTTCATTAATATTAAGACTGTATATCGTTCTAACTGTAGTCTTTTTTTCTTCGCCGCCCGCCGCTTGAAAACA
Source organism: Aminipila sp. (assembly GCF_032051575.1). NCBI lineage: Bacteria > Bacillati > Bacillota > Clostridia > Peptostreptococcales > Anaerovoracaceae > Aminipila > Aminipila sp. The sequence continues at coordinate 80,956 of NZ_DAMBYD010000008.1, read as the reverse complement.
TTTAAAGTCATGAGTTCCTACAATATAGGCTGCGGCTTGCTTCATAGCCTCTGCATCCAGATTTTTTCTCACTTGATAGACTAGATTTCTGCTAAAAATTTGCGTTTCTTGACAATTTAAGATTTTATAGACATATTTTTTCCCTTTTGCATCAAATCTAGCGTGAAAGTTCTCTGGTACATCCTTTGCCGAAGTAATTCTCAAATCTCCAATTTTGCCAATAGAATTCATACCTCCAGCTAATATATTATTAGCTGCAAGCATAAGTCTGTCCGTGGGGATACCAAAATCTCCTTTAAAGCTGGCCCGCTGCCCTAAGGCATGAACACCTGCATCCGTCCGGCTTGTTCCATTTACTTGAATAGAACAGTTGCAAACTATACTAAGCACCCGTTCTAATTCCCCTTGAACCGTTCTTTTTTCAGGCTGTTTCTGCCATCCGGCAAAAGAAGTCCCATCATATTCTATTGTCAGTAATATATTTTTCATAAGCTATACCACTATTTTTTAGCTTTAGGAAGTTCAATCTGTTTATTTTCTTTTGATTCCCGATAAAGAGTAAACTTCTTGCCAATGGCTTGGACAAATTCTGCCCCTAGCTGCTCTGCAATTTGGTTTGCAACATCTTTAGGCTCAAGGCTGCAGCCCTCTTGAAGTTTTACCTTTACTAGTTCTCTAGCTTCAAGGTTAACATCTACCTCTTTAATAACGTTATCTGTAAGCCCGCTTTTGCCTAAATATACAGATGGTTCTAGGCTATGAGCCAAACTTCTTAGATAACTTCTTTGTTTACTTGTAATCATTTTTTATTTTCCCTTTCAAAATGCATTATTGATTAGTATTATACATCATTTTCAAAAATAAAAGTAGTAGTAAATTGTCTGCTTTTGTCGAACCTATTTACATTTATTTTTCGACAGATTACAATGCATTTGTAAATGAATTTTGACATAAGAAAGGAGGAATCCGGTATGCTGCACAAACTGAAATATATTTTAGTGACAATTACTATATTGTCTCTAATTTTTGTATGTTGTCTGGTATGTTATGTATCAGCAAATAGCCAGCTTATTAATTACGAAAAAAGTAAAAATAGCCTTTTAAGTTTTAACAATACATATGATAAAGTATTTAACGGATTAATTGCAGAAGCAAAAGATTATATATCTACTGGTGATGCCTCTGCCAAGTATAAATTCACCAATTATGCAAACAACTTTATAAGCTGTACCAACGTAAACACTAATTACCTTCGATTTGCTAACAGTGAGGAACTTAGTGATTTTGAAATTCCAAAAGACCATAACAAGTCAGCAGATCGTGTACCCACAAAATTTTCTTTGGATTCCAAGGAACAAAATTTACTGTTATCCACTCTGGATTGTTATAACCAGCTGGTAGACATTACTTTATCAGCTGTAGATCAGAAAAATACATCCTATATATATCGCAGTACCTTTGCTGATCTATATTCCACAAAAACCGACTTTTCTAATGAATATACTTTACATTACGTGGAGCGTATTAAAGGAAAAGAAGCCCACTTACAGTATCTTCTTCATATTATATCGACTTTCTCGATTTTTATTGGTACAATATTGGCTTTATGTGCCTCAAGAGCCGTCTCACTATATTTAAAAGCCAACCAATATAATGCATACTTTAATCAGCTTTACAGTAAAGCAATTGAAAACGCCGATGTAGGTATGGCCATAGTGGACAAGCATTATAAATATGAATATATGAATGCTACTTATAAGCAGCTTCTAAATATTCAGTCACCGAATCCACTTGGTCAGACATCCTTTGCTATACTTCCAGAAGAAATAGCAACAACATTGCCATCCCATTCTTTTGCAGAAAACCAGAAAAATATCTTACTTTCATATACCCACGAAGGTGAAATACACTGCATTAACTACAATTGTTTCGCTATATTCGATGATAAAGATGAGCCAAAGTTTGTTAGTTTGATACAAGACTGTACTGAAAGTAAAAGAAAAGATAATGAATTAAAGCAGCAATTAAAAGAAATTGAGTTTTTTGCAAATGCAAAATCTTCGTTTATCGCAAATGTATCTCACGAAATAAAAACACCATTAAATGTAATTAGTGGCATGGTTCATATTTTAAAGGGCACTGAACTAACCAATAAGCAGAATGATATTTTATCCAAAATACATATTTCTTCAGAGCTTCTGTTAAACATCATTAATGATGTTTTAGATATATCAAAAATACAAAAATCAAATTTTGTTTTATATCCTTCAGATTTTAATCTACAGAATATGCTTGATGAATATGAAGAGATTTTTAGACCAATTATATATAGTAAAGGTCTTGAATTCATTAAAGACTTCAAATTTTCTGCTGATTTATGCTTATCCATGGATAAGACAAGACTTGCACAAGTTCTCCTTAATCTGGTGAATAATGCCTGCAAATTTACAAATTCCGGGCATATCCGCCTCATTATTGAACAGCTTGGAGGACAAGCAAACTCTATTTTATTAAAGTTCACTATTGAGGATACTGGATTAGGCATAGAAGAGACGGATTTATCAAAAGTCTTCCAGGAATTTGAACAATTAGAAAATCATCTGACCAAGCAGCATCAAGGGACTGGCCTTGGCCTTGCCATTTGTAAACATGTAGTAAATGCTATGGGCGGAGACATCTGGGTAGAAAGCCAAAAGGGTATTGGCAGTAAGTTCCAATTTACAATTTGGGCACGTACTGCGGACCCAGCTGGATGCGAGGTTTCAAGCGGTGCTTCAAATTCCTTGCCGCTTCTTGACGGAAAAGGCCACAGAGTGCTGGTAGTTGAAGATACTGAATTAAATTATGAAGTGACTCAGAATATGTTAGCTGATTCCCAAATTATTTGTGAGCATGCTTGTGATGGTCAGGAAGCTATAGATATGTGTATTAAAGTTCCTGAAGATTACTATACCGTAATCCTCATGGACATACATATGCCAAATATGGATGGTTATACTGCTGCTGAGATCTTAAAAACAGAAATTGGTATTACTTGTCCGATCATTGCCTTAACTGCGACAAATATAGATACTGCAACCAAAAACAAATACAAAGGAATTATGGATGGCTTTATAAGCAAGCCCTTCCGTTATCAGGATTTTCACCGTACTCTGCTGCCATACTTCGGTGGTTGTAAGGATTCAAAACCGATTCCAGTGCCTTCTGATTTGGAATTGGAAAGTGAGTGTACCTCTGATTTAAATTTAGCCGAAGCAGCTAAGAATTTAGGCTGTTCAGAGAAACAATACATAAAACACTTAACGAAATTCAAAACTTCTTATGCTCATGTTGATAACGATATTCAAGAGTTGCTTTTAGACAAGAACTATACAGAAGCACACAGAATAGCTCATTCTGTAAAAGGTCTTGCTGGCACTTTAGGTCTTCTTCCTTTACAACAAGTAGCTGCTGAATTAGAGGCAGCCCTTAAAGAAGAGTCCGAAAAAGCAACAACACTTCTTCCTATATTTAGGGATAAGCTTGACGGAGTATGCAAAAAAAGCTCTGGTTGTAATTAAAAAAGGAGCGCAGCATACTTAAGTATAACTTTTGCGCTCCTATGCTTTTTTCTTCATTTGTTAATTTTATCATTAATAATTTACTTCATGAATGATTCATCGGATTAAATAGTTTATTTCCAAGTACCAGCAACTGCAGCTGCCACTATGTCAGCAACCCCCTCAGTGAATGGGCTTGGAATAATATAATCTTCCTTTAACTCATCTTCTTTAACTAGGTTTGCCAGCGCAAAAGCTGCTGCGACCTTCATTTCTTCCGTAATCCTTGAAGCTCTTACAGATAACGCCCCTTTAAAAATTCCAGGAAAAGCAAGTACATTATTTATCTGATTTGGAAAATCGGATCTTCCTGTTCCTATAACCCTAGCTCCTGCTTTTTTTGCTAATTCAGGCATAATTTCAGGCTCAGGATTTGCCATAGGAAAGACGATAGGATCTTTAGCCATACTCCTGACCATTTCTTCCGTCAGACTCTTTGGTGCTGATACCCCGACAAACATATCTGCTGCTGCAAGGACATCCTGTAAAGTACCCGTTTCTAAGTTTTCATTTGTTATCATTGCCAGTTCCATTTTTGCTGGTGACAACTTTTCATTTGTCCTGCAAATAGCACCAGATCTGTCACATACTATAACATTTTTTACACCTAAGTTTAAAAACATCTTAGCAATGGCAGTACCCGCTGCACCGGCTCCATTTATTACTACTTTTATTTCTTCCAGTGTTTTTCCTACGATTTTTAACGCATTAATAGCTGCTGCGGAAACAACTACAGCTGTGCCATGCTGATCATCATGGAATACCGGAATATCCACAAGTTCCTGCAATCTGCGTTCGATTTCAAAACATCTAGGTGCTGAAATATCTTCAAGATTAATGCCTCCAAATGTTGGGGCAAGATTTTTTACTATATTTATTATCTCCTCTGTGTCCTGAGTTTCAAGGCAGATAGGGATCGCATCCACATCTGCGAATTCCTTGAATAGTACAGCCTTCCCTTCCATTACAGGAATGGCTGCCTTTGCTCCTATATTCCCCAAGCCTAATACAGCAGACCCGTCACTTACTACTGCTACCATGTTTCCTTTAGCTGTGTATTTATATACGTCTTCCGGATTTTCATGTATTTTTCTGCAAGGTTCTGCAACACCTGGCGTATATGCAATAGAAAGTTCATCTCTGTTTGTAACTTTTAGTTTACTTCTTACCGCTAATTTCCCCTTATTCTTTTCATGTGCCTCTAATGACTTTTCGTAATAGTTCATATCTGTTTCACCTTTCAAATTATTATAAAAGGCTGATAAGTTTCAGCTTTTTGCCAAAACCCACCAGCCTGCGTTTAAATTCCCTTATTTCTTCCAAGAGCTCTTTAAGTCTACAATTCTATTAAATACTTTCTCCGTATCATTTGAAAGTTTTGTATCGGCAATATAATAGCCGTGTCTAAAGAACTGGAAGCGTTCGCCCGGTTTTGCTTCTGCAATCGCAGGTTCTGCATAAGCCTCAATTTCCTTTAATGAATCAGGGTTCATAACATTTTCGCCATTTTCATCTTCTATCATCAGGTATCCATATTGACGAATCCTGATTTTAACTGCGGTTTTAGCGTCTACCCAATGAATGGTACCTTTTACCTTACGCCCTTCAAAGCCACTTCCACTTTTGGTTTCTGGATCATAAGTACAGTGAAGTTCTTTTATACTGCCATCTTCATTCTTAATTACTTCATTACAAGTAATAAAGTATGCTCCCTTAAATCGAACTTCGTTACCTGGAAATAACCTAAAGTACTTCTTAACAGGAACTTCCATAAAGTCTTCACCATCTACATAAAGTTCTCTTGAAAACGGAACCATTCGGTTACCCATTTCTGGAACTTCCTTGCTGTTTTCAATTTCCACTTCTTCCGTTTGATGTTCAGGATAGTTCGTTATAACAATCTTAATCGGATTCTCTACAACATTTCTGCTCAGAACTTTATTCTTAAGATCTTCCCTCACACAATGTTCAAGTAATGCGATATCTACTAGGCTATTTGCCTTTGATACCCCAATTCTTTCGCAGAAATCTCTTACAGATTCCGGGGTATATCCCCTTCTTCTTAAGCCTGCAATAGTAGGCATACGAGGGTCATCCCAGCCTTCAACAACTGCATCATCAACCATAGCTTTTAAATATCTCTTAGACATTACAGTATTTGTAATATTTAATCTTGCAAACTCAATCTGCTGTGGAGGAGCCTGCCACCAGCCAAGCTCATTAAGCACCCATTCATACAGTGGCCTGTGATCCTCAAATTCAAGTGTACATATTGAATGTGTGATTCCTTCAATGGCATCCTCAATTGGATGTGCAAAATCATACATCGGATAAATACACCATTTATCGCCTGTGTTATGATGAGTAGTATGTGCTATTCTGTAAATAACTGGATCTCTTAAATTAATATTCGGAGAAGCCATGTCTATTTTGGCACGAAGGACCTTTTCTCCATCAGTATACTTGCCTTCCCGCATTTCCTCAAAAAGCGCAAGATTTTCTTCTGCACTTCTGTTTCTATATGGGCTTTCCTTACCAGGTTCTCTTAAAGTCCCTCTATATTCTCTAATTTGTTCTGCATTTAAGTCACATACAAAAGCCTTACCCTTTTTTATAAGTTCAATCGCCGCTTCGTACATTTTATCAAAATATTCGGATGCCCAAAGTCTTTTATCCCATTGGAATCCCAGCCATTTCACATCTTCTTCAATGGAATCCACATATTCCACATCCTCTTTCACGGGATTTGTATCATCATATCTTAAATTGCACATTCCACCATATTTTTGTGCAGTTGAAAAATTTAAACATATTGATTTAGCGTGTCCTATATGAAGATATCCATTTGGTTCCGGAGGAAATCTGGTGTATACCTTATCTCCATATTTTTGAGTTTCCAAATCTTTATCTATAATATTATGAATAAAATTGGAAGCTGCCTGTGTTTCTGTCACTTCAGAATTAACGTCCTTGTTCATGTCAGCCATTATCCTTCCCCCTAATTTTCTTTTTTCAATGTTGATTTCCTTACGGCAACGCCGTCACTATCTAAATTAATATTATAACATTCTAGTTGCTTTTCGTGCAATAAGTATTTAAAATAATGGTATGTCCGCCACAAAAATGTTGTGGCTATATACAATTTATAAATTAAATTGATTTAGAAAGGTAACTTCATTATGTTAACAGGAAAAACCGTTGTTCTAGGAATAACAGGCAGTATTGCTGCTTATAAAACCGCGTATTTAGCAAGTGCTTTAAAGAAGCACCATTGTGATGTACATGTAATAATGACTAAAAATGCCTGTGAATTTATAACACCGCTGACTTTTGAAACACTAACAGGTAACAAATGCCTTGTTGATACATTTGATAGAGATTTTAAATTTGATGTGACACATATCTCCATTGCAAAAAAGGCTGATTTAATGATGATTGCTCCTGCTAGTGCAAATGTTATCGCAAAATTTGCAAACGGCATCGCAGATGACATGCTTACAACCACTGTTTTAGCATCTAAGGCTATAAAACTAGTATCTCCTGCCATGAATACCAATATGTATCAAAATCCTATTACACAGGATAATTTAAAGAAATTAGGTGATTATGGATTCGAAATCATCACCCCCGCTACAGGCTTACTTGCCTGCAACGATGTAGGCGAAGGAAAAATGCCTGAGCCCGAAATATTATTTGAGTATATTCTAAAACATCTCGCTATGAAAAAAGACCTAGCAGGGAAAAATGTTATTGTAACTGCTGGACCTACTCAGGAAGCTATAGATCCGGTCAGATATATTACGAATCATTCTACAGGAAAAATGGGTTATGCCATAGCAAAAGCCTGCATGCTCCGTGGGGCGCAAGTCACATTAGTTACAGGAAAAACAGCTATTCAACCACCTATGTTTATTGACATTGTTTCTGTCACTTCTGCCAAAGATATGTATGATGCTATAAGTGAAAGATTTGAATCTGCTGATATGGTATTTAAAGCTGCCGCCGTTGCGGATTATACCCCTTCTGTTACTTATGACAATAAAGTGAAAAAGAAAGATGAAGATTTAGCTATCCCTTTAAAAAGGACGGAAGATATCCTGAAACATTTAGGCTCTATAAAAAAGCAAGGGCAGGTTTTGTGTGGTTTCTCTATGGAGACAGAAAACATGCTGGAAAATTCACAGGCAAAACTTGTGAAAAAGAATGTAGATCTGATTGTGGCCAATAACTTGAAAGTTGCTGGTGCTGGATTTGGTACAGACACCAATATAGTAACAATCATCACCAAAGGCGGCTATGATGAGCTTCCAATCATGTCAAAGTTTGATACCGCTAATGCCATTATAGGTGAAGCATTAAAATGCTATGAAAATAAAAATATAATTGGATACTAAAAACAAAAAACAATGTAAGTTATTTAAGGAAATAAATAATTCACATTGTTTTTTTATGACTTATATAGTTGACTTCTTTGCAGTGTAGTTTATCCCATCAATTTGTATACCCAAATAGTCGTTTAAATCTATCAGTCTTGAAAAAGAGCCTACTATACTTGTTACCTCCCCATTGTCTTTTTGGCTCATTGAACCGAAATACCCCATCTCATCATCTTCTAACGTACCATCTTTCTTAATCAGTCTTATCTCTTCCGCATATTCTGCAGCTTTATAATAGTAGCCGATTGGTGATAGCTCAACACTTTCAAATCCTGCTTTCGAATCAGGATAGAGTGTGATTACCTGCATGTATTGGGGAATATCAAAATTCATAGTTAGCCCTGCAAATTCTACGGTTACAGGCTGCGTAACATCTACATTTTCAAGTTCAAGATCACACTTATAGGCTTTATAATCCTTGTTTTTGTTATCATCGGGATACTGAAATATTCCCGTACTTGGATAACCTTCTATCATTTTAGGCTTTATTTTCAGTGCGATAATATAGTGCTTGCTTATATTGGTATCTATGATCTTTCGTCCTTCTTCTGTAAGCGCTTCTACACTAAATACAAAAACGCACTGATAATTGTCGGTAACAATACCCTCGATGTTGGCCTTGACGTCTTCATTTTCAACACTCTGAATTGTTTCTATGGTGCTGTCTCTGTAAGTTATTGTATCTTTCCCCCAGTATCGTTGTAATCCATCCATATTTGTGGCTGCTATTGCAGCAATAGAGCAAATCATTACTGCCGCAATACAAGCAGCTGCCCTTCTCATATATATTCTGCTTTTAGTGTACACAACCTTTTTTTTCATTGCAGCTTTTCTTTCTGCATCCTGCACCTTTTTCCATTCTCCGCCTCCCGCTTTCTCCAGTATTTTTGCTTTCAAATGCATCTCCTCATCAGGAGAAAGAGTCACTCTGTTGATTCCCGTTAAAAGGGTCTCTACTTCCTCAAAATTTAGTTCATCCAAACCATTTAAAATCTCTACGCTATTGTCAGGTATATTATTTCTGTTATTACGCATTTTCAACACCTCCAATGACATTCCTCAATTTTTTTAACGCTCTCTCATACCGTTTTTCTACAGTTTTAACTCTCATATCCAAGTCAATGCTGATCTCTCTTAGGGTCTGCCCCAAGTAATGCTTTCTGATGAGGATTTGGCTGTCTGGAGCTCCTAGAGATTTGATTGCAGTAATTAATTTTGCTTTTCTCTCCGTATCTAAAATCTGTTGTTCCACATTTTCATTGTCAATCAAGATGTTCTGCAGGCTATCATCGTATAGAGAAATGCCTTCTTGTTCTTTTGTTTTTTTATTAAATAGATTTATTGCTCTTCGTTTAGTAAATACTGTTAAAAGAGCTTTTATTGAACCCTTTTCAAGATTAATCTTATCCCGGTTACAGTAAAATTCATAAAAGATATCACACACGAATTCCTCAATATCTTCTTTGCTACATATTCCTAAAAGTTTGCTATACGCAATTTTATAAACAAACCCTAAATATTTATCTATCAGTTCAACATATCCTTGTTGTGAATCTATATCTAAAAGTGCTATAAGCCTTTCGTCCGAATCCCTTGACACAGGGTCACCTCCTTTTTTCTGAGACATCTCAACTAATACATTCAAAATTATTTAGAGAAACCCGACAAAATTATATGTTTTATTTCAAAACAGTGCAATTGGATTTTTCTTGGCATATTAAAAAACCCCTTGAATGATGTATTGATTCTACACCATTCAAGAGGTAGTTTACACTTATCGTAATACAGAGCTTAAAAAGTCTTTCAATCTCTCACTCTTTGGATTTTGAAATATTTCATCTGCGGTTCCTTCTTCTACAATCCTTCCAGCATCCATAAAAATCACACGGTCTGCTACTTCTCTTGCAAATGCCATTTCATGAGTCACGATAACCATAGTGGTATGTTCCTCTGACAGTCTTCTCATAACGTTTAGCACTTCCCCGGTTATTTCTGGATCAAGAGCACTGGTAGGCTCATCAAACAGCATAATTTCAGGATTCATAGCAAGGCCTCTAGCGATAGCAACTCTCTGTTTCTGTCCACCAGAAAGCTGTGCGGGGTAAGCTGCCGCCTTATAATCTAATCCCACCATTTCCAATAATTTGCGGCCCCTCTTCTCCGCTTCTGCTCTGCTTTGTTTTTTTACCTTTATAGGTGCATAGCATACATTTTCCAGGCAAGTCATGTGAGGAAATAAATTAAAATGCTGAAAAATCATTCCTGTTTCTGCACATATATTTTTAAGTTCCTTATCTGAAAGGTAAGTGGCCTTTTGCCCTGATTTTGTATCAACAAAAGTATCTCCGTTCAATGTAATCCTGCCACTGGTAATTCTCTCTAGACAGTTAATACATCTTAAAAGCGTACTTTTTCCTGAACCAGATGGCCCTATAATAGCCACTGTTTCTCCTTTGTTCATAGCAAAGTTCACGTTATCAAGAGCAAGACAGCCTGAAAACTGCTTTACAATATTTTTCATATCCAGAATAACGGATTCCATCTGTCACCCCTCCTTGGTTTATTCTTAACTAACACCTCTTTACCCTCGTACTTTGAATACCGTCTTTCAAGATAACTTGATAATAATGTCAATACAAAGGTAAACATCAAATAAATTAGTGCTGCTATGACAAATGCCGTAGCGTTTACATCTCTGTTTACTGCCCCCCTTGATGCTTTAAATAATTCGGCTACAGAAAGTACTGAAACTAATGCCGTATCCTTTATCAGGGTAATGGCTTCGTTGGATACTGCTGGTAATACTCTTTTTACAATTTGAGGCAGTATAATGCCAGACATAGTTTGTCTTTTATCTAAACCAAGAGACTGGGCTGCTTCATACTGCCCTCTGTCAATACTTTCTATTCCACCTCTGTAGATTTCCGCTAAATACGCAGCATAATTTAGTACAAAGGTTATAACCGCAGTTGTAAAAGCATCTAGCCTTAAGTCCGTTGCAATAGGTATATAAAAATAGAAGAAAAATAATTGAAGCATCAGAGGGGTCCCTCTGAATATCCAAATATAAACTTTCGAAATCCATCTGAAAAGCATGAATTTACTATTACTGCCTAACGCAATAGGCAGTCCGAATGGCACGGACAATACTAATGTAAAAGTAAAGAGCTTGACTGTTACCCAAGCTCCCTCTAATAAAGACGGCATTAGCACGCCCACATAGTTCATAGTCTCTGCCAGCTGTGAAAAAATCTGATTCACTGTACTATTACTCCTTATTTATCATATCCCTCAAGTATAACAATATTACGGCCAAACCACTTATTACTGATTTCTTCCGCTTTTCCGCTTTTGATTACAGCCGCAAGAGCCTCTGTTATCTTAGCTGCTACATCCTTATCTTCCGCGCGACATCCGATAGCGTAGAAATCATCACCAAAGCCATAGTCACATACGACCATCTTCTTGTCTAATTTCGTATTCTTATATTCACCTAATACCTGGTCAACTGCAATGCAGTCAATTCTGCCTGCCTGCAAATCCATAATGGCCTCATCATAAGTCTTATATTCAGAAATTTTATCAGCATATGTATCATAAGCTTTATTTGACTTTAACACTTCAAGAGCAGAAGAATCAGCCTGTGTTCCTACATTATATTTAGCTAAATCCTCAGCTTTTTCTACTTTAACCGAGCTGTCTTTGGCCATTATAATAATGCTGTTGTTTATATACTTATCCGTCAAAGCCATTTTTTTCATTCTTTCATCCGTTACAGACATGCCATTCCAAATGCAGTCAATTCTTTTTGATGTTAATTCCATCTCCTTAGCGTCCCAGTCAATCGGTTGAAAAGTAACTTTAACACCAAGTTGTTCTCCTACTGCATTTGCAAGATCAATGTCAAACCCTACTAAATTTCCAGATTCATCACGAAACCCCATTGGTGCGAAAGTATCATCTAATCCGATAACTAGTTCTCCCTTATCTTCAATGTATGACCATCCTGTCAGTTCAGCGTTATCTTTATCCGTTTCCTGCTTTGTCTTGCCGCATCCAACCATCGCAATCATTCCAACCACCAAAGTTACTGTAAGTGAAATAGTTAATATTTTTTTCATTATGCCACCCTCCTAGCTAAAACATTTTAGCTTTCCTCTTTCTAATGTTATTGCTTTTCGTAGTAACGCTTTAATTCTCTAAAGTATTACTAGACAATAGTAGCATAAGTTTATACTCTTGTCAATAACTAAAAAAGACGGTTGGAAAACCAACCGCCAATTTTTTAATTACACATTTATGTAATTGAGACTATCTTTCAACGATAAGCGCAGTTCCCTGTCCACCACCGATACAAAGTGTAGCAAGACCTGTCTTAGCGTCTCTCTTCATCATTTCAAAGATAAGTGAGATAAGGATTCTTGTTCCGGAAGCTCCGATTGGGTGACCAATTGCAATAGCTCCACCGTTTACGTTTGTCTTTTCAGGATCAAGTCCAAGATCCTTTCTAACTGCTAATGACTGAGCAGCAAAAGCTTCGTTAGCTTCTACTAAATCAATCTGATCAATTGTTAATCCAGCCTTTTCAAGAGCTTTCTTTGATGAAGGAACTGGTCCAATACCCATGATAGTTGGATCAACACCAGCTGAAGCGTATGACTTAATTGTGCAAAGAGGCTTAAGTCCTAATTCGTCAGCCTTTTCCTTTGACATAACTACTACTGCTGCGCCAGCATCATTGATACCTGAAGCATTAGCTGCTGTAACAACGCCATCTTTCTTGAATGCAGGCTTTAATTTTGCAACTTTATCAATAGTTGTCCCGAATTTAGGGAATTCATCAGTATCAAATACGATTGGATCGCCTTTTCTCTGAGGGATTTCTACTGGAACGATTTCATCTTTGAACTTACCAGCCTTGATTGCTGCTTCTGCTCTGTTCTGTGAAGTTACTGAGAATTCATCTAATTCTTCTCTTGTAATGCCCCACTGTTCAGCAATATTTTCAGCAGTGATACCCATGTGGTAATTATTAAATGCGTCAGTAAGACCATCGTTTACCATCATATCAATCAACTGAGTGTTATTCATTCTAGCACCATATCTAGCTGCTGGCATAGCATAAGCTGTCTTTGACATGTTTTCTGCACCACCTGCAACAACGATATCAGCATCTCCCGCTTTAATAAGCTGTGCTGCTAAAGATACAGCTCTAAGTCCTGAACCGCATACTTTATTTATAGTCATTGCTGGAACTTCTTTAGGAAGTCCTGCATCAAGACAAATCTGTCTTGCTACGTTCTGTCCAAGGCCACCCTGTAATACACAACCCATAACAACTTCGTCAACCTGTTCAGGCTTGATTCCAGCTCTTTCGATAGCGCTTTTAACTGCGATAGCGCCAAGAGTTCTTGTAGGAATATCCTTTAAAGCTCCTCCAAAGCTGCCAAGAGGTGTTCTAGCTGCACTTACAATTACTACTTCTCTCATGTTTTTAGTCCTCCTTAAAACCACTTGCAAATAAAATGTGTTATAAATAAATTATGAATTTAATTTAAGAGTATTTTCTTAAAAATTAACATAACATAATTAACCTAGTTAGTTTGATGGACAAATATAACATATTGCCCTCATTATATTATATCATATCACAATTTCTACTAAATGCAATACACTTGCAAGACAAAATCTTATATATTCGTTATATATTTCACAATATATATTACATTCTAATCCTTGTTTATCTTCTTGTCAATATATCTTAGGTCCATTTTGTTACTTTATTAACAAAAAATTTCTACAAAAAAACTCCTCTTCCGGGAGCTTTTCTAAAATAAAAAATTTAATTTACTTTGTGAATTTGACGATATACTTTTCTACTAATTCAATCGGCTTATATGAAAGTTTTGCCTTTCGCAAGTTAGTTATCCCCATATCCTCTTCACGGTTCACATAATTTATGGATTCATCTAAATGTTTACAAAATTCGTTATTTATAGCTGGATATAGTCCTCTGATATTGCTATTTGCCTTTTCCACATGTACTGTAACAGTGTTTTCTCCTAATCTGCCGCCTATACTAAAGGCTTCCACTTTACCATCTATTACAATGGCTCCCGCAATATAATTAAGCTTATCAAGATTTGTCACCACATCACGCATAGCATCAGTCTCCATAAGGAGCCATTTCATTTCATGGGGCTCTATGTTTTTCCGTGCATTAAACTCTTCTAGAAATACCATTACAGTATCTAACATATCAGGTGTCAGGCTGACATACTTATAGTTGTAATTGTTTAGAAAGTAGTTTAAGTGATTTTTCTTTGCATGATATGTCCTGCCCTTTAAATCAATCAAATCCTGTTTTAAATATAAATAGTCATAATTAGGTCTATCCGAAATAAATTCAACATCACCTGGGAAAGCCTCCTCAACTATCTTTTTCATATGTACTGGCAGTAACCTGATTGTAAAGCTAGAGTCCTTTTCTTTAAACCTTTGTCTGGCAATATATAAAGTTTCCCTAAGGCTCTCTGGATTATAAACACCAGTCTTAGTCAACGGCGGAAATAAAAAATATTCATGCTTCTCTATTTCTAAATGGCTCAACCCTGCTATTACAAGGTAATCTCCTATAATTTCCCATGAAAATTCATTCTGATCTCTCCACATATATAGCGAAGAGAAAGACAAACCTGAAGTCCTATATTCAAACGCAGATAAATATTCGTCTAAAACCTCCCTGCTTTCTATGGTTATTTCATTTTTAAATATACTCATTTACTACTCTTTCCTTTTATCATTCTATACCCCAGCTTTTTACTTCATCAACTAGCTCATAATTTGTAAAATCATAATGCAGTGGAGTAATTGAGGCAAATCCATCCTGTACAGCTATTACATCATAATGTTCCGGCAGATTATCATATACCACGGGCTTGCCGCTATACCAATATTGGGGCTCTCCGCTGTCTTCAGCCGGCTTGTTCTGAAACCACCCATCATATTCTCTAGGCCCTAAAGTTGTAATTTTTACCCCTTTAAGTTCATGCCTGGAGACATCGGGCAAATTTATATTTAATACCGTTTTTCCATCAAGTCTTCCAACCGACTTCTGCAATGTTTGTACAGCCAGTTCTGCAGCCACTTCAAAGTGCTTTGGTCTATGGCCCTCTACAGAGACAGCAACTGATGGAATTCCACAAATACAGCCTTCAATAGCTGCTGAGACCGTACCTGAATAATGGGTATCCGTACCCAGATTTCCTCCGTGGTTTATTCCGGAAAAAACCATATCTATTTTTATACCCCTTTCCTGCAAAATCAAAACACCTAATTTTACGCAATCTGCTGGAGTTCCATTTATTTCAAGGGCAAGCTTAGCATTTTCATAGGAAACTTCTTTTGCCTCAAGTCCTTGTCTTACTGTAATACTGTGGCCTGCCGCACTTCTCTCTACATGGGGTGCACACACATAAACATCTGCGGCTGTAGATAGAGCTTTTACAAGTTCAAAAATGCCTTTTGCTTTTATCCCATCATCATTGGCAACTAAAATATTCATAAATATTATCTTTCTCCTTTTTAATCCGATTACTATTAATACTATCACCAATATCCTATTTTATCCATGAAAAAAATGTAGCAGGCACACACAGTTTTTAATACCATCTAGTCATAGGAAGTTCGTTATTTACACCTTTGGAAATTAAAATCTGATGTAATCCTATCACGCCTCTATTAAACGTAGCTGCACAGGCACAAAGGTATAAGTCCCACATCCGCGTAAATTCTATCCCCATTTTCTCTTCAATTTCTGCTCTATGATCATTAAAATTCTTATCCCATCGTAGTAAAGTTTCTGTATAATGTCTCCTTAAGCTCTCTACATCAAGTATACAGAAATTGTAATCTGCACATAAGTTTATAATTTCTCTCAAGCTTGGTAACATTCCTCCTGGAAATATATATTTTCTCATCCACGCATCACCCGGATGTTCCTTCATACCGCTTATATAATGCAATAAAAATAAGCCAGAAGGCTTTAGCACTTTATCTACACTGGACATAAACAGATTGTAATTATCTCTGCCCACATGTTCTATCATCCCTACACTTACTATCCTGTCAAAAGAAGTTTTTAGCTTTGGCAAATCACGATAATCCATAATTTCTACTGTCAGGTATTCTTCCAAATCCTCTTCTTTTATTCTTTCGTTAAACTTTTTATATTGTTCCTCGCTTAATGTGATTCCTAAGCCTTTAATCTTATATTTTTTAGCTGCTTCAATCAGCAGCTGGCCCCAGCCGCAGCCAATATCTAATAAGTGCATACCCTCTTTCAAGCTCAGTTTATCTAAAATGTGATGAATTTTATTCATCTGAGCTTCATAAAGTGTATCTCTCTTCTTTTTAAAATAACCACACGAATAGCTCATGGACTCATCCAGCCACAATTCATAGAAGTCATTACCGATGTCATAATGTGCGGAAACTTCTTTCTTTTGATTCTTTTTTCCTTTTGATGTAAGCATTAGTTTTTTTAAGGCCTTAGTATCTGTAGAGAATTTTCCTAGCTGACCAAGGAAATTATTTAGTGCAGTATACAAGTCTCCTTCAATTTCAATGTCACCTCTCATGTAGGCTTCACCCAATGCAATAGAGGTGCTTATAGTCAGCTCTTTTATATCTATAGGCTTATTTACTTTTACTGTAAAAGTTGATTCTCCTTTGCCTATCAGATGTTTTTCTCCCCCCACTTCAACGGTGAATGGATGCTCATCAAACTGACTAATAAAGTCAATCAGTAACTCCTGTTTCTTTTTCATAATAGATTTCCTCCCTTTAATAATCTGGCCTTGCTCTGTACAAACTACATTTGGTCAGGTTCTATCAATTAAACAATAATTAATTTAGTTTTATCCATCTTTTATATTTTAATACTTTCAATTTAATTAATCCACCCCAGTTGCGTTTTTTACCATTTTATTGGTAAAAACAAATAATTAGCTGTTTTTTATACCATACTCTGCAATTTTATTAAAAAGTTGCCTTCTGCTCATCCCCATTCTTTCAGCAGCATGTGTAATATTTCCATCGCATGCAGCTATCATGCCTGTTATATATTGCTTTTCAAACTCCTGTTTTGCCTCCTTATAAGATAAACTCGTCACCGCATGGGAAACCTCCTGCGCATATTGTATTGTATTTATGCCATAAGCTTTCTTATTATCAAGAGTCAGTATTCCTTCATTAGAAAGAATAATCATTCTTTCTATAATATTTTTAAGTTCTCGTACGTTTCCAGGATATTTATATTTCATTAATATGGCCTTTGATTCTGGCTCAATGCCAATAATTTTTTTCCCCGTCTGTTTTGCAAACTTTGCTATGAAAAAGTCTATTAAATCTTCAATATCTTCAGGTCTTTCCCTAAGTGGAGGTACATCAATTTCAATAGTATTTATTCGATATAAGAAATCTTTTCTAAACAGTCCCTCTTCAACCGCTGCATAAATATCTCTATTAGTGGCTGAGACTAGCCTGAAATCTACTGTAATTAAACGGTTTGAGCCGATCCTCTCAATTACATGGTTCTCTAACACACGTAAAAGCTTCACCTGAGTCCCTAAATCCATCTCTCCAATTTCATCAAGAAATATCGTTCCCCCGTTGGTTTCCTCCAGTTTCCCAAGACGTCTTGCAACAGCCCCTGTGAACGCTCCTTTTTCATGCCCAAATAATTCTGATTCAATTAATTTATCCGGATAATGCTGACAATTAATAGGGACAAAAGGCTTATTCCTTCTTGAGCTTGCGGTATGAATCTTATTGGCAATGATCTCTTTACCCACACCCGACTCCCCTGTTATGAGAATATTTGCATTTGACTCAGCTACTTTTTCTACCAGATTCCAAACTTTCTGCATTTTTATATTTTTACTATTTACTAAATAGTTTTGTTCTCTACTTTCTTTATGTAAGTTGTTTAATCTTTTTAAATCAATTACATCTTTAGCTTTTTCTATCTCCAAAATTAACTCTTCTGGATTATGACTTTTAATAAAATAACCAAATGCTCCCATTTTCATAGTTTGTACGGCAGTTTCAACACTACCATATCCTGTTACCATGATTACTTCTACATTCTGGTTATAGATACTTTTAACTTTCTGTAAAAATTCTATTCCGTTAAGTCCACCCATTCTAATATCCGTAATAATGAGAGGGTAATATTCAATCTCCATTATTTTTAGTGCCTCAGCTCCAGAAGCTGCCGTTTCTACTCTGTAACCAAATTCTTCAAGCAGCATTTTTGAAGTTTCTCTATAATCCTCTTCATCATCTACTATTAATATTTTAAACAAATTATTATTAACTTCCATTATTGTTCCTTTCGTCCCGCAGGTATTCTTATAATAAATGTTGTCCCATTTCCAATAGAACTTTTTACCTCTATGGTCCCCGATAACTTTTCGACTTCAGAATATACAATAAACAATCCCAGTCCTGTTCCCTTACCCGGGTCTTTTGTGGTGAAAAAAGGATTAAAAATATTTTCTAAATCCTTCTCCTCTATACCGGCTCCTGAATCCTGACACTCAATTATTACTTCTCTTTGTCTTATATAACCCTTTATATATATCCTTCCATGCCTTTCCATGGCATCAACAGCATTTGAAATAAGATTTATAAGTATATGTTTCAGGGTTTCCCCATTACTATATATATGGATTGCCTTATCACAATCCACAGCAACTTGAATTCTTTTCTTTTTTATATACTCATTCTGTAGTTCCAATATGTTTTGAATGTTTTCATATAAATTTACTTCTTCAACACTATCATCACTTTCTCTCCAGAAGTTCATGACATTATCAATAATTTTTCCAGTTCTACGAACACTTTCATCTATAAATTCCAATGATTTTTGTGCATTTGCCGGCAGTTCCTTATTTTTTTGAAGTAAAAAGCTTTGTGTTCGGATTATACCTAAAGGATTTCTGATTTCATGGGCCATTCCTGCTGCAAGCTGACCCACAGCTATCATCTTTCTGGATTGCAATAACTGTTTTCTCTTTATTATGTCCACAGTAACATTTCTGAACATTACAAGAGTACCTTCTGCAGCCTCTAAAGGATAAGCAATCATTTCATAAATCTCTCCGTTGTAAGATACTTCCCTTTTCACCTCTTTGTTTACCTCTATGCATTGATCAACAATGCAGTTAAGGCACTCTCCGCAAAACCCATGAATAATATATTCACATGACTTTGTATTTATATTTTCACTTTTTAATCCTAAATAACTTAATAATCCTTGATTAGCATTTGTAACCTTTTTATCTCCTGATAATACAACGATAAATTCTGGTATTCCATCAAAAATAATCTGTAGTTCGTTTCTGCTGCTTTCCAGCTCATGCGTTCGCTCTTTTACCAGCTTCTTCAGGTTCTTATTGTTATGCAGCATTAGAAGCAGCCAGATCACAACCACAACTACGCATGCAGTAAGAATTTTCAACCATAATATATTTCCAGTAGTTCTCAATAATGGTGTGGATATTCCAAACCACTTTTGCTGTATTTTTTCAAGAAGTCCTTTTCTATTAATTTGTTTAATGGCTTCATTTACGATAGGTACAATTTCCGCCTTAGACTTTGGAAGTGCTAATACAACCGGTTTCTCGTATAAAGCCGTATTAATCATCTGAAACTGACTGCCTTCTTTTTGTTTCTCTATATAATAATAAACAACTGGCTCATCACCAATAACTGCATCCACTTTTTTCTCGCTTAAAAGCTTTAATCCTTCTGCAACATCCTCTACAAGAACCAGTTTTGCTTCTGGATAATTCTTGGTTAAATACCCAATTGCGTAATCCCCTTTTTGAGTAGCAATGACCATA
This sequence comes from Aminipila sp., assembly GCF_032051575.1. Lineage (NCBI taxonomy): Bacteria > Bacillati > Bacillota > Clostridia > Peptostreptococcales > Anaerovoracaceae > Aminipila > Aminipila sp. Next base: position 61,012 of record NZ_DAMBYD010000008.1, on the reverse strand, counting down.
TTTTTTACATCAGCCAGCGTGTATTCTTCTCCCACCCTGACCGCAAGAACTGTACGAAGATTGTAAATAGGATCTGTAAACGCAAAGTACTTGGCACGTTCTGAATTTATAAACATATCCGCAAAATCAGTATCTCCGTTCTTTAGTGCTTCTTGTGCACCCTGCCATTGATAAGGCACGGCCTTTATTTCTACTCCCAATTCCAATGATAATTGATTCATGTAATCAACTACTACACCTTTATATGTCCCGTCCTCATCTATAAACCGTAATGGAGGCGCACTTTTATCTGCTCCGTAAATAAACACGCCTTCTCTTAAATATTTTTTTAAAATCTTTTGATCCTTTTGCTTGTTAATCTGTTCCTGTGACATACAAACAAAGAATCCTGCAATCAGTAGGCAGGCTAAAACAGCACTAATGAAACCCACTCTTCTTCTTTTCCATTTTTCTGTAGTCTGACTACCTGATTTAAATATTTGATGTTGCATTTGCCGACTCCTAATTACTCTTTCTTGTTTAACTAATACCCTCATTATATGGGCTTTTTATATGTATTTCAAGGTGTCTTAAAACCATATTTAACAAAAACCGCTAGGCATTTTTTTGCCACATGGAAATTTTTTTCCTAGTAATTTTTCTCCACTATTTATTTTTTAGTACTAATTTTTCGAAAAAACGTGCAATTCAGACAAAATAGTACTGTTATTTTTTTGGCACAAAGTTTGCTTTTAATATTTACATAGTTATATTTGTTATTTTTTTAAATTTGATAAGGAGGTTCTAATATGGAACAGAAAAAACGCCTAGAATTTTATGGTGGCCCATGGATATCATTTTTACCCTTTATTGTTTTTTTAGTACTAATTATTCTTACTACTTTCATATGGGGTTCTATTTCTGACGGAGCACTTTGGGTTCCTGCTTTTAGTGCATTGCTTATTCCTTTTTTTCTAGCTAAGGATAAGCGACACTACGCAAGTGCAATTATAGACGGCATGGCTAGTAAAGAAGCAATCATCCCTGTAGTGTGTTGGATTTTCGCCGGAGTATTTTCCAGAATTCTTCGTATGTCCGGATTAGCCAGTGGGGTTGCGGGTATTGCCGCAAACCTTGGTGTTGATAGTACAGTTTTTGCTGTTATTGTTTTTATTGCCTCCGCCATATTTGCAACAGCCTCCGGTACTGGATTTGGTACAATTGCCGCAGGGATGGGAGTTCTTTATCCTGCCGGTATTGCTTTGGGAGCAAATCCTGGACTAATTGCAGGTGCAATCATCTCAGGGGCAGCCTTTGGAGATAATCTGGCTCCTGTTTCAGATACCACGATTTGTTCTGCCACTTCTCAGGGGGTAGATGTTCCTGGTGTTGTACGTTCCCGTTTAAAATATTCTATAGCAGCTGGTGTTCTTACAATTATCTGCATCGTTGTCGCTGGAATCATGAGTGGAGGTGGAGGCGCAGTAACTTCTGTTTATGAATACAATCCTATGGTTTTAACTATGTTTTTCCCTGTTATCCTTACTATTTATATCGCAATTAAAACAGGAGATATCATTATTGCAACTACAATTGGTACTGTTGTGGGGATTGTCGTAGCCTGTGCTTTCGGCTTGTTCGACTTTATTCAGATTGATGTGGCGAATCCTCAGGTTCCAGCAGTTATATCCGTTTCAGGAGAAGGCCTGGACAGAACTGTAGATGGTGTTATTTATAATGGCATAGCAAGCATGCTGCAAGTTTGTATCTTAGCCCTGCTATTATTTGGCGCAATATCTATTATGCGACAAGGTGAAGGGGATGTTTGTTTACTTAATGCATTAGGAAAGGTTGCAAAAAATGCATTCAGTGCAGAAATCACCATTTCTCTTATGATTATAGCGCTTTCCGCTTTAATGGGATTAAATGCCCCTGCAATACTTGCTGTTGGAGCTTCCTTTGCAAAACCGCTTTCTAAAAAACATGGTATCAGTCCTTACAGAACTGCAAATCTTATGGATGGTCAGTCCAATACCTTTGTGTATTGCCTGCCTTGGACACCTGCAATGGTATACACTCTCGGCTTTGCGGCGGATAGTTCAAATCCAATTACCGCCTTTGATGTTATGCCGTTTGCATTTTATTGCTACACCATGCTTGCTGTCATGATTGTATCAATTTTCTTAGGCATTGGCAGAAAGGATCTTATGGATCAGCTTTCACCTGAACAAAGAGCTGAATACAACAATTAATTACATATAACCTATTAATTGAAAAGGCTTGTTCAACCACGCAACTACTTCTAAGTTGTCTGGCGAACAAGCCTTTTCATTATCTTAAAATTTAACTTCTATTATTGTTCCTTTTCCTAGTTCACTTTCTAAGTTAATACTTGCATTCGTCTGTTTTATGATATGTTTCACAATGGAAAGTCCAAGACCTGTGCCTCCCGTTTCTTTAGAATGACTTTTATCCACTCGGTAAAACCGTTCAAAGATTCGCTTTTGGTTTTCTTGTGCAATACCAATACCCGTATCAGCGATTGCCAGTTTAACTGGATGATTCGTTAGCTTAACATTCACTTTTCCACCTTTATTATTATACTTTATAGCATTCTCACACAGATTAAATACCAATTCATCTAACATTGCTTTTACACCTATTACATGAACCCCGGGTACTCCTTCAAATTCAATGGAAACTTCTGCATTTTGCGCTTTCTCTTTAAGCCGTTCTATCACATCCTGGCAAACCATGTGTAAGTCTACGGTGTCAGCAGGTAATTCCATAACCCCTTCGTCTAGTTTAGACAGCTTCATGATATCTTCAACCAAAGATATCATTCTTTTCGCCTCATTATATATCTTTGCTGCAAAATCGTTTATATCCTCAGGCTTAGCAATGCCCTCTTTAATAATTTCAGCATACCCTGAGATAGATGTCAGCGGCGTTCTTAGCTCATGGGATACATTTGCAGAAAACTCTCTCCTGATTTGCTCCGTTTCTTCTTTTTCTGTAATATCCAGTGCAAGCACCACGACACCTTCAGGCTTCGCATTTTTCTTATCTTGAGAAAATGTAGGTGTTGCCATTAAATGATATAACCTTCCATCCTGCTTTAAACTGCTCTCCGCCGCTACACCACTCAGCGCTTTTTCAGCAACTTCCCTAAATTCAGCACTTCTGTTTAGTGTAAGATAATGTCCTTCCACTATCTTCCCAAAGATTTCAGCAGCCCTCTGGTTTACAACTAACATTTCTCCCATAGAATTTAATACAATTAACCCCTCATTCATGTTCTGCGTTATTGATTTAAATTCTTCTCTTTCCTTATTTAGTATGGAAAAGGTCTGTTCTATAAGCTTATTTTGTTGTTCCAATTTTCTAAGCAATGGTGAAAATTCAGCATAAACTTCATTGGATAAAGGATCGTCTAAATCCAAATTGTTAATAGGGGCAACAATTGAGGAAGTTTGTCGCTTAGCTAAAATTAAAATGATTGTCAACATGACAGCACAGACAATAATCACATAGGGAATATTTTCAGCTTCCATTGTATATACATTGGAAGTTGTATTGGCTACTCGAATGATATCCCCATTGTTAAGCCTTATTGCACAATAAAAAGTCTGCTGTCCTATTGTGTCAGACATTCTGACACTTTCCCCCGTACCACTTTTACTGGCTTCTGCAACTTCCGGCCGGTCTAAATGATTTTCCATATGTTCAGGTTTTTGTCTATTATCAAATAGGACCACTCCTTTAGAATCAATAAGAGTTATACGGTCACCTTTCATGTTTTTAATTTCTTGCAAATAGGTTTCACTATTTAAGTTCACTGCTGCAGCAATGTATTTTGCATCCTGCTCTACCCCAACCTGCATATCTTTATAAAAGCCTTTGTACATAACAAAAGAAATCATCATTGTTGTTATGATGATAGCAATTGCTGAAAGGAAAAAAAAGTTTTTATATATTTTTGTTTTCATTCTACATACTCCTTTTAATTTTCCTTAACTAAATACCCGACTCCTCGAATGGTTTCTATAATCTGCCCACTGTCTCCCAGCTTTTGTCTTAATGTTCTTACATGAACATCAACTGTACGGGTCTCACCATCAAAATCATAACCCCAGATGCGTTCCAAAAGAATATCTCTTGACAAAACTAAGCCCCTATTTTCCATTAAAAAACGTAGTACTTCAAACTCCTTAAGCGTCAATAGGATCTGCACACCTGCTGCAGTAACCAAATGTTTTTCTACATTAAGAATAACATCCCCACAGGACAACTGTCCACTATACTCCTTTGGCTGTACTCTCCTTAAAACAGCTTTAACCCTGGATATTAACTCCATCATTCCAAAGGGCTTCGTCACATAGTCATCTGCGCCATTGTCAAGTCCTATGACCTTATCATACTCTGTACCTTTAGCTGTAAGCATTATAACTGGAATATCCTTTGTTGCTTTATTACCTTTTAGTCTTTTTAATATCTCAATACCATCCATACCAGGAAGCATTATGTCCAGTAGTATCAATTCAGGCATTGGATTAGACAACGCTAAAAACATTTCCGTACCTTCTGTGAATCCTTCCGCCTCAAATCCTGTATTTCTTAAAGTATACACAACTAATTCCCTTATACTGCTGTCATCTTCAACACAAAATATCATACACTACTCCTCGTTATCTATATGTGTTCCTGTAATGGAAAACTCTACCCACTCTGCTATGTTTGTAGCGTGGTCTCCTATACGTTCAAAATATTTTGCTATCATTAAAATGTCTATTACATCAATTCCCATTTTATTTTGTTCTTCTTTTGACTGCTTAGGCATATGTGCAATAATATCTATCACTTCATTCTTTATCACATCAAAAAGGTTATCGACTACATCATCATAAGCAATTACTTCTTTGGCAAGAACTAAGTCTCTCTGCACAAAAGCTTCTACACTTTCTGTTACCATTTTAATAGTAGCTTCTGCCATTAGTTTAATGTCTTTAAAATCTCTTGGAAGAGATAAATCTGCAATTAAAACGATATCTGCAATATCTGACGCCTGATCCCCTATTCTTTCCATATCCGTAATCATTTTTAAAGCTGCTGAAATAAGTCTTAAATCTCTTGCAACAGGCTGCTGTTGTAACAAAAGCTTTAAGCATAAAGCTTCTATATCTTTTTCTTTCTGATCAATTTGTTTTTCCGCCTCAATTGTCTTCTTTGCCAGTTCCTTATCATTTTCAATAAGCGCCTTAACCGCATCACTAATGGTTTCTTCACACAAAGCTCCCATTTCAATAATTTCCGTATTTAATAAACTCAGCTGCGTATCAAATCTATTTCGCACCATTGCTCCTCCTTGTATTTTATCATATTCCACTCTTTAATAAAAGAAATCATCCAAATCTTCCGGTTATATAATCCTCTGTCCTCTTATCCTTCGGAACTGAGAATAACTCTTCTGTATCTCCAAATTCAATTATTTCACCTAAGAGGAAAAACGCGGTTTTATCAGAAATACGTGCTGCCTGCTGCATGTTATGAGTAACCATTATAATCGTATATTTCCTTTTCAGTTCCATGGCCAAGTCTTCAATTTTTGAGGTAGATATAGGATCCAGAGCTGAAGTAGGCTCATCCATTAAAAGCACCTCTGGCTCAACTGCAAGCGCTCTTGCTATACAAAGCCTCTGCTGCTGGCCTCCTGACATTCCCAATGCACTCTTCTTCAGCCTATCTTTAACCTCATCCCAAATAGCTGCATCTCTCAAGGATTTTTCTACTATGTCATCCAGCTTGCTCTTGGACTTTATTCCATGGGTTCTAGGTCCGAAAGCTATGTTATCATATATACTCATTGGAAATGGATTTGGTTTTTGAAATACCATTCCAACCCGTTTTCTAAGCAAGTTTATATCCATGCTTCCATATATGTCCCGATTATCAAGAAGCACCTCTCCTGTTATCTTACAGCCCTCCACTAAGTCGTTCATACGATTCAGGGATTTAAGTAATGTTGACTTTCCGCAGCCACTTGGTCCTATAAATGCTGTTATTTCCTTCTCGGGTAATGCCAGATTTACGTTCTTTAGCGCTTTAAAATCTCCATAATATAATTCTAAATTATTAACTTTTATTTTATCCATAATTTATCCTTTTCTCTACCTCTTAACGCGCAGCAATTCTTTTTGCAATAAATCCTGAAAGCGTATTGATCACTACCACTATTATTAACAACACTACAGCTGTAGCATATGCCTGATCCATATACAAACCTTCACTTGATAAGGAATACATATGCACGGCTAGAGTTCTTCCCGAACTCATTAAATTTTCCGGAATATCTGGAGCAGTTCCTGCTGTATAAATTAACGCTGCTGTTTCCCCCACTATACGACCAATTCCAAGTATTACTCCTGCCAGAATTCCAGGCACTGCTGTAGGTAGAACGATTACAAATACTGTACGAAGTTTACCTGCTCCCAACCCAAAGCTGCCTTCCCTAAAGGTATCAGGCACAGCCTTAAGCGCCTCTTCAGTAGTACGCATGATTAAAGGCAATATCATTATGGCAAGAGTAAATGCTCCCGCCATAATAGAATAGCTCCAATGGAGGGCAGTTACAAAGAATAGCATCCCAAATAATCCATATACTATGGAAGGTATCCCTGCTAACGTTTCTGCTGTAATTCTAATCAGATTTACAAATTTATTTCCCCTCTTGGCATACTCTACTAAGTAAATTGCAGAGAAGATGCCTAAGGGTGCTGCTATCAATAAGGAGATAAAAGTCATTATAATCGTATTGATAAGCGCTGGCATCAGTGATACATTTTCTGTGTTATATTTGAAAGCAAACAAACTTGGTGTTAAATTGGGTATCCCCTTTATAAGAATATATCCAATTAAGAAAATTAGTACCACAAAGGTTATAATTGCTGCTGTCACAACTAGTAAGAATAATCCCAATGAAACAGGATTTCTTAAATAGGCCTTTATTTTTTCTTTTATCCCCACCTTATTGATTGGGTTTATGTTCTGCCTAATTGCCTCCATTTAGATTCCTCCTGTTCAAAAGGGATACAGATAAATTTATAATAAGTATAAAAACAAACAAAACTACTGCGGTGGCAATCAGTGCTTCTCGATGGAGCTCTGCTGCATATCCCATCTCTATGACTATGTTTGTTGTCATAGTTCGTACCCCTTTAAACAGCCCTGCCGGCATTCTTGCCTGATTTCCTGCGACCATCATTACGGCCATGGTTTCACCAATAGCACGTCCAATTCCTAGTACGACTCCAGCAATAACACCTGATTTTGCCGCCGGGAGCACTACATAGAAAATACTTCTTTCATGAGTGGCACCCAATGCTAAGGCCCCTTCATAGTAATGTTCTGGTACTGTACGGATAGCCGACTCACTTACTCCAATAATCGTTGGAAGAATCATTATTCCAAGTAGAATAGATGCAGTAAAAATGCTGCTCCCATTGCCATCAAAGTTTGCTCTTATAAAAGGGACTAATACGACTAATCCAAAGAAACCATATACGATGGAGGGAATCCCAGCCAGCAGTTCTGTTGAAGCTTTGAGCGGCTTATATATTGCTTTTGGGCAAAACTTTGCCATAAATACCGCTGTAAGCAAACCAATCGGTACGCCTATGATGATGGCTCCTGCTGTCACATATATGCTTCCTAAGATCATAGGGAGAATACCGTAAATATCATTGGACGGTTTCCACTTCTGTCCCATAAGGAAATCAAATACTCCTATTTCTTTCATCGCTGGTATACCATTTGCGAACAGAAAGATGCATATCAGTGCAACTGCCAGCACCGAAGTGCAAGCAGCTGCAAGAAATATGCATTTCATAAAGATTTCTTTAAAATTCTTCATACTATTTTATAACCTCTGACCAATTTGTTACTTCACCTGTAAAGATTGATTTTACTTGTTCTGTTGTTAAATCGTCTACTATAAAGTCTTTATTTACTATGACCGCAATACCGTCCATGGCAATTACAGTTGCTTTCAATCCACCCTTAATTTCAGTGTCCTTCAACTCTCTTGACGCCATACCAATGTCACAAATACCATCTATTGCTGACGTCATACCAGTTGTTGAGTCACTCTGCTGAATTTCAATGGATGCATTTGGGTTAACTGCTAAGTACGCCTCCTTTAATTTTTCCATAACAGGAGTTACTGACGAAGAACCTGCAACTACGATTTTTCCTTTTGGCATAGTTCCGGCAAAAGCAGCTGGCTGACCAGTTGAAATGTATCCATTATCTTCAACTACTGCCTGCCCTTCAGCACTCATGATATAATTAACAAAATCCTGTGCCACACCACTCAGCCCAGCTTTCGTTGCAATGTTAAATGGTCTTGCAATTTTATACGTTCCATCTTTAATTGCTTCTACGCTAGGGGCTACTCCATCAATTTTAACTGCTTTCACTGTATCATTTAATGAACCTAGTGAGATATAACCAATGGCATACGTATCTCCCGCTACATTGGTCATCATTACGGAGGTGCTATTTGTAATGCTTGCTTCCTCTGTTGTATGATCTATTTTTTCTCCTGCATCATTCTTTTCTTCGATTCCAAACAACTCTATAAATGCACCTCTTGTCCCAGAACCATCTTCTCTTGATACAACTGAAATATCATTATCTGCTAGCACTTTATCTGGTTCATCAGAATTACCCTTGTCGCCGCAGGCCGTTAAACTTGTTACTATAAGGGCTGTTACTGCTGCAAGTGCTAAAAACTTCTTTAATCCTTTTTTCATTTCATTTTTCTCCTTTACCTCGCGCCATTTCTATGGCATTAATTACATCCTTATTTTGTCTACATTCACATAGTATATTCACAATGTTAAATTAAAAAGCGGATAAGAGTAAAAGCTTTGTAAAGGAATGTTAAATCTAGGTAAAGTCAGCCGAACTCCATAATTTGTTGTACTTTTAATAAACTGAAACAAGACCACACATTTTTTGCGTGGTCTTGCTCCAGTTTTTAGGAAGTTTATCTATGAACTAAATAGCGCATTAAAATATTTTTCTGCCGCTTTATACCCTTGTTCATATAAAAAAGTATAGGTTTCGTCTCCAGTTTTTACATTAAAGTCTAAAGAAGAAATGTTTCCAGTAAAAATTTGTATACTCCGTTTCATGTTTGCGGGAGTATTATAAGAAATCTGTGTCTGAATAGATGCGGTACAAGAAATTAGATTTACAATAAAATCAACTAAGTGTTTAATCTGTGCAGGTGGGACATTACTATTAAATAATCCTCCTAATGTTTCATCTGAAGGGCAATCCTTATCAAAAAGAGTGATCGGGTAATTATACATAATTCCTCCATCTGAGTAAATCCTAGGCATATCTATTAAATCGTCTTTGGTTTCAAAACTCTTAACCGCTTCAAAAAATAGAGGAACTGACATAGAAATTCGAACAGCTTCTGCTACTTCCATATGAGGGGTATCTACCGCAGAAAAAACGCTAGATGTTTTATTGGACATATCTGTCCCTATAATATAAAGCTCTTTAAACCTACGGCCATCTTTATGTATGTCTGGATTCATAAAATCTGTAAAAGTATATGGTGGAGTCTTTTTTGTGGCATCAAACTGATTGGCTATTTGATGCCTGATCCAATCATAAAAGTAAATAGAGGAGTACCAGCCATACCTTTTGATAAGCCTGTATACACATTCTATATTTCCAAATACTTTATTTAATTGCGTTTCTTCAGACTTAGTGAAATTTTTTGGTTCATGAGGGTCACTAGTTGATGGAACTTTACTATAATCAAGAGAATCTGCCATTGCTTTGGTTTCCTTAAAAGGAAGGTTGAATGATGTAATACAGGCTGCAATTGCCCCGGCTGAAGACCCCGCTACCCGCTGAATGTCAGGTATAAGTTTAATTTTGTACAGATAGTCTAACATACCTATGTAAGCAATGCCTAATATCCCTCCCCCTGAAAAAACTAAATTCTGTTGTTGATAATTCATAAAAACACATCCTTTAAATACTTAGCTAACATAAATCAGATACATTCAATAATATATTTTACTTTTTCTGTCTTTATGTCATAATAGAGTTAATATGTACTACGATAAAAGTCTGCAAATTTTATTTTGGATTTTTTAGTATCTAACCTTCCATCAATTTGTTTCACAAATATTAATGGAAGGTCATTATAGGAGATGATTTCATGAATAAAGAAATAGAACAGTTAATGGAAATTATAAATGACAGTGAAAATATAGTTTTCTTTGGAGGCGCAGGGGTTTCCACTGAAAGTAATATACCCGACTTCCGGTCTGAAAGTGGTCTTTACAATGCGGTACAGAAATACGGTCAATCACCTGAGACCATGCTTTCTCACAGTTTTTTCAATAATCATTTAGAAACTTTCTATGATTATTATAAGAATAATTTGATTTATACAGATGCCAAACCGAACAAAGCTCATCTTGCACTTGCTAAACTGGAAGGTGAAGGTAAACTAAAAGCTATAGTTACTCAGAACATAGATGGACTGCATCAGCTGGCCGGCAGTAAGATAGTATATGAGCTTCACGGCTCTGTACTTAGAAACAACTGCATGAGATGTAATGAATTTTATGAATTAGAATATGTCATGCAGCCTGAAAACTGTAAAGATAAGGAAGGTTTAAAGACTCTTGTTCCTGTATGTAAAAAATGTGGAGGCATCGTTAAACCTGACGTGGTGCTTTATGAAGAATGTTTAAACGATGATGTAGTTCAGGGTGCAGTTGATGCCATCTCAAAAGCCGATACTTTGATTGTAGGAGGTACATCTCTGGTGGTTTATCCTGCCGCAGGTCTTATCAACTACTTCCACGGGAAAAACCTAGTTCTCATTAATAAATCAGAAACACAGTATGACCATAAAGCTAACCTGGTTATCTACGATTCTATCGGCAGAGTACTTGGAGAAGTGTGCGGAATCTAACGAAATAGTAGATAGATGCTAGGCTATAACTAAAGATATTTTGAGGAGTGATTCTATGAGAAGATGCATTGTAATAGTGGGATAATCAGAAAATAACAAAATAAGAAGGAGAGAGTTAAATATGATTATTCCAGATTCAAATAAACTATATCCAAGAAGTAATGACACTCAAACTATTTATCTAAAAAATGCCATTACAAGAGATTCTATAAAAGTTGGAGATTATACCATATATAATGACTTTTATCATGATCCAAGAGATTTTGAAAAAAACAATGTCTTATATCAGTATCCTATAAACAATGACCGCTTAATCATCGGAAGATTTTGCTCTATTGCATGTAAAGCCAAATTTCTCATGACTAGTGGGAATCATACAATGAGATCACTGTCTACTTATACCTTTCCCATATTTTTTGAGGAATGGGATTTAGACGTCAGCCATATAACAGAAGCTTGGGACAATAAGGGAGATATTGTCATTGGAAATGATGTGTGGATAGGTTATGATGCGATTATTATGTCAGGTGTGAAGATTGGCGATGGTGCAATTATTGGAACCAGAGCGGTCGTTGCTAAAGATGTTCCGCCTTATACTATTGTTGGAGGCATCCCTGCAAAAGTCATAAAGAAAAGGTTTAGTGATGATATCATATCAAAATTATTAAACATTAAATGGTGGGATTGGCCCTATGAAAGGATCCAAGCAAATATTCAATACATTCAATCAGGAAATATTGATGAATTAGTTTAGTATTTATCACCAATTTATGTAAAAATCCCAATAGCGTCTAAAATGTGGTTATTGGGATTTTTGAATCTTATTTTTGCTTTTCCTTGAAATCTAGTTTGAACCACTCAGACAATATAGCAACTAAATTTTGAGGTTATCGGCTTTGTTACGAGCAATTGCAATAGAGCTTTCTAATAATCAATCTATACTATATTTCTCTTTATTGCCTCAGCTAACCCCTTCGGATTTTCCCAAGCCATAGAATGTCCCACCTGTTTTACAATATCAATCTTAACACCGTGTCCTGCGAGAATATGTATATCCGGATCAGGTAATGAATTCTCTCCAAAAATTAATGTTTTGGGACATTCAAGTGAATATAATATTTTTCTCCAAGAGGGTTCTTGTCCTTCTGCCGCTGATTTTGAAATACAATATGCTGCTTTAGGAGACCAAATTGATAATGATGCAGCCCACATCACATTTCCTTTTTCCTGGCTTTTTCTTACTAATTTATTAAATCCCTGACAAATAAATTTCTCTTTATCAAAACCAGAAATATATTTACTTGTTGACCCTTCAGCACTTTTATCCAAATTGGGCTCACTCAAGATAATCTGATGTACTCTGTCTTTACACATATCCGCCAAAGAAAGGGCAACTGCTCCTCCTAAACTGTGTCCAAATAATATAAAGGAATTAATTCTTAAATAGTCAATAAAATCCATTAAGTATTCAGCATGTTCTTTAACAGAATAACCAAAATCCTCTGGCTTATCGCTGTAACCTGCCCCCAGAAGATCAATTAGAATGCAACGATGGTTTTTTAGTGCTTCTTGTGTCGCAACTTCAGGATAATCAAAGGAGCCTGCACATCCAAGCCCATGAATAAATATAATTGGCATATCTGCCCCAGGAAAATCCTGATAGCGAAGCATGCTTTTGCTTGTATCTAAAAGATATTCTTTCACGAACATTTCCTCCTTAACGTCCCGTTGGTTTTCTAATTTCTCATTGATATAGGGTTACTAATTGTTGCTATTTTATATTCAGCTCTTCAATACCCTTATCTGTAACCTGTTCAAATAATAAACTATCATTCACTTCTGCTAATTCAAGCTTTCTGAAAAGAGGCTTTCCTATATATTAAACAATAATTTCATCTTTTGAATAGTATCTGTATCAGCCAAAGGCGTATTTATAATCATTTTAAGATTAGGCTTATCGGAAATATCGAAACTGCAAAATTCAAATTCAATTGAACCAACAATCGGGTGATTAATCTTTTTATTTATTTCTCCGATGCTTTGTACTTCATGCCGAGACCACCACAAATAAAATTCCTTGCTTTGCACTTTTAAATCAGAAATGAATTCAAGAAACCATGGATCTTCTATGTACTGACCGCATGATATACGAAATCTGGCCAGCATCCCCTTTGCATGAGCCTCCCAGTCAACAAATAATTTTTTGTATGCGGAATTTGTAAACATCATCCATACAATGTTCCTCTCACGCACATTCATTTTGCTATAATCTCCAAATACAAAACCTGCTGCTTTATTCCACCCAATCACATTCCATCTTTGATCCATAATAAATGATGGACTTAATGTTAAACTATCCAGCACATTTTGAATACTTGGGTTAATAACGCCCTGATATGACGGCAATTCAACTGGGTGTGGCTGTCTAGCTAATGTAAATAGATGATTACGTTCATTCCTGTCAAGTAAAAGTACCTGGGACAAACTCTCCAATATCTGTGTTGATACTTGAATGGGTCGTCCTTGTTCAAGCCATGTGTACCATGTTACTCCTATACCTGCCAGTTGTGCAACCTCTTCACGCCTTAACCCTGGTGTTCTACGGCGTGTTCCCTGGGGAAGTCCGACTTGAGAAGGTAAAATCTTAGCTCGTCTTGTTTTCAAAAAATCTGCTAATTCTAAATATCGTTGTTTCGCTATATTCACACTCACTCTCCTAACATGATAGAATTTATACTAGTATAATTACACTACTGGTACCAGTATAATCTAAATGCTAAAATATAGCTATCTAAACAATTCTTGAGAGGAGAATATATGTATGAATATACTATTTCTTAATGGTTCACCCAGAAAAAATGGATATACGGTCCAAATTATGAAATGTATCGAAAAGGGAATTGACCCTAAGCATACTATTAAGTGGATAAATGTTTATGATTTAAATGTTAGTCCTTGCTTGAGCTGTTTTAAATGCAGACCGAATAATGAATGTGTCCTTCCTGAAGATGACGGTCATCGCGTTTCAAAACTGATTCGCTCGTCAGATGCTTTAATTATTGGCAGCCCAACTTATTTCGGAAACATATCCGGTTCGCTGAAAGCCCTTATAGATCGCTGTGTTACAGGTTTTGAAGAAATTGCAGCAAGCGGATTGGAGATGCCAATCCCTCTTCATAAAGGAAAAAAAGCAGCTATGGTAACTGCATGCAACTCACCTGCGCCTATAAGCAACCTTCTAAATCAAAGCAAAGGAACACTGCGGGCTATTGAAACTATATTGAAAGCTGGAGCATATGATATTGCAGGAAGTATAGTGCTTGATGGCGCAGCATCAAAATTAGAAATACCAATAGAAATACAAGAAAAAGCAAGAAAATTAGGCTCTAAGTTTTATTAAAAAAATTTACTGACCTACATGCAATTCTGTTTTAAAGACTTTATACTAGCAACATAATAATTTTTTACTATGTTGCTAGCTTTGAAGGTTTTGTTTTTTTATGAAACATCTAAAGTACGATTTCCTACGCTATAACATTTAGCATGGTTGTCTTTCCAATCACATTCCTAATCAGATTTGCTTTTGCTGTTTGGCTATGTTATAATACTTATGTATTAGATAGATTGTAAAATATAGTGTGCTCCCGTATTCGGGCTAGACCGTAGCAAAGGCTTTGCTTGTTGTATGGTACTTCAGAAACACATTGTATTTTGCGGATGCATATTCCTCATGGAAATGAAAACGAAATCATTATTAAATAAAAAAGAACCGTCTGTATAAGAAGGGCTTTAGATATCCACCGTATGGTGTTGTCTCAAAGGTCCTTCTTTTTATATTATCACCTATACCGCCATACTAGCTGTATAGGGAAGTTATGGCGTTCAATCTACACCATGTGATAGTAGATTGAAATATAAAATATTTAATACATTTAGGAGGGAAAAACATGGATATCATTACAGTACAAAAACGTGATACTGCAACAAAGACCAAACATTTAAGGCGTTTGGGGTTTGTACCGGGCAACATTTTTGGCGGGACGCTTCAAGATTCAATTTCTATCCAAATTGATGAAGCCATTGCGCGCAAGCTGGTACGCCTTAAGCGGGAAGGCAGCAAGCTTCGGTTGTCCCTTGATGACCAAGTCATCCCGGTACAGATTAAAGAAAAAGTTCAAAACACTTTGAGTCAAGAAATCGTTCACATCAGCTTTCAAGCACTGAAAGCCGATCAAAAAGTCAACAGTGTTATTCATATCGTGTTGAAGAACGTAGATAAAATAGCGGGGATACTGGAAAGGATTATGCTTGAAATCCCTTATGCATCTCTTCCTGCTGATATGATCGACACCGTAACCATTGACCTTGATGGCATGCAGGTGGGTAGTGTTTTAACAGTCGCTGACATTCCCGAATTTCAAAACGATAAAATCGATTTGCAGGTTGAGATGGATAACATTGTTTTGCGTATCAATGAGAAAAATCGCGCATCAGTGCAATCTCAAGAAGAATCTTAACACATCGTTATGAACCCAATTAATATCATTTATATGCACATAATACATCCAAAAGCATCTCCAAACGGGGATGCTTTTTTTTTAATGTGCAGTTTTTCAGTAAGATGTGCTGCCGACAGAACGAAAAGATTCAAGCAAATATTCTATACATTCAAGCAGAAAATATTAATCAATTAGTTTAGTGTTTTAAAATTCCCCTTCATGCTCCTTGAAGAAGTTAAAATAGTTCCTCACATTTTCAAGCTCCGTCCATTTTCTAACTGCTATGGGCATTGAGTCTAAATCATAGATTTTTGATTCCTTTATGGATAGTAAAAAAGGAGAATGCGTTGCAATGATGAACTGACAATTAAAAAACCTGGCAGAATCCTCTATAAACTTTAGGAGCTTTAATTGTAATCCTACAGCAAGACTATTTTCGGGCTCATCCAACAGATATAATGCATTCTCTTTTATATTTTCAGTAAAAAACCAGAATGCACTTTCCCCATTTGATTGCTCTTTCACATTTCGCATCAAGTTACTTTTTACATATTTAGAGTATGTCAGTCTCTTTACATCATTATTTCTCTTTAATTTCTCATAGTCATCAAGTGATTTCATCTGAAAAGTAGCATATTTGGTATCAATATATTCTTCAAACATATCTTCTCTTCTTGTATCAATTTTTTCATTTACACATCTTATATCAAGCATATAATCAAATACATCATCGCTTGTAATGATTCTGCTATTTCTCAAAGTTGAAAAAGAACTGTTTATTACCCTTTGCTCACAACGTTCTACATAATCATCAAAGAAGTTACTTTTATTAAAATAGGTTCCTCTTTGAATTTTCAATTTCTCCGCTATAACATTTAGAATGGTTGTTTTTCCAGAACCATTCCCTCCATATAAAAATGTAATGGGTTCAAACTGTAATTCTTCCAGTTCTTTGTGAGAAAATATCATAAAGGGGTAAACGGTGGAATAACAAGTTGCTTTTAGCCTTTCATCAAATGATAAAAAATTTTCCTCATCTATATCACTTGGAAATTTAAATTTGTCTAAATACACAGTCATACTAGTAGTCCACCTATATTCTATTCAAAACCCAGTTAACTGTATCGCCTATCACCTCATCTCGGCAATACTCATTAAATATTTCGTGGAACAGATTTCCGTAAATCTTCATTTGCTTATCTTCTGAAGAAACTGTGGCGAAGAAATCATAAGTATCCTGCACAGCAACAATTCCGTCTTTCTCGCCATGCATCATTAACACAGGATAATTAAATTCCTTCTCCTTGCCTGAAATCCAATCAAGACCTTGGCAAAGAGCATAGCAAAGCCCTGCAGTAAACACCTTATTGTTATAGGGGTCCTTTCCATACCATTCAACAACCTCCTGAACAGAACAAACTCCTGTACCCAGTTCATTTGGAAGCTGTGTATGTGAATCCATTCCCTTGGGAACCCCTTTAATTAGTCCCCCATTATCCTTGGTTAATGCACCACTTGTTATAATGCCGTTCAATTTTTTATTTGAATACTTGATTCCATAAAGAGATACCGCATATCCCCCCATACTGTGTCCCAAGAGAAATATAGGCTTGTCCGGATTTTCTGCAATAGCCATATCAACAATTACATTGGTATCATCCAAAATTTCATTAAAATCATCGTAATGTGACTTTTCGCCCTCTGATCTTCCGTGTCCTCTGTGGTCAAACCGATATGTACCTATGCCATTTTTATGAAAAGTATCAGCTAAATAATCATATCTGCCCTGATGTTCACATAAGCCATGTACAATAACTACAACAGCCTTATCCTTATCTGAAACCTCTTTATTAAAGAACAAAGGCATTCCATCATAACTCTTAATCATTTCACTCATAATCTACACCCTTTCCCTATATGTAATGTAATACCCACATTATATCACAAGAAAATTAAATAATTTTTATTTTATAATTTCAAAAGCATCTCATACTGGCCAACTTCAAACTCAAATCCAGCCTTTTTTAAGAATTTTTCAACTGATTTAGATTCGGCCTCCACATTGATAACACTGATGTTCTCGGATGCTGTGTTTTCAAGCAGCTTGGTTAGGATACTTCCTGCTATGCCCCTACCCCTATAGTCTCTATTTACTGCAATTTGAGGAATGTCTCCTGTTCTTTTGTCTATAACACCATACCCTGCAATTGTTTCATCCACTCTTGCTACTAAATAGCTAAAGGCTTCCGGAATGGCACAGATTGATTCAATCAAATTCTGCCATGAAGGTTTAAAGTCCCAGAATTCTTTGAGTTGATC
Source organism: Aminipila sp. (assembly GCF_032051575.1). NCBI lineage: Bacteria > Bacillati > Bacillota > Clostridia > Peptostreptococcales > Anaerovoracaceae > Aminipila > Aminipila sp. The sequence goes on along the minus strand of NZ_DAMBYD010000008.1, from coordinate 43,207 downwards.
CAAATCAAGCTGAGCTGTTTTTTCAACTTTACAGGTTGTGGTGGACATAAATTCAGCTTTATCTAATTGAAAACATGAAAACTCTCGCTCCACCGTAAAGCCTTGTTTTTGGTAAAGCTGGATAGCTGCTTGATTTTCTTTAAGCACTTCAAGTAAATACTGTTCCACTCGTTTGCCTTTAAGCAGCTTTTTAATATGTAAAAGCATATCACTTGTTAGTCCTTGTCTTCTGTATTCCCCTATGATACCAGTTCCAATGTCATATACCGTTTCTTTTCCATTCCACATTCTAAACCCATTTAAGACAAATCCTACTAAACGGTCATTCTCAAAGGCTCCTATGGACATCTTAGGATTAAACCCTTTTCTTTGAAGCATTTGCTCAAACTTCCAAAATGGCAAGTCGATTTTAACCTGATAATCCGAAAATGCCTCTAAAAATGCTTTTTGCAGTGTTTCATGGTTTATTTTCTCCAATGACTGATATAAAATCATATTGGTCATACCCCCTTTTATTTATCACCAATTTCCTTGAGGTCTTTATCATTTCTACCTGTCAATTCTACTGTTATATATGAAATGTAGTCATCTGCTATTCCGTCAATTGTCCACTCAATTTCATCATACATTTGATGCTTTGTTAAAAGTCCGTCCTTATCAATCCAATAAGTTTCGCGGTGCTCCACTACAGTATAGCTTTCGTCTTTACTGTGATAATTTTCTTTAGCATACTTTACAAATGCATCATTTGTTGTCACCGTGTATTTTGTAAGTAGACCATCCTTTTCCTTGGTGATTACTTTAATATATTTTTCATTACTTAGCCACTTTGCTGGTACCGCCATCATATTTAAAGCACCATTTGGTTTGTACTGCTTTTTATTTCCCTCGCTTAAATCGTGCCACTCATAGGACTTCGCCTTGTCTTTTGTTAATTGTTCAACTGGCACACCTAAAAAAAGCTTACCATGTACCTGCTTTGTGGCAGAATATTGAGTCTGCCCAGTATTTTCATACAAAACTTTGGTTTCCTCAATAAAGTCATATCCCTTCGGCTTTAAAATAAAAGTCAGGGTAGATGTATTTTTTGTGGATTCCATTGCTTCTACAGCATTATTTACAGATTTCATTGAGCTTTCTACTTCTAATGTGCCATTTTTTAAATCAGAAAACTGCTCAATCCCCTTGTTTATTTCTTTTAGGTTATTTTCTATGCTATTTGTGCTCTTTTCCTGCATACTACAGCCACTAATCCCCAGCACTAATATTAGAAGAACGCTGACTAATAAAAATTTTCTCATTTTATTTATCCCCATCCAAAATATTTTTACTTATTGCTTGAATTTTTGTTATTGGAATAAAGGGTTCAGGCTTGCCAGAATGCTCTCCAATTATCTTTTCCATCCAGATCATATCGTACCAAGTGCTGAATTTATAACCGCATTTGGTGAAATGAGCTACTTTTGTATATCCTAAATGTTCATGAAAGACAGAACTTGTATTGTCGAGATATGCATCTTCATCAGCTGTATATGCAATGCAGGCATTTAAGTTGATAATGTTCTGACGCTTAAGGATATCCTCCAAAGCAACATATAACTTTCTGCCTAAGCCCTTGCCTCTGGAATCCTGCTTCAGATACACAGTAGTTTCAACTGCCCAACTGTATGCTGCACGTTCTTTAAATGCCGAGGCATATGCATAGCCAACAATGTGATTATCTTCTACAGCAACAATATAGGGATACCTCTGCAAAATGTTTCTAATCCTCTGGGAAAATTCAGCTACAGACGGTATTTCATATTCAAAAGTAATGGCCGTATTGGTAACATAGGAAGCGTAAACCTTCAAGAGTTCTTCTGCATCTGCCTCAGTTGCCATTGTAATGGAAATATTTCTGTTCATTCCTACGCCTTCTTTCACTTCATTGTTATTAGTTTATTTTAAATCTTAACCTGTTTAAACCAGAAAATGTACAACGAAGCAAATTGCTAAAACATACATCACTGGGTGTACTTCTTTCCATTTACCAGTGAAAAGTTTTATAACTGCATAGCTTATAAACCCAAAAGCGATGCCCTGTGCGATGCTAAAAGTCAACGGCATTAACAGAATCGTTAAAAAAGAAGGAAGCGCTTCTGTAAAATCGGAGAAGTTAATCATTTTAACGTCACTTAGCATTAATATACCAACAATAACTAAAACAGGAGCAGTAGCTTGTGTAGGTATTAATAAGAAAAGCGGCGCAAAAAATAAAGTAATCAAGTAAAGTACTCCTGTGGTTACCGCAGTAAGTCCTGTTCTTCCTCCTTCAGATACTCCCGTTGCACTCTCAATATAAGTAGTTACAGTTGAAGTTCCTAGCACAGATCCAACTGTAGTTGCAATAGAGTCACAGATTAAAGCCTTATCCAGATTTTTAATTTTACCGTCTTCTCCTATCAGTTTAGCCTTTCTAGATACGCCAATCAGAGTTCCGATATTGTCAAATAAATCTACAATAGTAATAGTAAAAATTACTGCGAAAATACCATATTCAAAAGCTTCTCTAATATTGAGCTTTCCAAAGGTATCTTCTGGAATAGGAGGTACGATAGAAAAAAGATCCCCTAGTCCGGTAGGAATCTTTGTAATTCCCATAAACATGCCTATAATTGTGGTCAGTAATATGCCAATCAATAGGCCGCCTTTTATTTCTTTTGCAAAAAACAAACTTGTTAGAATCAAACCAATAAAAAATAAAGCAACTCCCGGACTTGTTAAATCACCTAATCCCACGAAGTTGGAGGGGTCTGCTACAATCACTCCAGCGTTTTTAAATCCGATAAAGGCAATGAAAAGACCGATTCCCACGCCTATGGATATTTTCAAACATTCTGGGACACTGTCAATGATTAATTGTCTTACTTTCGTTACGGTTAAAATAATAAATACAATGCCTGAAATAAATACCGCACCTAACGCAGTCTGCCAGTTTAAACCCATAGACCCACAAATGGTGTATGCAAAAAAGGCACTTAATCCCAGTCCCGGAGCCACAACAACGGGGAAGTTCGCATATAATCCCATCAATATAGTTGAAAGTGCCGTACTGATAATTACCGCGGCAAGTGCACTGATGTGAGGCATTCCGGCATCACTAAGCATGCCTGGTACTACTGCCAGAATATATACAGAAGCCACAAAAGTAGTAATACCAGCGATGATTTCGGTTTTAACGTTAGTTCCATATTCGTCCAGTTTAAAAAACTGGTTAACCCAACTTTTTTGATTGATAATTTTTTCTTTAGGCATTTATTTTTTCCTCCATTAATTTATCTGCTTTTAACATAGCCCAATTGTAGTTTGCTTTTCGTTAACCTATTGATTAGAATAACTTTTTTCGATTTTTTAAATACTACCTATCTATAATAAACAAAATCACTTTGTTTTGCATTACTTTTTTGTAAAGAATAAAAAATGTTCCTATTATATGAAAAAAGACGAAACTGTAAATCATAACTAACCTACGTCCTCGCCTTCTAAATTTATTTTACTTTAAATAACCTAATGCACTTTTTAAATCTTCCATATAAGTTGCTTGTTGCTTTCTTAAGTATATGCCCACAAAAGGTTTCATCAATACTTTCTTAACCGTTATATCCTCCGTAAAATCAACCCTTGTTTTTTGATTATCATATGAAAACAAACCAACCCAATGTCCTTGCATATTTTCATTTTCAATATCAAACGCATACCTCTTCATAGGTTCAACTTCTGTAATTGTAAAAGTAGTAGCATATCCATCCTTTGTATACTCTACAAACTTTTTCTCTGGAATAAGTTTTTCTATCTTGCTTAAATCGCTTCTCCACGCATAATTGTCAAGTGAAGTAACAAGATTCCATACTTTTTCTACTTCACAAGGGAATATTTCTTTAATATTTGCTATTGCCATAAATCCTCCATTTACTTTTCTTCTTCGTCCATAATCCAATCTCTGGGCTTTATATTATATAAATAATCCACGACTTAATATTTGTCTTTCTCAATGGTCTCTATAAATTCTTCAATCAGCTTAAAATGTTCCTCGTCCTCTGAACCATACAATAGATCATAGTCATCATTTATCATAAGCATAATGACTTCATCTTCGTTATTGGCATAAAAACTCATCTCACACCATTGGTGTAATTCAAAAGGGAGTTTTTTATACTTTCCTCGGATTTTTACAGCCTGTTCCTCGGATATCATATATATCTCTTCGCAGGAGTAAGTCATGCCCCAACTGGCAGCCTGAAACAAGGTCATTGCGTTAAAGAATTCCATCAGGTTATCTGTCTCTAATGCATATTTATCCGCTGCCAGTCTACAATAAACCGGAGGATCTTCTTTACATAAATCTTCTATTTTTATGCCCCACTCTGCAGCCCCCTGGTTTTCTATATAAAATATGACATAATTACCTGACTCATATAGTGATTTTGGTTCACGAAGGTAATTCTGTGACTTGTTAATTCTGTCATGCTTCCCTAGTTGCTTATAGTAGTCCTTAAGGACTCCAGGCAATATCCCCCACTTCTTTTCTGCCGCCTCTATTTCATTATCATTAAATCCAATATCCTCTACTACATGAAAAAGGCTTTTAATAAAAGAAAATCTCATTTGATTTTTTTCCCTTCTCGGCGATTCAAACATTTGTTCTTCCATAATGTCACATAATTTAATGAAAAACAACAATGAACAAACTCCCTTCTAGGTTTTATGGAAGTTTATTTCATTTCAAAAATTTCAACATTTTATTTTTGGTTTACACTTACCTCTTAAATTCCGTTTTTATTTATGTATTTTCAATCGATTAAAGTACAAACAAAATATTTTAATTTATTAATTTTAAAGAAAGAAAGAGGAAAAAAATTATGGGATTACCAAACTATCCAGATAAAACAAAAACATACACAGTAAAGTTTACAGGTTCAAGAGCCGATATGAAAAAGGTATCCGCTTTAATCACTGAAGTAAACAACAGGCAGAATAGCTTTTCTCAAACAGGTTATAACTACCTTTTGACTCTTGCTGGTCTTGCAAGTGTACCAGTAGGTATTGCTTCCGCCGCTGTATCGATAGAGTCTAGTTCTGAGTTAGAAGAAGTAGAAGATTTTTATACAGGGGTTCTTCAATCATTAAGTACTGGTGAGTGTAGTGCTGTAACAGTTACCCAATACGTTGTGGGGACTTGGCATGGTGACGAGAGAGGTTATATTTATAAGTTAGATAGAGTAACTAGAAAACCGAGAGCGTAAAAGTAATCAACAAGAAAAAAATCAACTGTTTTCACAGTTGATTTTTTTTTCTTGTTTCGTATATTGTTGAATCAATGTCTTGAAATAATAAATATATATCCCTATTAATTTTTACAGTGTTTTGACCATCTCTTATTTTTACAACATGTTTATTCTGCATTGTTTCTTTTGTTATTTGGCTAACTAATTTTCTTGTTGCATCAATTTGTTCTTCTGTATATTCATCATTATTTTCCAAAAGCACTAAATATAAGAATTCTCTTTGATATAGCTTTCTAAATTTATAATCTTTTGTTGAATAGTCAAAATAAAAACTATTTTTCATTTCTATGTTTCTATATTTACAACGTATATCTTCAAACTCATTAGATGTCATATCTTTATTTTCAACAAGTTCTTTATTCAAAGAAAGTAATGTGTCAGAAAAATATATGATATAGTCTGTATATATAAATTTCTTTATTGAATATAATTCAAAGCTAGTATATATTACAGAAAATATTAATAGTATAATTAATACTTTTTTTCCTTTTTCGGATAATATTAAATCTTTCATTTTTCAACCTCTCTTTTTTCCCTTTTATTCTCCCTATAACATAATAACGTTTATACTCCCATTTATTCAATCATACAGTATATAAGACCTAGACATAGTAGAAAATGTTTCACTTTTACTAAGAAAATTAAAATCTCCTCGATGCAAGACTAACTTCTAGTAATCCAAAACCAATCTTTAACTTTCATTAAAGAACTAGCAACCCGAATATTTTAACCTTCAAGTTGCTAGTTTGATTTTTAATTATTTACGTTTATTTGTGAATCAGCCTTGTTTTTTAGCATACGTGGATATTTGATATTAAAAATATCTGCCGCATATTGTTCTTCGTATTCCCATCTTGGATGAATAGTGGTAGCCCCTCCAGAATAATAGTGGTCTGCTTTTCTGTCCCCCATACTAACCGTAAAAAACACCGAATTGTTCGATGTGCTTTGACTATATCTAAGCATTAGTTTTCACGCAAGAAACACTCCATATCATAAATGCAACGCAGTGTAGCATTTATTTTAAAAATGACTTTGTATTGTTTTTGCAAACAACGGATTCATCATTAATTGTGGCATATTTAAATCTTCACATACTAACTGAACAATATTTAGTAAACTAAATTTTGGATTTTTCTTAAGCACTTTATTTGTTGATTGTTCAAGCATCTGGATAATGTCTAACCCCATCTGAATTTTCTCCATAGCTTCTTCACGCAAATATGTTCTGTCCCAAGCCGGATAGTAACATTCAGCATTTTCTATATCTCTTAATTTCTCTAAACTATCAATGCTCAACTGCTTATCCACGTATATTGGGATATCGCCTTTCACTGGGATGCTGTCCCCGACAAAAATCACATGGTCAAACATATAAGATACTTCATCTATAGAATGTCCGGCTGTGCCAATTACCTTAATAGACAATTCCTCATCGATATCAAGAACGTCTCCATCCTTAACAATAACATCTACTGTTGTGGATTTTCCAGCAAGGTTATAAAAATTGGAAATTGGTCGCTGCTCATACTGTAAGTTTATGTCTTCAATCCATTGCTTTTCACCCTTACTTGCATATATCTTACAACCCGTTTTATCTCTAAAATATGCTGCTGTACCTATATGGTCTGGATGAGCATGTGTCAGAAAAACTCCTTTTATTTCCGAAGTATTTCTTCCAATAGATTCTAAATACGCTTCAATAATACCCTCACTGCCATATACCCCTGAATCAATCAGATAGCAATGGCGGCCTTCTAACAAATATACAAGAACATAGCGTTTAATTTGCTCTGTAACATTAAAATCTATCCTTATCTGATGAACTTTCATTTTATGTTCTCCTTTTATAGCTCATTTAAATATCCCTGCAGCTTATCCACCAGCCTACCAACATGAATTCCATCAACAAATGAGTGGTGCACCTGTATTGAAAGGGGCATATAAATTTTCCTTTCCTTCTCATAATACTTACCCCAATCAAATAATGGGGTTGCATTGTCCTTCCTTCCAGAATTTGTATGAGAAATATGAGTTTCCCATTTACATTACCTCCTATACCTAAAGTTTTTCTATAGTTTTTAATGCCTCTTGAATATCTTTGGAAACCAATGGCTGCATACTGCTTTTATAAATGTGTGGATTGGCTTTGCGTAAAGCCTCACAAATAACATTTATCAAATCTGGCTTGTATGTAGCTATAACTGGCAAAGCCTTAATACACTGTCTGGATGTAATCGGCTTATCGTCAATGATATGCTTTAAATAAACATCGATGACTTCATCTATTTTATAGTCTTTATCCCATTTAGCATTGGCAGCAATTAAAAGAATCCCCCTTGTCCTAATATATGAATTGATATCATCCAGCATTTCTGCAAAATAATCAAAATAAGCGTAAACAGCATCAGTGTTTTCACTTTCAGACCCAAGCTGTTTCAAACATTGACATGCATTTTTAGCATTTTTATCTCTTAATCCGTGAACCAGTTCTTGGATATCGCTCATCACATTCACCACCTCATATGTATATTATCCGACTAATGATTATTCCCTCTGTTGGTCATTTTCAGTTTAGAATAACCCTATTTTAAGTTATCTTATAACTACACCTTATATTATAATTGAATCAGAAGATGCACAATGTAAATAGAAACTGTAATCTCCTGCTGTTGGTGCATCAAATGTAAACTTTTTATATTTTTATTCTCTTCTCAAAACTTCCTTTGGAGGCTCGATTTCATTTGCTACGGTATGCTCGGTAAGTTCAGAAAGCATCTTAATCTTTTGATTTACCATTTTCCTCATACAATTTGGCAGATGCTCCTGATGTGCCCTGTGGATTGCCACACATTCTTTGCAATTCCCATGATATTGGCAAGCTTTTTTACACGAGCAATGGTCTTTTTCTTTATATTCCTCCCGAAACTCTGCCACAAATTCTTCCTGCAATTTCTGACCTTCCACTCTATTTCCCTGATGAAAAGCTTTCATAGATTCTTTTTCTTTTGGATTTCCATCAATAACCATTATAATTCCATCCTTTCTAATTTAAAACTTACCATACAAGACTAAAACTTTTCTACTGTAAATACCATATGAATATAATAGTCATGCCCTGTATGTTCTATCCAGTCATCTTTTATTTCGTATCCTTTTAACTCAACCTGGTTGGTAAACTTAAACCCATCTTGTGTAAATGTATAGTTTTCAAACCTATTGCTTATGTTATTTAAAACACCACTTTTCTTCAATTGAAAGTAATCCATCTTTTTCTGTGCTGCAAAAAATGATTTTACTGATACTTCCTTCTGCTTTAAAAATCCAAAGGTGCGAACATCATTATCAGTTTCAAGTTCTATGCGAACACCAGTAACAATTCCATCTTTAACAGTCAATTGATAATTTGGGAGTGGTACCTCAGCTAAAAAGTCATCTGATTTTTTAGCATTTTGAATCCATTTTCCCTTTTCATTCAAGTGCCTGCCATAGTCTTCATTTGATTGTGACATAATATCATTACAATTTTCATAATATTCCTCTGGCGTAATATCACCTTTATGCAATGGCATGTCTGCCTGGAAAATAACAAGAGCATTCATTCCACAAATCAAAATAAATATGACAATACCGACTAAAATACGTTTAAACTTTTTATCTTTTATTGTACATAAACTGTTTTTTTCCCATGTCAGCCATTTTTGTGTTTTGCATTCATCGTAACAATTTGCCATTATTAGAAGATCATATAAAGGTATGTTATATCCCATGCCTTTCCTAAATACCCCAAATGTTCTAACCCAGCCTTGTTTATATGTAAGCCTTCTGCCATCTAAATCTCTAACAATTAGTCCAAACACGAATTTACCTAATGTAGCTCCAAATTTAGAAAGAAGTAATGGTTCAACTAACAGCATTATTCCAACCATAACAAAGGAATTAACTAAGCTCATAAAGAAATTATTTTGTATATTCCAGTTAAGTACTAAAGCCGTGAAAGCATGCCAAATTAAGCCGTATAAACTCAAGTCTAACATTCTTGCAAAAAACCGTCTCCACGGATAAGGACATGTTGAGAATTCCTCCGTTTCTGATTCTATTCTATCACTTATTTCCATAGTTTACCCCCTATTGTAAAATCCCCTTTTTTATAAAACCATTACAACATACTCTATTGTTCTTGCACAAGAACCGATGATTCAGTCACTACCCCGGCGGTTTTATCAGCTAGGATACTATTATAGGATACCACACTAAGTATGACTAAGATAATATTTACAGCTACAATAGCGGTGACAACAATAGCAATAGTTTTCCAAATATGATGTGTACGATGGTTCTTAATTGCAAGTTGCTCGTTTATTCTTGATAGCTGTTCCTCAACAATGTTAATATCGGTTTCATTGTCCAGCCTTGAACCCAAAAGCTCACTCACTGATACTTCAAAAGTTTCTGCAATTCTAATCAGCATATCCGCATCAGGTACAGAAAACCCTTTTTCCCATTTGGAAATTGTCTGGCGAACTACATTAAGTCGAATCGCAACCTCCTCTTGTGAAAGCCCTCTTGTTTTTCTGAGTGTCTTTAAATTTTCATTAAACATTATATCAATGCCTCCTTGTTGGCATCATTGTAGCTCAGTCCTAATCATTGCCACAAGCAATACATATTAACATTGCAGTAATCTATAGTTGCGTATTTTCATTTTGATTCCATTGCGCTCAAATTCATCTTCTTCAGAAATGCAATCAAATTCAAAGTGTCTAAGAATTTTTTCACTGGCAGCATTATCTACAACTACATCTGCGTAGAAAGTTACATCCACATATTTCTCCCTCATAAAATTCAATAGCCACTCTGTTGCCATGGTTGCATATCCCTTCCCCCAGCTTGACTTTCTGAACTGATAAAACACACCGTATTGAGACTTTGTTTTATCAATGCAGGGACAACCGATAATTCCAATTACTCCTTCCCTATTGCTCACAACAAAAACATCAAAGGGTTTTAATATCTGGATTCTTTCCTTAATTTCTTGTAATGTACAAGGTTCTTTTATATTAGTAAACCGAATAACGTCCTCATCTGACCAAATAGATAATAAATCATTTGCATAAGATTCATTAAGCGGTTGATATTTTAATTCGTTCATTTGCCCTCCTGTGTTATTCATCAGTCTTCTAATAGATATTGTAATATTTGTTCTGGATTTTCTAAAAATCTTTTTGTTAACTGATAATGTTCTGTCTGCTTATATGAAACGGTCTCAATCCCATCTTCTGTTAGTTGATAAATCTGTGCGTTTGGAAATGCCATAAGTATAGGCGAATGAGTTGCAATAATAAATTGGGAATTATTCTTAACTAAACGGTCTATTTCTGCAATTAAAGTTAATAGCCTTGACGGTGAAAGTGCTGCCTCAGGTTCGTCAAGAATATATACTCCATTTCCTCCAAATCGATTATGTACTAATGAAAGAAAACTTTCCCCATGTGATTGTTTATGTAATGATATACCGCCATAACTTTGTAATAACGACGATTCTTTATCCAATTCATCAATATTGGTTGCTACATTATAAAAACTCTCTGCACGAAGGAAAAAACCATCTTTTGCGTATTTTGACTTAGATATGGTCAAGTAATCGCATAGTTCAGAATGGGTACTATTCGTAGAGAAACTAAAATTTTTAGTTCCTCCTTCAGCATTGAACCCATAAGCAACTGCTATTGCTTCCAACAATGTTGATTTTCCAGTTCCGTTTTCCCCTACGAAAAATGTCACATCCTTTTCAAAGCAAATAGTTTTATCCTCTCTTAGATATTGCACAATCGGCAAATGAGAAAGATAAGAATTTGTATCTATATTTTTATTTAGGAACACACTATTAATAAATCTTCTATTCAAAGTAATTTCACTCCTGTTATATAAATTAATCCGTAACTAAAGCATTAACTTCTAAAACACCCATCATATAATGGCACTACCTTTCTAGATAAACTGTATAAGGATAGTTCATACATCCCTGTAAGCATAACCGTCAAAACCTTTCTGGAAGTTCCATTTCACCATTCATTTTTGTAAATCCATATTTTTCATATAGAGACCTCCCCATATCTGTGGCCTCCAGTGTTATGTGTGAGATTCCTTTTTCTTTTGAAGCTGTAACAAGCAAATCCAAGGTTTTATATGCTACCCCCATTCTCCGATACTCAGGAGCCGTATACATATTCATAACATAGGCCTTGTTTCCAGTAGGATTATGATAGGTTGGCATCACTCTAAAAAAACTAATTCCTCCAGCACCTGCAAACTTTTCTTTATCAAAAATCAAATATGCAATATGACTGCCATCATTTAATGCGCTTTTATAATATTCGTACGATTGCTGTTCCACAATTGACATATCAACTATTTCTTCTAATTTATTTGCAGCCCTTAAAACTTCTATTCTGGTTTTAGTTAAAAGCTCTATATCTGCAATTGTTGCTTTTTTAAATATCAATCCCATAACCGTTATTACCTCAATTTCAATTAGCCATCAAATCACGATTTCTTTATAGCAGTGACCACTTTTTAGTTTTAGGGTTGTATTCTAAATATTTTCCTATCCCTGCAATGTTTCTTTGATGGTCCAATTCCCTATGAATATCATCTGCACAAAAACCAATATCTCTAGTCGGGAAAATTCGCACTCCCGTGTGAATAGAAGATACCGTACAATTTTCAAAATCAAAAACTGCACCTCCTATGAAATACTGGTATAATTCATTCAAGATATCTGGTGGGATTGGTGAAAGGCTCTTTTTCCTACCTATGAAAATCTCCCTGATTTTTTGTTCTATTACACACTTATATTCCATAACATTTTTCAGATATACCTTCACCCAATAATCATCGTCATGGCAAAGGTAGAGATACTTATTACCGAGTACATCAAAAAAGGCGCTACGAAGCGGACGTTTTAAATGCGCTGCAAATAATAGTTCCGCAATGTTTTCATCTGTAAGTTTCTTAAGATTCTTTTCTTCTGTAAAGTCTATCCAGCAAAAGTCCCCATAATTATAAACATCTTCTTCCATAAAAGCTTTACTACTATCTTTAGAAATATATTCAAAGCTCGTATGTCTGTCAAATTTTGCACTTATGGGAGATCCTTTCAGCATAAGAAATCCTTCCACTTCATTGGGAATAGCCGAAATAAAGGTCTTAAACTCCATACCTGTCGTGAATACATATCCCTCTGATTCTTTTATGTTAATATAACATGGATAAGTTCTCATAATTGCCCCCCATTATTTTATATAACATCCAGCCATAACCTCAACTACAGTTGTTCCTCCACCCATATTGTCGTAGCTACTTGAGCCAACAGGTATGCCATATATTGTTACAGAATCACCTTCATAAACGTCGCATTTACCAGGATAAAAAATGTAATAATAATTATGTGCATCATCACTCACTAAAATGGCCGTAAAAGTGTATTGGTCATCATCATCATCTTGCACATTTTCATATATATCTTGCACCTTTCCAGCTATAGCTACAATTTGGTCTCCATATTGCTCTGCAGATTTACTTAAATGCTTATACTGTATAGAATTATTAATAAATGGTACTATTTTTTCGTAACTTTCAGCAGGAAATAACTCTGAATGATTTTTCAGGAAAGTATTTGCTTTATCTGATATCGTATATGGTAAATTGCCATTAGTTCCATAAGATACAATTATATCTTTAAAACTTGGCACAAATGTGCCATCTTTAAAATTTCCCATTTCTATCATATAGTCATCGTCATCCCACTTTAAAGTTCCATTTCCATTAAAAATTCCGTTTTTCCATTTTCCTTCATATGTATATGTTTCGTTATCACTATTTGTCGCAAAAAACGTTCCATTTCCATTTGGTATGCCATTAACCACATCCCCTTTATAGTTTCCGTCTGCGTCACTTTCTTTAAACTTAACTAATAATATGCTTGTATCGAGTTGTCCCTTATCCGAAAAATGTCCATCTTTAAAACTACCTTTATAGTTTACATACTTCTCACCTTTTTTATATTTAAACTCACCCTGCCCATTTGGTGCTCCATTCTCATATGTTCCTGTATATGAGCCTACATAATCTTTCGACTGAAAATTTACTGTTACTGACTTATCTTTAACTTCTCTACTACACCCTATAAGCAAACAACAGCTCAAAATAAATATAACGCCTAAAATCATTACTATTTTTCTTTTCATGTGAATACCTTTCTTTAATTAATAAATAAAATTATACGGATGGGTTATTGCACACACCTACGAATATCAACGTACCATTAGAGGAAGCAATACCATAAATAAAAGGTCTATTTAAGATCATTTCAGCGCTTTCCTCTGGGTGTGCTGCACTATACATATCTATCTTTGTAAATGCCGAAGCTTCTACTCCGTTTTCATCTATAGCAATTTGGGTCTGCTGCAACACTTCTGATATTGACGTCTTTTCCTGCGTGATACCGGAGAAATCCGCCTTTGCTTCAAAGGCATTTGTCATGCCCATGGTATTTAATACATCCTTTAGGCTGCATTGAGTATAAAAATTATATTTAGGGATTTCCCATTTTACACTACCAAAATGTTCTTTCCCCTCCTCAAACAATGCCTTCATAGAATGTCTAGAAGAAAGCAAATCGGACACAGTCACGCCTTCATCTGGTAAAATAAAAACCATTTGCCCATCCCCTTTTAAATCAAGGGAGGAACGCATATAATTTTCGCCTATGACAAAATCCATTGTGTCAGTCTTATGCATAAAATCAGCCTTTACATCCCCTTTTTCTGTGTGAAACGCTTCTTTTTTTGTAGATTCTTTATTAAAGTTATTGGTCCATTCATCACAAAAATAGATTGTATTGATAATAGATAGATTCTGTGTTGGATTAATCTCTAAGTTCGGGATTAATGTACCGTTTGTATTTTCTGAAATCCACTTAGCCATTGCTTTTTCAGTATCCTCATCAGAAAAGTCTACCGAAAAAGTAGACAAATGATAATGATTTTCTGCATTAGAAACAAAGGAATCATTAAACTTTTTATTTTCATTCAACCATAAAGAATTCGCAATCTTTAATTTGCTGATTTTATTGTCAGAATAAAGAAGCTTATATAACTCTCCACACTGGGCTGACAGTTTCTTTTCTGATGATACATTCAACAAGTGAAAAATCTGTTGTTGCGTTTCACCACTTGCACCCCTTCCCGCTACCGCCAGTGCATAATACAGAGATACCGGAGAATAATTAAAATTATCTGTCTTATCCTTTAAAAGAACTTGGGCTGTATCATAAGAAAAATTATTGACAGATTTAATAAAATGTTTATCGATCTCATTGTCACCAGATGACACGTTAGCGCAAGCGCAAATGGAAAAAAGAATCGTAGTGATTAAAATAACAGAAACAAATTTTCGCATGACAGTACTCCTATAACTCTTTATATCCCATTGTTCGCTTCACTTCCATCTAGTTTCATACTATTATCGTTGTTTATAATATCGCCATCCTCATATTCAACACAAAGGAAAACTCCTTTTTTTATTTTCATAAACAAGCGAAACGGTAAAAAGGTCACCAACCCTATAATATTACCAAAAATACCAATAAATAAAGGAAAGACAATTAATCCCAAAAGCCCCCCTACAAATCCTGTATAAATACTTTCACCAATACTTACAGAGACTGGTCCACCTAAAATACCTATAATAAATCCGATTAATCCAATCACCATTCCAAAGCAAATTGACATAATGCAATATAACTTCATGTATGATGTAAATTTTATATGTGTTATTTTCAATTTAATCATTTTACCCCTCTTTATAATCATTCTAAATTCAATTTAAACTTCAATCACTTTTCAACCCAAGAGAATGATCACTCTTTTTTGAATAAATCTATCCACGATAAAACAGTAGTAGAAATCATCCTACCAGGCATTAATATTATCAAAATAAAAACCAGCATTCTATTTATATTGTCAGAGATTCTAAATGGATTATTTATTAGTCCTCCTAACCAACCAACATTTGAATAATCTGGCCTGGGTATAATAAAATAGCCAACAACACTATATACTATCATTATAGCTACGAATAATAGCAATTTATTAATATGAAATGAAATTCCAAAAATTAGATAATATAGCATTATCACAATCGCTATTGATAGGATGGTTTTTAAAATTAGCATTTCTATACGTAATTCAATTCGTCCCATAATAATAAATCTCCTAGTTAAGTATTTAGACCATTTAGACTAGTATTTCTAAACGCAGCAACAAATAAGAATAATAGCACGATATATAACAAATATGAAAAAATATATACTATGAATAAAACACTTGGTGCTATTCCTAGTTGCGCTAAAAATGAAAGTACAGAGAGTTGAGTAATGCTCCCTAATATTATATAAAAAATACCAAGTAAGATGAAATTTATCTTAAGTAGTTTTAATTTTATATTTGTTTTTTTCTTAATTATCTTAAGGCCAATTATTAGAAACATAACACCCTTTATAATAACCAATAGAGATTTTATCGTCGCCATTGTATATGTAATTAAGCTGGGAATAAAAAGCTGAATTATAAATATAAAATTATCAGCTAATTGAGCTGTAATCAAAATTATTATCAATAAATTTGTAATACACATTTCATATTTTTCATTCACTAAATGTTTAAAATTAATTAATAAATATGGAAATAAGAAAATTGATAATATCGAAATGATTAAACCATTGTATTTATTAAATGAAAATAAAATAATCAATATCAAATATATAAAACTAAGAACACTAGATAACTTAAAATTTATTAACCTTTCCATAATACTCCCAATTATCATCTATGCAATACGATTAAATCATTCAGCTTTAGTTTCTCACACTCCAACTCTTTATCAATACAACTGAGCATAGAATTCAGATGTTTTATAACATGTTCAATCTGGCTCTTGATATTCTTCACCCGATTTTGAGACTGGTTAATTTTATCCAACACCGCGTAATCAGCAAACAGGCCGTCAAAGAAATAATCTGCAAATCCCAGAAAGCCATCGATATTCACTTGAATATCTGCATAAATTGTCACATCAGTCAGCTCTGTTTTAAAACGTCGTAACTCAGCCTGTAGCTGCTCAACCTGTTTCTGAGCTTCGTCCAGCTGACTATGCTTTGCCAAATCCGAAATCAGTCCGCCGCCGAGTAAATCCCAGGTACCCCAGCCTTCTGCACTGTCAAGACTGGAAAGAATGCTGTTGGTAATAGCAAGCCCCGTTTGACCGGCATCAAGGGCCTCGCGGATTTCTTTCTTTTGATTTTCCATGTAGGAGATGTGTTCCTCTGCCCCAAATATCTCCACAGCCTCTTGAGAGTCAATAGATTTGATCATCTCTGCCTTTGCCTTCAATGTCCTTTCATATTGCTGTTCACATCCAAGCAGCTGGTTCATTTCTGCCTCGCTGCACTGGATTTCCTTATCCACTGCGGAAAGTTCCCGGATGGCAACGTCATATTTGACTTTGGCTACGTAAGCTTCTTTTCGCTCTTTATCCAGTTTTTCATCCATCTTGCCGATGACGCCATAGAAGAACGCTGATAAGGTGTGACCCTCCAAACGGTCAACATCTTCCTTCTCGTCCCACATACTCTTTCTTAACTCATCAACTTTAGTGCTCAGTTCCTGACGCTGAACGTACAATTCTTTTAACTGGGACTCCGTCCGCTTTTTTTGTGCAACTTGCTTATGGAGAAGTTTTAATTGTTCATCATAATATGCCACAGGGGTACTCCTTTCTATTGCTATCTAAAAATAGTGAACTATTCAAAGAGTAGTTCACTATTAAATCACTCCAAATACTCAAGTATCTATCATATTCTTCAGATAACTATTTAACTAGCCATAATTTGATAAAAAATCAAACAATCCATCTCGTCGGTTTCTTCTGTAGTTTTACATATTCCAATATTACTACCCGTTCCTAATACATCAACAAAAACATGAATATAAGAATAACTTCCATTTTTTTCTTGCATTGAAAATACAAGTTCATAGCCATTATCAATATTACTTTCGTCGTCTAGCAAGGTAGTTTCCAGCTTCCAACCATCCACAGAAAACAGATCTTTAAATTCTGAAATTAGATCTTTTGGTTTTCTATCATCATAACTAGTAATGAGCTCTGAACCATTAGGTGATTTAACACTTATGGTATATTGGTCATCCTTAGTTGGCCCTATAGACCAAGTTGCTGGATATTTATAAGTCATGTTATTTGATGCTTCATAGGTTTTCCAATTAGAGGTATCTGAATAACGTATGGAGATTTCATTTGTTTCATCATAGTAGTTAACAATGGCTCCTAAGTTTTCGCTGACAAATCGTAAAGGAATAAACAACCGCCCGCCCTTGTTTACGGCAGGAACGTCCATCTTTACTATTTTCCCATCAACCAGTCCATTTAAAGAACCTACAGTTACTGTTACATCAACTCCTGAAAGGCTTAATTTAGCTTGTTTAGTGCTAGCATCCCAAGAAACCTTTGCACCCAAAGACTCGCCTAAAAAGCGAAATGGTACCATTGTCCTTCCACCATTGAGATAAGCTGCTTGATCCATTGTTACCACTTTCTGGTTTACTGTAGCTATATTTTCTCCTACTACGAGATTTACTTGCTTATAAAAATCATATATTTGTGTTTCTGCAAAGCAATAATTAACATTAAAAAGTAGTATTAAGATAAGAGCAAGTAGATATTTGCCGTTTTTCATTTTCATTGTTTCCTCCATAGATGATTAATTAATAAGAATATTTTTAGCCAGCCCTAAATTATACGTGTTATTCAGGCTTTCAAATTTTCTTTTAAGCACACACTTTCTAATTCGTATAATCCCCCTCTCTAAATGATTCTTTTGTTTATACAAAACTTCCCATGCATTCAATTAAACAATACTGCTTTATTAAACTTAATGAGAGGTATGTAGTACTATTTATCTTCTCCACGCACTTTCCTATCTTTACGCTCTTCTAATTCTTCAATTTGCTTCATCAGACAATCAGAAAAAACACCTTCAACAGAATCTGTTTCTCCTGTTTGGTAATAGTCCAGTAAAACAATATTTTGATTTTTATCGAAGCAGAATATTTCATCACCATTCCCGACAATGGACAAGAAAGGCACATATGATTTATATCCCAATTCATGTAGCTGCTTGGTTTTTACACGAATATCCAGAAAATCTGGTATATCTTTTGCAATACCATAAACAATAATTCCTCTGCAAAAAGACCAGAAAGGTCCTACGTCATATTGCTTGGCCTGTGGCCACACTTCTTCTTTCACGTTCATGTAAAGTCCCCCTAATGGTGACATAGTAAATTCTCTAAACTCTTGTGGCAGGTTCATCCCAACAGATCTTTCAAAAGTTACTATATCCTCCTCAGAAGGTTCGTTGCCCATGCAAGCAACTACTTGATATGTTTCTTTATCGTATTTATGAAAGTAATCATATATTTGCTGTAATGCCATTATCAATTTCTCCTTGACGTATAATATAAATAATCTTTATATATTTTATATTAAAATTCTAACAAAATTTTCATTTTTTGGAAAGATATATTTTTGCTCAAAATAAGGTTCTCTTTGTTTATCCTCCCTGCTATATGAGATACTCCGCTAATTGCTTGTGGGTAAATCCCATACTATCATTGGCTACTACATAGCTTGTAAATGTTTGACCATTTTTAAAAATAGTTTTATGGTTAATTGCCAGTATAAACATAATGGGAAATCTAGAAATCAGGAAGACTTTGTGGACACTTCACCCAAAGTTGTTCGTGACCATATCTAAAATCAAAATAATCGCACACGTGTGTAGATAAATCGCTAACAGATTTATTAACATGCATAACCAGATACAATTCAATAACCAGTAAGGAAGCAAGTGCGTTAATACAATGTTTTAAGGTTGCTTCCTTAAAATAAGCATATCGTTTATGTTTAATATTTGTATATGTACGCCACCAATCCAAGCCTACAATCTTTTTCTGGCCGCTGGAATCAACTGAAACTGCCCATTTTGATAAAGGCATCAAATCTTGAAAATCCGTAGTGACTGTTGTCTGGATAATATTTGGATATTGATTAAGAATCATCTCTGATATTGATATTATGTTATTCTTTTCATTAAAATTAGGATCAATTTCTTTGCACAATAATTTGCCTACTGTTTCAAATTCTGAGGCTGATGATAACAAAATCTTTAGAAATTCGTTAGAAAACGTATCTCCATTAGCCAATTCTCTTTTGCCATTTTTATCAACTGTATTATGATCTACATACTGTTTAGTATGATTTAATTGAGAACAAAGAGAACAAAAATAATACCAATAATGCATTAATTCTTGGTGTTCCATAACCTGAGCCTCCTTCCAATTATTTTAGTTTCAAAAAATTATATTTTCAATTATTTAGCAAATTTGCTATAATGCCTACTTGTCCAAAATTCGGTTGTTATCCTAATGGGAAATTAAAACGATTTTAACTGCTTGAGATTGTATGTATATTGTAAATCTCAAATAGAGAAAAGCTCTTCATGTTATTCATTTTCATCATATTTAATCTCGTTATTCTTTTAAGAAGTATGTACCATTTTTCCACTCACCAACAATTTCTGCTTTACCTGTCCATTTTGGTTTATGATAAACATTTCCTGAATAAGGATAGTTTTTTCCAAGGTATTTATATTTTCCTCTTGAAACATACTCAAAATTATAAAATCTATTCATTTCTTTATCCGCTTGTTTTCCTAAATTTGTAATATTATAGCAATATCCACTAGGAATAATACTTGCTTTATTAATTCCGTACTTAACGTGAATTAACTGGACTATTTCATTTCTGGTGAAAAGAGTTCCAATTTGATATTCTGAAAAAGTTTGCTCAACAAGTTCTAAAAATATAATGCGCAACTCACATTTGCGGCAAAGATATCGTGTTTTTAGCCTAATGAGAAGCTCATATATTCCTAATACTCCGCTTTAATCGATGCTTTATCAATTTGTTCTATTACTTCTTGCGTACCATCGTTTTTTACTACCTTCACCTGTACATCTTTGGCATCACTAATGGCATACCAAAACCTTTTATTGCTGTCAACCTCAATTATTTTTGCTAGTTCATCACCTGCATATACTTCAGAAATTGCATTATCATTAATTGCTCCTGAATAGATATACGGAACTTGATTCATCGAAGACCAGTTAAGCCGTGAATCCCACTCTGCTCCCCTTGTTCTTTTCCAATTCCATTTATTGTTTTCCTTTTCAAAATACCCAATAAAGATTTTTTCTTCATGTGAATTGTTCTCTATAAATATTGCAATGGCATCATTTTTATGTACAACATTCATTTCCTTATAAATAATTGAATAAGAAAAATCCTTTTCCCCTTTGTGCATTTTCTCCATAGTTTTAGGGAAGAAATCCTCAAAGGTTTCTTCCTTAGAACATCCCATTAAAACCGCTATACAAATTAATAATAAAAAACAGATTTGCTTTTTCAATTTTTTCTTCTCTCTATATTTCTTTATCATAAGGATTGATATGCTTTTATACAGAATACTTCAAATGGCGTTAATCCACCTTTAAGTGTGTTTGCTTTTTATAAGTAGTTAACTGTCAATGGAATATTCTCTCCATTACACGTACATGCCACATTATGTACTTCCCATAATTGCTATAATCGGCATTAATTAATCTAAATTTCTATCTATAGCATGTCTAAAAATATAGTCCACTTGATATCCCCCAAATTTCTCATATTTAAGTCATATACTTTTAGTATATTCCCTATTCTTCATTAATCCAACAAAATAGCTTTCTTGTTTTTCGTCAATTTTCGACATTATTTAGTTTGATTTTTTGGTCTAATCAAATAAATGAGGTCACGATTTTGGAATAGGAATTGAAGGTATATCTCCTAAATCTGTATTATCCTGAAAATAGATTTCGGTGCTACCGTTCTCTCCAGTTACATTGATTGAGTGATTCTCTATATCAAAGCATCCATGTTGCCAATTGATAAATTCTTTTGTCTTCATGGTATAATTGATAATACTATTTACTATTTCTGCATCATTTTTAAATTTCCTATTTAACATATAGTATAAATCCGCTTGTATTTTTTGGGTGTCATTAATGCTATTCCAATCAATATAGAGATAAAATGTATTAAGACTGCCCGACCTATATTTAAATTTTGTATCGTTGGGAAGAAAAAATCCATATATGTATATATCCTTAGACTTAGTTATCCAGTTATTTTTGATTGCTATCCTGTCAAGCATAGTAATCACTTGTTCTACGGTTGTTGGCTCTTTAGGACGTAATTGATTTTCAGACCCCTGTATTATTTGATTTTCTACACAATAAGCTAATGATTTAAACGCCCAATTACTAATATGGTTTTTATCGTTGAAACTAATTAAATTGTTTGTTGAATTTGTATTTATTCCTTTAATATTTAAAAATCTAGCTATAATAGTTGCTATCTGTTCCCTTGTTATATTATTTTGAGGTTCAAATTTGTTTTTATCTATTCCCTGAATAATTCCCAAAGAATAGGCTCTCTGCACATCTATATTTGTAGTGTCTGTGAAAGGATTTTCTTCTATTGGGATACTTGCTTTATCAAGGTTGTTAGACATTGCATAAAGTCCAACAATTAATTGAGAAAATTCCTCTCTAGTTATATATGTTGTGTATTTCTCATCTTTTAAAACAGTTGGCGAATCTATCTTATTTGATAGAAAGTCACTTATTGGTTGTGCTGACCAATAGCTATTTGTTGCAAAAACAGGACTGAAATTTAATGCCACAGTTCCACAAACAACACAAGCCATTAATCTCTTAGTAAGTTTATTTTTTCTCATTTTTTATTCCTCATTTCCTATTAATCTCCTAATGTTATTATAAAAATATTAATTTTAAAACTTTCTCTACTTTTTTATCCTAGTGGAACCTAAATCTAAGCTGTTAAGAAAAAGATACACAGTATATAAGACCATAGTTTAATTCATGTCGTTTCAAAAACATCAAAATTAGCAGCTGAAGTTGAATGCAAGACCAACTAAGAAAATTTTTGATTTTGAGTTTACACTTACCTCTTAAATTCCGTTTTTATTTATGTATTTTCAATCGATTAAAGTACAAATAATTATTTCAATTATTTAAGAAAGAAAGAGGTAAAATATTATGGCAAAGGTAGGAGACACTTATCCTGTTGACTTTAAAGTATCTTTTATTACTATAGGAGTTACTACTTGGTCTACTGATACAGTTAAGGCATTGGTAACAAAATGGTTAGAAGGTAACCTTGAAAAAAAGGCTATAGCTGCAGTAGGTTCTAAATTTATTCCTGGTATAGGTTGGGCATCATGGGCTGCCGCTGGAGTTGGAGCGATAGGAAGTTACATGGGATATAGTGGTATAAAAGGAACAATGACTATGGAGTATGTAAAAATAGAAAAACATCAAGCTGGACAGACTTTCACTATTGAGGGATGGAGACCAAAAAAGATTTCCATTTCTTGCTACAAATAATTAAATAAAAAAATGCTTGGAGTCCAAGCATTTTTTTATTTAATTATATAATTTTTTATAAAGGTTATTATCCCCAAAACAATAATACTAATTGAAATTACAGAAAACACATAAAATAGTTTTTTGTGCTTTTCTGTTCTATAATTATTTATTATTTGATTTATAAGGAGAAAACATAATCCAAATAAAAGCATATCTTTTTTCTCTTGGAAAAAAGCCATAAATATAAATATACCTGAAATTACCCAATTAACTATTTTTACTTTTTCTATTAAATTTTTCATATTCCCCCCTTTTTATTCTCCCTATAACATCATATCTTCTATACTCCCATTTAGTCAATCATACAGTATATAAGACCTAAAAGTAGTAGAAAATGTTTCACTTTTACTAAAAAAAATTAAAATCTCCTGGAATGCAAGACTAACTTCTGTTTTACTAACCTAAAACGCATCTTTGACTTTCATTAAAGAACTAGCAACCCGAATGTTTTAACCTTCAAGTTGCTAGTTTAATTTTTTATTAATTTATGAGTTTATTTCTGAATCTGCATTGTTTTACAGCATACGTGGGTATTTGATATTAAAAATATCTGCTCCATATGGAATATCTAGCGTATGTTTATCACTCAAAACATATTTTTTCCCATCAAGTTCAAAAACGTCTCCAGGCTTTTCTTCACTAAAAAGACCTCCCATTGAAGTTATGGCAGCATACTGTTCTTCGTATTCCCATCTCGGATGAATAGTGGTATAACCCCCAGAATAATAGTGGTCTGCTTTTCTGTCCCCCATATTAACCGTAAAAAAACCTTTATCAATTCCAGCGTTATCTAAATATTGTTTCTGCTCTTCTTCCGAAAAGTCCAAAGAAGTATAAACAGATGCTTTTCCAGTTAATAAATTCCAAAATCGTCCTGTCATATAGCTTACATCATCAGCGTTCCCAGATATTACATCTGACCAAGGGGTATTTAAATGACTTCCAAAAGTAGCCATACAATGAGATTTTCCATCTTTGGTCGTATATTTATAATAAGAATTTTTTTCAAAAGTTACTACATTATTCTTCGCTTTAATTTCCTTGCATTGACTGCTATCTACTTTTGGTATTTGTGCTTCTGTAAAGCTTACTCCCTTATAGGTATAAATATCATTCGTACATGGTATTGCGTCACCAAAATTAAATGCATCTAGTATGTCATCCCCTACCATTCCGTTTAACATTTTAGTATTTGATTTAGACAAAGATTCTCCACTATTTACTCTACTGGAACGAATAAATGTATCTACTCGTGACTCTTTTGCCTTTGTATGTGTTTTTATTAGCGCAGAAGCAGCTTTTTGACTCATAGTTCTCTTGTAGTACACTGATTTGAAGGGAAGATCTAATGTGTTTATTTTCATGGTTCATCCTTCTTTCTGTGCAATTTTCTTATGACCGGTTTGGGGTTTGGTTATTTTGCATTTATTTCTGAATCAGCTTTGTTTTTCAGCATACGTGGATATTTGATATTAAAAATATCTGCTCCATATGGAATATCTAGAGTATGTTTATCACTCAATACATATTTTTTCCCATCAAGTTCAAAAACGTCTCCAGGCTTTTCCTCACTAAAAAGACCTCCCATTGAAGTTATTGCAGCATACTGTTCTTCGTATTCCCATCTCGGATGAATAGTGGTATCACCTCCAGAATAATAGTGGTCTGCTTTACTATCTCCAACGCTTACAGTAAAAAATCCCTTTTTGACTCCAGCAGCATCTAAGTATTCTCTTTGTTTTTCCTCTGAATGATGTAATGAAATATAAGCTGACTCTTTTCCTGATAGGACATCCCAAAACCAACTGGTCATGTGGCTTACGTTATCAGTATTGCCAGATATTGCATCCGACGTTGGAGTATTTACAGAATTTTCACCAGATACCATACAATGAGATTTCCCATCTTTGGTGGTATATTTGTAATAAGAATTCTTTTCAAAAGTTACTACATTATTCTTCGCTTTAATTTCCTCACATTGACTGCTATCCACCTTCGGTATTTGTTCTTCTGTAAAACTTACTCCTTTATAGGTATAAATATCATTCGTACATGGTATCGCGTCACCAAAATTGAGTGCATCTAGTATGTCATTCCCTACCATTCCGTTTAACATTTTAGTATTTGATCTAGATAAAGAGTCTTCCCCATTTGTTCTACTGGAACGAATAAATGTATCTACTCGTGATTCTTTTGACTTTGTATGCGTTTTTATTAGAGCAGAAGCAGCCTTTTGACTCATAGCTCTCTTGTAGTACACTGATTTGAAGGGAAGATCTAATGTGTTTATTTTCATGGTTCATCCTTCTTTCTGCCTAATTTTCTTATTACCGATTTTGAAGAAACATTTAACGTATTTATGTCCATATGCTATCCTTCTTTTTTTAGATTTTATCATATTTTTTCAAGGGAAGAAATCTAACCATTGTTGTTTTTATAATTGAATATTTTATTGGTTATTTTTTAGTTCACGCATATGTGGATATTCAATATCAAAAATATCCGCTCCATATGGGACATCTAAAGTACGATTTTCACTTAGGGTATATTCTTTT
Organism: Aminipila sp.; assembly: GCF_032051575.1. Taxonomy (NCBI): domain Bacteria; kingdom Bacillati; phylum Bacillota; class Clostridia; order Peptostreptococcales; family Anaerovoracaceae; genus Aminipila; species Aminipila sp. Next base: position 17,641 of record NZ_DAMBYD010000008.1, on the reverse strand, counting down.
CCGTCTACAACAAACACATCCCCCGGCTGATTATCAATAAGCAATCCTCCTGTAGTCATGGCTTTATATCTTTCATCATAATGCCATTTAGGTTGAATCGCTACGTCTGCATTTGAGTAATAATGCTCTCCCCTTCGATCTCCCATATTAACCGTGAAAAAGCCTTTTTTTATTCCCGCATCATCTAAATACTGTTTCTGTTCTTCTTCTGAAAAATCCAACGAAATATAAACAGATGCTTTTCCCGTCAACAAATGCCAAAAACGTCCTGTCATATAGCTTACATTATCAGCATTTCCAGATATTGCATCTGACCAAGGAGTATTTAATTTGCTTCCACATGTAGCCATGCAATGAGCAATTCCATCCTTTGTTGTATATTTATAATAAGAATTCTTTTGAAAGGTTACTACATTATTTTCTGCTTTTATTTCTTTACATCGGCTGCTGTCTACTTTGGGTATTTGTTTCTCTGTAAAGCTTACTCCCTTATAGGTATAAACATCATTGGTACAAGGTATTACTTCTCCGAAATTGAATACATCCAGTATGTCATTTCCTACCATTTGGCCTAACCTTTTAGTTTTAGATTCTGCCAACGAATCTACGCTATTTTCTCTTTTGGAACGAGTAAACGTATCTACCCTAGATTCTTTAGCCTTTGTCTGTACACCTAAAAGATCTGATGCAGCTTTTTGATGCATCGCTCTCTTGTAATTTGCCGATTTTGAAGAAAGATTTAACGTGTTTATGTTCATTTGTGTCCTTCTTTCTGTTTCATTAGATTATTCAATTACTGGATAAACATACCTTAGTACTAGAGTAGGTGTAAAAGTTGTATCTTTATGATAGGTAAAAGTAGCTCTCCAGTTATCTCTAGCTTCCATATTTAAAGTTGCAAGCCCATTTTTCTGCCACACGTATTGCTGTAATGAAATTGAATTACCTTGACTATTTGATACGCTGACATTTTTAGCTGATGTGGTTTTTAATCCATCCATCCGTATAAAATAAACTATTGCTCTCTCTGGCAGATTATTATTGTTAGTAATATTAAAGTTTGCAGTTTGCGTTCTACCGCTCCTCATAGTAATACTGCCCTCTTGAGAAGAAACTTCTATTTTACCTAAATCGTATGTAGGTCCGCCTATAGCAAAAAGATAACTACTTGTGGAAGATGTCATACCTGTAATTTTAACATAATAATACCCTGATTCAGGTACCGTTAACTTATATGGAGTTATACCTTGCTTAGAATGCCAATATTTGTTTTGCAAATAATAACTGCCACTTTCATTTTCAATGCTAAAATTATACGGATCACCATTGCAAGACATATAATTTATCCCTGCAGTCAAAAATACCTTAAACCAATCCTGGTCTTCATTACTTGTAGTTCCCTTGATAACTTGTTCTGAAAATATTTCTGATGGAAGGTCACTTGGTTTTTGATTGTTTGCTTTAATTAATTGTGCCTCTAACTTAGTATTATTTGGTTCAGTTTCATTAATAGAACCAGCATGTGCTGTGATACTATCACCCCCTACTAAACAAATCATTATGGCAAATGCGGCCATCATCATTAAGATTTTTCTTCTCATAATCTTTTCCTCCTTTTAAATAAACATTTTAAATAAACATTTATTTTGACGTTTATTTCCCCTTACTCCCTCCGTTTATATCATTTTCCCTACTCTTAATCAACACCTTCTGTATGAAATGTTGTCTCCGCTGTATAAAATGTGATTTTTGCTCATTTTTAGACAAATTTAGACATTTTTTACTATCTTAAAAAAGCTGACTTCTATACAAATAGAAATCAGCTTTTAACTGTGTAGTAACACTTTTTTAAACTATCATCGATACAAGGTGCATTTTAGTTAAACGCTACCTGATATCCCTTTTAATAGTGATACTCTCCTGCAATCTGAACCTTTAGAATGTTGGTGGTCCCTGTGATTCCAATTGGAACCCCAGCAGTCAAGACCACGATTTCACCATCCTTAACGTAACCTTCTTTATTAGCTGCTGCCACAGCTGAATTAAACAAATCCCGAGTATTCTGATACTCTGGAATGATAAGCGGTACAACTCCCCATGCAAGATTTAACTGTCTCCAGACACTGGCATTGCTTGTACAGCCAATAATCGGACAGTCTGGTTTATATTTTGAAATCATATGTGCAGTTCTGCCTGAAGCTGTTACGGTAATAATTGCAGCAGCATCTAAGTCCATAGAAGTGGTACAAGTCGCATGTGAAATAGCTGTTGTAACATCCGGTTTAATAAACTCTCTGCTCTGAGCAAATCGGCTTCTATAATTAATATCCTCTTCAGCGCGTTCTGCAATCTTGACCATAGTCTGCAAAGATTCCACTGGATAGGAACCTGCTGCTGTTTCACCTGAAAGCATAATTGCGCTTGTCCCATCATATATGGCATTTGCAACATCTGTAGCTTCTGCTCTTGTGGGTCTTGGATTTTTCATCATGGAATCCAGCATTTGAGTTGCAGTTATAACAACTTTTCCTGCTGATATACACTTTTTAATAATCTTTTTCTGCAATACAGGAACATCCTCTAACGGAATTTCCACACCCATATCGCCTCTTGCAACCATTACACCATCAGAAACTTCAATAATCTCATCTATATTTTCTACGCCCTGCATGTTTTCTATTTTTGCAATAAGTTTGATGGTACTACAGTCCCTCTTCTTTAAAATTTCCTTAATAGCCAGAACATCCTCTGGTGTTCTGACAAAAGAAGCTGCAATAAAATCAACATTTTGCTCGATTCCAAATAATATGTCCTCATAATCTTTGGAGCTTATGAAAGGCATTGAAAGGTTAGAATTTGGCACATTTACGCCTTTATTATTGGATACCGTTCCTCCATTCTCAACCTCACATACTATATCTGTTTCTCCAGTTTCAAGTACGTTAAGTTCAATAAGCCCATCATCTATGAGAATCTTCATACCTGCATGAATATCCTTTGGCAAATCAAGATATGTAATGCTTGCTATATCCTGATTTCCTGTAATCTCTCTAGTGGTCAGAGTGAATTTCTGTCCTTGCTCTAAAACAATCTTGTCATTTTCAAATTTACGAACACGAATCTCCGGTCCCTTTGTATCTAAAATTGTAGCCACAGGAAGCCCTAATTCGTCCCTCATTTTTCTTATTCTGTTCAACGTTTTAGCATGCTGTTCGTGATCCCCGTGTGAGAAGTTTAACCTTGCTGCGTTCATACCCTCAAGCATAAGTTGTCTTAAAATATCGTCTTCCATTGTTGAAGGTCCAAGCGTGCAAATTATTTTTGTTTTTCTCATAGATTGTCACCATTCCTTTTATCTACTTTTATAGTCCTTAAATATATCTTTCCATTTTACATTACTAGTATACACGTAGTTTACCACATTAACCCATTCTTTTCTATATACCTTTTGGCTAAAATTTCTTCTTCCAGTAATGTCGCCGGTTTATTTGTAACTACTTTCTTTAATTTTGATTTAAGCCCTTCCAGCCAAGTTTTCCTTTTCTCTTCTTTGAAAGCCTCCATTAACTTTTTATCAAGTATTTCTTTGCTATAAATCACGGTTGGATCCAGTTCAAAAATTGCTGCTGCCGCATCTGCTTCTGCAAGCCCCCGCTTTGTAAATTCTCCTTTAATAAACGTATACTTTTGGCCTGAAAAAACATTGAACCCTTTCATTGTATCCAAATATCCTAATCGAATTAATCTTTTTGTATTCTTTGGGTCAAATGCAGCGCAGCTACCCAAAGACCATCTACAGGAAATAACCTTCAGGAATTGGGCTTCTGTATAGGCGTCTTTTCTTTCTATTCCTATTGAATCCAGGTCTACCACTATAACGTTTTTGGCTCCCTTTTTTAATGCCATTTCAACAGGTATATTATCAAAATAAGCCCCGTCTATAAATTTTTTATCATTAATTTCATAAGGATTTATCATCGGAAAACATGCTGAACTTGCTAAAATATAATCAATTAGTTCACCCTTTGGGATTTCTTCTATAAACATACAGTGGGATTTAAAGCTTGGAAACTCCACAGTAACTATGCCGTATTCAGTTAAACTGGAACGAATTGCTTCTTCACTGAGGTTTTTCTCTAAAATGTTACGTAATTGATTTTTTTCTGTCAGCTCAGTTATGGTACCTTCTTCAAGTTCCTTCCAGTTTTTTTTAGCTGTTTCAAAATCATTCTGTGCTACCAGTGCACCATTGACTGCACCTATAGATGTACCGGTAACAATATTTATTTCTACCCCCAGTTCATTTAATGCCTGCCAGACTCCTATTTCATAGGCGCCTCTGGAGCCTCCTCCACCTAAAACTAATGCGGTTTTGCCCTTTCTCATTACTCCCTCCATATTCAACACTCACTTACGAATAATCATCTTATATCTTTTGCAAATTTGCCAGAATTTATGAATTGAACAAAAGTTCTTCTTGTGGTATAATAGAACAAAGGTTCTTCAATTTAAGAACTACTATTTTAAAAAAATCAGGAGGAAGCCTATGGATAGTTCCTTGATGGGTAAACTTAAAGTTTTAGCTGACAGTGCAAAGTATGACGTTTCCTGTTCTACAAGCGGTGTTGAACGAAAAAATGTTGGGCGTATGGGAAATGCTTCATGTGCAGGAATCTGTCATTCCTGGTCCGCCGATGGCAGATGTATATCTTTACTTAAAGTTCTTTTCACAAATAAATGCGTTTACGATTGTCAGTATTGCGTAAACCGTCGAAGTGTGGATGTAGAAAGAGCTAGTTTTGAGCCCGAAGAACTTGCAGAATTAACGATGGAATTTTATAGACGTAACTATATAGAAGGATTATTTTTAAGCTCTGCAGTAGAAGTATCTCCTGATTATACTGCAGAAAGAATATTGCGGTGTCTCTCCATACTAAGATATGAACATGGCTTTGCGGGCTATATCCACGCAAAAATTATTCCTGGTGTATCACAGGAACTAACCCATGCCATAGGCATGGTTGCTGACCGGCTAAGTGTAAATATTGAGCTTCCCACGGAAGATAGTTTGCAACGACTTGCTCCGCAAAAGAAAGCAAAAGCGATTTTTACACCTATGAAACAAATAACAAATACCTTAATTGAGCAGAAATCCCTAAGGGGTCCTGGAACAATGTTTAAGGGACAGAATTTGAACAATCCTGTAAACTATCTACAGCCTGAAGGCAAAGATTTTTTGCAGACTGAAGGGACTAATACAGGTATTGCAGATGGAAGCTTATGGCAGATGACAAATGCCAGTGGTGGTGCACTAATTAAAGAACCACGTTACAAATACAAAGAAAAGTTTGCCCCTGCGGGACAAACCACACAAATGATTATTGGTGCAGGAACGGAAACGGACAAGCAGATTGTTAAAACTTCTGAAGGTTTGTATCGCTCTTTTAAAATGAAACGGGTATATTTTAGTGCGTATGTTCCCATAAGTGATTCACCGCTCCTTCCCTCAGTTTTTACAGCTCCGCCCCTGGCACGGGAACACCGTCTTTATCAGGCAGACTGGCTTTTACGGTTTTATGGTTTTACTGCTGATGAAATGTTTACAGATGCAGAGCCAAATCTTGATTTGGATTTAGATCCTAAGATAACTTGGGCTTTAAGAAATATAAATCTTTTCCCTATCGAAGTAAATAAAGCTTCTATGGAGGAACTCCTGCGAATACCAGGCGTAGGCACTACTTCTGCTCTGCGTATAATTCGGCAAAGAAAAGTGTCAGCTGTAAAGTATGATGATTTGAAAAAAATGGGCGTAGTTTTAAAACGGGCCAGATTCTTTTTAACCTGCTCCGGCAAATATTATGGCGCAAAAGATTTAATTCCAGAATATATAAAAGGGAAAGTCTTAGAGGCTGATGGGATAAAAAGTAGTTTATTGCCGATTAACGATGAAACTCAGATTTCAATGTTTTCTCCGGGTTCATTCCGTCTGGATTCCCCACAAAATATTGTGCCGTCTAAAAGGAGACTAGAGTCAAATGGTGGATTACTTATATGATGGAAGTTTTGAAGGTTTTTTAACTTGTATTTATTTTCATTATTATGAAGAAAAGGCTGCGGGTATTTTTACGTCTGACAACTACCAGCCCAGTATATTGAATTCATTTATTGAGGTTCAATCGGAGGCTGAAAAAGCTACCAAAGTATATGACGCGATTGGGAAAAAAATATCCCCCTACGATTTGCAACGAATATATAGAGTATTTCTTTCTACCGTGGATAACCGTGAAATGCTGCTATTAAATTATATACGACTAGGCTTTAAAATAGGTTCCAAAATAAGTCTTCTTCACGGCAACCCTTATGTTTCTCCTGTAGAAAAAGCCGAAAAAAAGGTTACTTTTGAGGTTCACAGGCTATTTGGTTTACTTCGTTTTTCTGTTTTGGAAGGCGAAGTTCTTTATGCCGTTTTAGAGCCAGATCATGATGTTCTGGAGTTTCTTGCAGAACATTTTACGGACAGGTATAAAAATGAACCTTTTATTATTCATGATAAGAAACGTGACAAAGCTCTCGTATCCCAAGGCGGGGAATGGTTCATTACCGATTTCACGGAATCAAATCTGCCCCGCTTATCTAAAAATGAAAAGGAATATCGTGCGCTCTGGAAAAAATATTTTGAGACCATTGCCATCAAAGAACGTACGAATCCTAAGTGTCAGAAAAACTTTATGCCTGTACGTTATTGGAAGCACCTTACAGAAATCTAAGAAAATGACACGGTTAATGGCCATACTCCAATACTATTGAATTGTTTACCAACTAGTGTTAAACTGCATGTATACAAGTTGAGACATCTGTTTATGGGAGGAAGTTATGGAATTACAAACTATTATTGAGAAAAGACAAAGTATTAGGCGTTATCAAGAAGGTGGAATTCCCGACGCAGATTTACAAGATATTATCAAAGCTGCAGCAACTGCTCCTTCTGGGAAGAACACTCAGAACTGGCACTTTGTTGCAATTAAAGATAGGAACCTTATTCAAAAAATTGCTGATGCTATTTCTGAAAAGAATGAATCTATTTGTTTGGAAATGGACAAAGTTGATAAAGAGAAGGCAGATCGTTTTAGAAAGTTCTGCAAAAACTTCACAGTTTTTTGGAGAGATACAGCACCTGCCATAATTATTACTATGGCTACAGTATATGTGCCATCTGGATACAATGAATACAAGCTTATTGGTGCAGAGCAGGAGATTTTACTTGATCTAATGGGATACAGAAACCCTGGTATGCAAAGTGTTGGTGCAGCCTGTGAAAACCTTACTCTAAAGGCAATTGAATTAGGATATGGTACCTGCTGGCTTACAAGTGCGAACTATGCAGCTTCACAAATAGAGAAGCTGCTTAAAGAATACGCTGGGTTTGAAAAAGAGGGCTACTACTTTGTAAATATGTTTGCTATAGGTATTCCTCAGGAAAATCAGAAGAGCCCTGCGAAAAAGTCGTTGGAGGAAGTATTTACATTAATAAAATAATAATGAAAAAAATTAGCGCTTTTAGTTTTTACTAAAAGCGCTATAAATGGATAGAGAAAAAATTTCCCTATTAGTTCCTATATCAGGTTAGTTTCCAATCGGATTATTTATAAGTGTTGCTACTCTAAATGCATGTTTATGCCCCTCATCTATAGTAGTCACTGACTCTATAAAATGAACGTGTCTGCCACAGCCTACAAAAATGGCAGGGCCCGTTGTTCCACAAAATTCATGAAAGTGTTCCTCATAAAAATCAGTACGGAATTTTAGATCATGAATGTGATTATTTCCACAAACGGGAATCGATTGGCCTGTAACTGTTGCAAAACGGTGATTATGAGGGTCGGAATTAGGTTCTGCAATTTCTACACTGCCAAGAGTTTCATGAACGTGGGTCTGCTCTTTAGGGCAGCCAAGGTAATCTGAATTAATACATTTATGCTGAATAACTGACATTAAAATCTCCCCTTCTTATTCATTCGGTACATAATATACTATGAAGGATTATAAATAATGTTCTACAGTTAAGGTATTTACAGCAGCATTCTGTCATTATCGATTTCAAACTGAGCAATCAATTTTTCCACGGTCATTTCCCTGCGTTCTTCCCCGCTTACATCCATAACAATCCGGCCGTCTTTCATAAGAATGGTTCTATTCCCATGCTCTAACGCAGCTTTCATGTTGTGTGTAATCATCATAGTACAAAGTTTCTCTTCCTTGGAAAAATAATTAGTCAGCTCCAATACCTTAGCCGCTGCACTAGGATCCAATGCAGCAGTGTGTTCATCTAAAAGCAATAACTTCGGATTTGACATGACCGCCATAAACAAAGTCAAGGCCTGCCTTTGACCTCCTGACAAAAGTCTTGCCTTCTGCTTCATCCTGTCTTCCAGCCCCATATCAAGTAAGGCTAATTTTTCTCTAAATATTTCTCTTTGCTTTTTATTTATGCCTGCCTGAAGACCATGAAAATGGTTTTTGTTATATGCTATAGAAAGGTTTTCTTCAATAGTCATATCAAAAGCAGTACCCTTTAGCGGATCTTGAAATACTCTTCCTATCATTCTTGATCGCTTAAATTCTGGCTGCCCCGTTATATCCTTACCATCCAGAATTACTTTCCCAGAATCAATAGGGAACACACCAGATATACAATTCATAAGGGTTGATTTACCCGCGCCATTACTTCCTATTACCGTAACAAAATCTCCCGGCTCCAAATGCAGGCTTAAATTATTTATTGCAACTTTTTCGTTAATAGTGCCTTTTCCGAAGGTCTTTTGCATATTTTGAACTTTTAACATACTACTCAGCCTCCTTCTTTCCCACTACCAGCTTAAACGGAAAATTTCCGCTAAAAGTACCGATAGCTAATGCACCTACAACTATCATGGCAGATACTATCTTTAAATCACTGGTTGGAAGGCCAAATGCCAGTGCCTGTGCAATTATTAAACGGTATACCATAGCGCCTAAAGAAACAGCTGCCAACCTTCTTAACAGTGATTTTGTACCAAAAATTGCTTCGCCTATTATTACTGAGGCAAGACCAATAACCACCATACCAGTTCCCATTGTAACATCAGCAAAGGACAGATATTGTGCCAGCATTCCACCTGCCAATGCAACAAAACCGTTGGAAAAAGCTAACCCCATAACTTTCATTCCGTCACTATTAATTGCATACGCCCTTACCATCTCTTCATTATCACCAGTAGCACGAAGGGCAAATCCAAGGCGTGTCTTTAAGAAAAAATAAAATATTGCAATTACTATAACTAAAATAATTAAACCAACAAATAACCCAGCGTATTCTTCTTGAAATATATCTTCTGCCATTTTATATATTGTATTACTTCTAATCAGCGATATATTGGGCTTACTACCCATAATTCTAAGATTAATAGAATAAAGCCCTAGCATAACAAGAATACCGGCTAATAAAGGCTGTATTTTTAGCTTAGTGTTTAATAATGCTGTCACAGCACCTGCTCCGCATCCACATATAAAGGCTAAAAGCAATCCTAAAAAAGGATTGCCTCCAATACTACAAACTACAGCAGAGGCAGCGGCACCAGTTACAACGCTGCCATCTACTGTCAAATCGGGGGTGTTTAGTGTTCTAAAGGAGAGAAAAACCCCCAGAGATAATACTGCATATATCATTCCTTGTTCTAAAGAACCCATAAATGCTGGAAATGTCAATAACATAATGTCCTCCAAATATACCTGATTAAAAGTCCCGCCCTATAAATGTCTACTTTTGCTTTTCTGACAGGTCTGTAGCTTTTTTTACTATATTAGTAGGGATTTTAATACCAATTTCTTTTGCTGTTTTCTTATTTATATAAACTTGCGTATCTGACATAATCTGTACTGGCATAGTCGCTGTGTCTGCACCCTTTAGTACATCTGCGGCCATAGTACCTGTTGCCTTTCCCAATGCCTCATAGTTTACACCATCTGTTGCTAACCCTCCATCTGCTACCATTGAATCAGCTGCTACATAGTAAGGCAGTTTCGCTTTATTTAATACATCTACAATAGTCGGCATTGATGAAGCCACGGTATTGTCTATCGGAGAGAATACTGCATCAACTTTACCAACTAAGGACTGGGCTGCCTGCTGAATTTCGCTACTGTTCATAATAGTTGCTTCAACAACCTCAATTCCTTTTGTTTTTGCATATTCCTTAAGTTCTTTGATAACAGAAACAGAGTTTATTTCACCAGTACTATAAATTGCACCAATCTTTTTAATATCTGGTGTTATCTGAAGTGCTAAATCTAAAATTTTTGTTGCTGAAACCGCATCAGAAGTACCTGTGATATTTCCACCTGGCTTTTCCAGACTGTCAACAAGTTCAGCTGCTATAGGATCTGTTACAGCTGAAAAAACAATTGGAATATCTGTTGTTTCTCCTAATGCTGCCTGTGCAGATGGTGTGGCTATAGCAATAATTAAATCCACGTTGTTAGCTGTAAACGACTGACAAATAGTTTTTAAATTATTTGTGTCTCCCTGTGCATTCTTATAGTCTATTGTAACCGTTTTTCCGTCTACAAACCCTTCTTCTTCAAGCTGTGCAGTAATGTTCTCACGAATCGTATCTAGTGACGGATGCTCTACAATCTGAACAATTCCTATAGTCGGCAAATCCTTTTTGGCCTGATCTCCTTCTCCTGAGGTACTCTTATCACCGCAGCCCGTAAACACGGCTGCTACTGTCAATACTATAACTAATAATACTGTTAATGCTCTCTTTTTCATTTTCTTCACCTTTCTGTCTTTAGACTTTACAATTAGTATTAATTTGTGTGATGAAGTTCAGTGGGTAAAAAAAAAACACCCATCCTTGTATATCAAATATACAAGGACAAGCGTTAACTTGCGGTACCACCTTGTTTGATGCGTTTTGTAAACACATCCTCTCTACGAGTGCCATCACACTCTCAGCCCATAACGCCGGCTTCACGTCTTCGCTACTAAGTTTCGTCAAAAATTTATAACAGAATACTTTTCACGTTGCCCTCAGAGGCCCATTTGCTGTGACTGTCATTTATCTGGCTTTCACCACCCCAGAATCGCTTTGAAATCGTTTAACAGCTTTACTCCCTCGTCTACGGTTTACTTTTTTAATTTATAATGTGATATTATCATCATTTTTGTTTCTTGTCAATAACTTTTATTAAGTTTTTTGTCGTTTTGTACAACATCCTAAATGAAAAGATTAGTTCAATCAATCATTAGTTAAATTGCAGATAGCCTCACAGGGATTTATTATTTACTTTTTATATAATTTTCTATTGACACTCGTGCGATATTGTATATAATGTGTATATACAATATTGTAAATCAATCATATATGATTAAACTACGGGGTATCTTATGAACATAGTGATAAGTAATTCGAGTGGCCAGGCAATCTATGAACAAATTGTCACCCAGATAAAAAATCAAATTTTAACAAAAGAGCTTGCTGCTGGTGATGCATTACCATCTATGCGGCTTCTGGCTAAAGAGCTAAAAATAAGCGTCATAACAACAAAGCGCGCCTATGAAGAACTAGAAAAGGAAGGTCTCATTGAATCCTATACGGGAAAAGGCAGCTTTGTAAAAGCACAAAATGAACAGCAGCTTAAAGAGCAGCACCTACATGAAATAAAGATAAAACTTCAAGAAATTCTTGATCTTGCATATGTGTCAGGAATCCAACTGTCTGACATTATAACCATGCTGGAAAGTCTTCAAAAGGGGGAATAAAATATATGGAATATGCAATAAATGTTACAAATATTACTAAAAGATATAAAGATTTTACATTAGATAACATTAGCCTCAAACTTCCAAAGGGAAGCATTATGGGCCTAATTGGAGAAAATGGCGCAGGAAAAACTACTTTAATCAAATTAATTTTAGGTCTTCAAAATTCCGACAAGTGTACTGATCCTGGCAGAAATGTGAAGCCTAGTGAAATAGCAGTTTTAGGCTACAATAGCCAAAAACTCCCTAATTCAGTAAAAGAAGAGATTGGTGTAGTTCTAGATGATTGCTGTTTCCCAGAGAATCTAAACTTACTACAAATTGGTAAAATAATGAAAGATATATACAGCAGCTGGGATACATCTACCTTTAATCATTATGTAGAGTACTTTAATCTTCCTGAAAAAAAGTCGGTAAAAGAGTATTCTAAAGGAATGAAGATGAAGCTTTCTATCGCGGTGGCTTTGTCTCATCATGCAAAACTCCTAATTCTTGATGAGCCTACGTCTGGTCTTGACCCTGTAGTCCGTGATGAAATCTTAGATGTTTTTATGGACTTCATTCAAGACGAAGAAAACTCGATACTTATTTCTTCACACATCACCAGTGATTTGGAAAAAGTGTGCGATTATATTACCTTTATTAACAATGGCAGCATTCTTTTAAGTGATGTTAAAGATGACATCTTATCTGACTTTGGAATATTAAAGTGCACTCAGGAAGAGCTTTCTCAAATAAACCCTGAGGCTATTTATGGATATAAGCGTAATAGTTTTGGTGTAAGTGCCCTTGTGAAAAGACAAAAAATTCAAGGTAATTTTATAATCGATCCTGCAAACCTTGAAGAAATTTTACTTTATAGTGTTAGGGGGAAATAAAATGAGGGGTTTAATATTAAAAGATTTTTTGAGTTTAAAAAAACAAATACTTCCAATGCTTTTGTTTTTTAGTGTATATTTTGTCATCTCAATCATGACTGAAAATAGTAGTTTTCTAACAGGCGTTATTATGATTTTCTGTGCAATGCTTCCAATAACTGCATTGTCCTTTGATGATCGAGCAGGTTTTGCAAAATATGCACTGACCATGCCTATCTCCAGAAACACATTAGTTATAGGTAAATACGTTATGGCACTTATTTTAATGGTTGTTGGCGGTATATTTTCATTACTGGTAAATGCACTAATAGGTAATATGCCTTTTGTAGAAAGCTTATTTTCTGTCGCTGTGACTATGCTAATTGGTTCCCTGATGATTTCTATTTCTCTGCCGCCTATATTCAAATTTGGAGTGGAGAAAGGCCGTTTCATAATGATTGGTATTGTTATGATTATAGGTTTTCTTGGTGGATTTACTGTTATGAGTGTTGGAAATGGAAATGCTTCTATGACCATTGATGATAATGGGTTTTCACTAGGTGATAAAATTGATGCTTTCTTCAGCAGTAACTTATCATTTTTAGTAATCTTAGCAGTTAGTGCTTTTATATTTTTACTTTCCATGGGTTTATCAATGTCCATATATAGAAAAAAGGAATTTTAAACCTATTATTTAAACCTAAAAGGCTCCATCTTTGGCGGATGGAGCCTTTTATAGTTTACTTGTTACTTAAATTATTACAAGTGTATCGTTAACTTTTTTAAGATGATATGAGCTAGTATCCCAATGATTATCCCAGTAATCATTCCGGAAAATAACAACACCGGAAAATATAACAAAATCTTGATATTGGATATAATTGCAGCGGCCATTAAAAGCTGTCCTATATTATGAGCGACACCTCCTGCCATACTTACCCCTACTACACTAAACCATTTTGTTTTCTTCAAAACAATCATAACCATTAAGCTCACACATGCCCCTGCCAGCGAGTACAACGCACCAAAAGCCCCATTAAAAAGTAACCCTGCTACAAGTATCCGTATTACGTTTATAGAAAAGGCATAGGAAACTCCAAAAAAATAAAGTGCTATAATTACTACTAAGTTAGCTATTCCCAGCTTCACACCAGGTATTCCCACAGAAAAAGGTATAATGGCTTCTATATAAGAGAAAATTAGTCCCAGTGATGCCAATACGGCACTAATGGCAAGACGTTTTGTTTTATCTCTGCTAGTTTGAAATTGCGTCATATTCAACTTCCCCCTTTCCTATGATTTGCACCATAATTTTGTTGGGAAGGCATACTATACTTTGCGAAGTTCTTGATATTGCGCCAGTATGCACACAGATTTGATTAGAGCAATCTGAAAAATTCATTGAAACAGTACCGTCTTTTATGGTAATCTTATTAATATGGTCATTTTGTTTTACTATAATAGTTCTGTTTTCATCTAAAGAATATCTTCCAAATTCTTTACCATCTACAGTTATCAGAGCAATATCTCCCTGGGTATTTCCAAATGCGGCCATATGGGAGACAACTCCACCAAAAATTATTAATATTATGGCTAAAATAATGTCAGCTTTTTTTATCATTAGGTATTCCTTATCTTTATAATATTTGCAGATGCTTACTGCGCTAACGCATATACCTGCAAGAATTGGAGCGAACTAACTATGAAAATATCAAAAATACTAACAGCTTTACTGCTTTGTACTGCAATTATTATAACACAAACCTCCTGTGCCGCAAAGGAAAAGGAGCCTGTATCTGATACCGTGTATAATCTGCTGAACACAACCTGTACAATAACCATTTACGACGACATAAAACAAACTGATGCGCAGAAACTGATTGATGAAACATTCTCTCTATGTAAAGCCTACGAAAGCAAATTAAGCAAAACAATAGAGGGAAGCGATGTATATAAAGTCAATCATAGTAATGGCAAGCCTGTTCTAGTCTCTGGATCTACTGCGGACTTAGTGCAAAAAGGAATCTATTACGGACAATTATCAGAAGGCCGATTTGATATAACGGTTGGCAGGCTCTCCAATCTTTGGAATTTTAATAGCGACAATCCAAAGGTTCCGTCTGAACAAGAAATACTAGAAGCCACTAAGACAATTGACTATACCAAAATACATTTAGAGCAAGAATCCGTAAGCGGTGCAAATCAAAATCAGGAGATTGGTGGAAAGGTATGGATTGAAGATCCAAATGCAGAACTTGATTTAGGCGGCATTGCTAAAGGTTATATTGCAGACCGTGTAAGTGATTATTTAGTAGATAAAGGTGTCAAAAGTGCTATTGTCAATCTAGGAGGCAATATTGTTGCTATAGGAACGAAGAAAGATGGTTCAGCATGGAATATAGGTGTTGAAAAGCCTTTCTCCGGCAGAAGGCAAATTGTAGGTTCTGTTCAGGTAAAGAATAAAACTGTTGTAACCTCCGGTATTTACGAAAGAATGTTTAAAGAAAATGGTGTTTTGTATCATCATATACTTGATGTAAAAACAGGGTATCCTGCAGAAACAGACGTAGAGGCAGTTACTCTTGTTGCAGATTTTGGCAAGTCAGTGGATTGCGATGCATTAAGTACTACCTGCCTTATGTTAGGTGTAAAAAAAGGTACTGCTCTCATTGAAAGTATAGATGGAATTGAAGCTGCCTTTATTGATAAAAACGGTAATATCTCAATAACCTCTGGTATGGATTTTATCCCTGCGAAATAACTCTATTAGTCATAATAAAAATAGCACCCTGCTTTTGAAGGATGCTATTTTTAAATTCTAATCGGTTTAACTTACTATTTTTTGTTTGCTTTAATTTTCGTTTGTTCTATGGCCTATATGGAAACTAGAAATTAAATCCTTTAGGATTTGTGCCTGCCCAGATAACTCCTCAGATGTTGCAGCACTTTCTTCAGTAGTTGCTGCATTTGCTTGAACAACTCCTGAGATTTGCTCAATTCCTATTAAAATCTGTTGTATTTTTAAGGACTGATCTTCAGATGCTTTCGCTATTTCATTGATAGCTGATGTAATTTCTACAGTTCCCTCCACAACGGATGCTAGTGAATTAGCTGTTTCACCAGCAAGTGCACTGCCTAATTCTACCGAATGAATGGAATCCTCAATTAAAGTTGTAGTATTTTGGGCAGCTTCGGCACTTTTGCTTGCCAGGTTGCGTACCTCATCAGCCACGACTGCAAAGCCTTTTCCCGCTGCTCCCGCACGAGCTGCCTCAACAGCTGCATTAAGTGCTAAAATATTTGTCTGAAACGCTATGTCATCAATAGTTTTAATAATTTTGCTGATTTCAGAAGATTTTTTATTTATTTGATTCATAGCATCTAGCATGTCGCTCATTTTTTCATTACTCTGTTTAGTTTGTGATCCCATTACATCTGCCTTATCATTTGCAGATACCGCATGGTGTGTATTCTCTTTTATCTGTTCTGAAATTTCCATAATTGTTGCTGACAATTCTTCTACTGCACTTGCTTGCTCTGTAGTCCCTTGAGATAAAGCCTGCGCTCCATTAGATACCTGTTCAGAGCCACATGAAACTTGAACTGCTGATTCATTAATTTGCATAATAGTATCAGACATCCGACCAACAAAACTCATGATAGATTTCTCGATGTGTTCAAAATCCCCGATAAAAGCTTGAGATATATGAACATCGAAATCTCCACCAGATAGTTTATCCATTATCTTGTCTATATCATCCACATAAGAAGACAACGTCTGCATGGAAATACGCAAACTATCCGCTAGTTGTCCCAATTCATCTTGTGACTGATATTCAATTACCGTTCCTAATTTTCCATTAGACATATCTTTTGCTGCTTTTTCAATTTCAAATAATGGATTTAGAATGCTTTTAATTAATTTTTTAGTTGCAGCAAAACTAAACACTATTACTAGAAAGATTAAGCCTAGCACTGCATATATGGCTAATTTTGAATTTTTACGGTCATCAGCTACACGCTTATGCGCATCTTCTATAACCAGATTCACTTGGTCCTCTAAATTGTCTCGAGTTTCTTTACATAAGGGAGTATATTGAGTTACCAATGTATTCTGTGCAGTTTCCCAGTTATCCCCTATATCACCCCCTTCTATTTTTCCCTGAAATATCTCTAATCTTTTCATTCCATCAGTAAAGCCCTGTAAATTCTCTTTAGCTATATTTTTCTCTAAAACATCAAGTGAAGTTAAAATTGCTGATTGTCTTTTATCATTATCTTGCTTTAAATTTTCTATTAAAGTTTTATCATCTACCAATGTCATCTGATACAAATTTTTTTCAATAATAACTACATTTCTTCGAATATTATCCGATTCCGTTATTAAAGGAACCATCTCCTCATCAACATACTTAATAGAATTTTGTAATTGTACTAAATAACCGATACTTATCGTTAAAGCTACCACCATCATTACTAACATCAAGCCAATAATAAATCTTAATTTAGAACCTACTTTCATATTCTTAAACATATCTTTCATCTCATATTTCCTCCGAATTAGTACATAAATTTCTACAACTGCTCTAAGCCTCTACTATATCACTTGAAGAAATAATAAAAAAGTTTTTTACTAATTATTTACTATTCCAATTTTTACTAATTTTTTAACAAGATTAAAATACACTTTCTTAGCTTTTTTAGTTTATTATTTTATTTCCCACTACCCTCTTATTATTAATAAATAACGATTATAAAAAATTATATTAAAAATGTGCAAATAATAAAAATGAAATTTTAATTTGCACATATTAACAGTATGGTATTTGGTCATTCACCAGTATTTAATTTTCTTTTTTACTATTCCACAATATTGTAATCAATATTTCTTACATACTAAAAAACAGAGAGTGTTTTCACTCTCTGTTTTTTAAAACCGGCGACGTCCTACTTTCCCAGGCAACGTTCAGCACTTTGTGCT